>DHGK01000373.1:4519-21032 GCA_002402755.1 Planctomycetes bacterium UBA4800
GCATGGCCGGTCTGCGCGCTCGTTCGCGCCCGCGCCTCCCCGCTCTCACGCGCCCAAGTCCACCCGGCATGGCCGAAGGCCATTTCACTCGCGCGATATTGATCGAGGTCGGCCTGCGCTTCGTGCAGCGCCTGCTGCCCGGCGTCCGGGAAGTAGCGGCTGTAGTAGCCCATTCCGTGGTTGAACATGCGGGGCTTGATCGCGACGAGCTCATAGAGCGGCGCAACGAGCGCGCGGCTGCGGCGGTCGATCTGGCGCTCGACCGCATCCACGAATCCCGCGAAGTGCGTGTCGAATCTGAGGCTTCCCTCGCCGCCTTCGCCGAAGAGCGGCCCCCCGTGAATGACCTTCATAGCCTCGAAGAGCTCGATGACGGCGCGCGCGGCGTTCGCCAGAGAGTGATCGGTGGCGGCGGCCGCATTGTGGTCGATCGTCCAGTCGGGCCGGTAGCCGGTCGTCACGTCGAGGTACGCGGCATTCGGAAGGCAGGCCGCGGCCATGGCGGCGCTCTCTGCCTGCGCAAGCTCCCGCATGCGGCCGGCCGCGATCTGCAACGCCTGTTCGTGCGTTTCCGGTTGATACCAACCGAGCTTCCGGTTCCCGCGCCGGTCGAGCGCGATGGCGGACGCGTCCCACATCGGGCTCGGATACGCGGGAGAGTTGTCGGGGTACATGTCGGTGTAGTTCTCGTGCAGGCAGACGAGCATGCCGGCATCGCGCGCCGCCGTCACGCGCAACATACCCGCGGCCACGTCGGGATCGGCCAGGTTGACGCCGTAGACGACCGTGTCCGCGCCAGCGGCTTGCAGCGCGTAGGCATTCGCCCGCGCGTCGTACGCGACCTCGATCCGCGCGGCTCGATCCGCGGCGAAGGGGCGCACGCTCACGGGGGCAAGCTCGCCGGCACATGCGGCTCCGGCCGCGACCAGCGCGGCGTACGCCATTACCGGACGGTTGCTCGAGTTGCCCATGTAAGCGGTTCCTGCGCCGACGAAAAGCCGCATCACTCACCATCACGAAGGGTACGGGCGCCGCGGGCGGCGATCAAGTCGGGCGGGGCGGTCGCGATCCGGATCGAGCGCTTCGCCGCTCGGCGCAGGGCCCCCGTGCGGCCTCACTTCTTCTTCGCCGCCGAGCGCAGCAGGGGGTCGAGCTCCTTCTTCTTCTCCGGGTCGGCTACATCGGCCGGAGTACGGCCGTCCTTGTTCTTCGCGCTCAGGTCGGCGCCCTTCTGAACGAGCAGGCGCACGACCTCGACGCACCCCCCGGCAGCCGCATAATGGAGCGCGGTCCACCCATCCTTGTTCGTGGCATCCAGCCGCGCACCGCGGGCAAGGAGCAGCTTGACGGCCTCGACGCCGCCTCTCCATGCCGCGAAGCACAACGCCGTGCCGCCCATAATCCCGCTTGCCTCCTCGACGCGCGCGCCGCGATCCAGGAGCAACTTCAGGGACTTGATCCGGTTCATCTCCGCCGCCCAACAGAGAAGCGGCTTGCCATCCTTCAGCTTGGCATTCGCGTCGAGCCCCTCCGCGAACAGCGCCGTGAGCGTCTTCACGTCCTCGTTCGAGATCGCCTGCGATGCGCGGCCGAGGAGTCGCGCAGCGACGCTGACTTTCCTCCCGGTCAGGGCCGCCTCGCGCTCCTCGTACCATTTCTGGAGCTCCGCGAAGCGCGCGGCTTCGGCGGCGGTCAGCTCGACGAACTCGGTCTGATACTTGGTGAGGGTCGGCATCACGCGCCACGTGCCCGCCTGCATGACGACGAAGATGGGGTCGTAGTCCGGCACCTTCGACGGAGAACCCTTCGCCTCCAGGACGACGAGCACCGCACAGGTGTCCTTCACCTGCTCCTCGAGCACGCGCGTCGTCTTCTCGAATCCCTTGGGGTTCGTACGCTCCATGTACTTCTTGACGACCTTCTTCAATTCGGGGAGGCTGTCCTTGCCCTTCACCTTCCGCGGCGCCGGCATGACGCTCAGGCAGCCGGCCTCGTCCTTCGCATCAAGACAGCGCAGGAATTTCTGAAAGGCATCCGTGGGAGTCGGCTTCTTCGCCTCTCCCGCGAGGCACAGGCCTGCCCCCATCGCCAGGAGGACTGCAATCGCCCGCATGGTACTTCCTTTCCGAGAATCTCGGCACGCATCCCACCCCAGAGAGCGCCCGACACGGCGCCCCGTCGCGAAGGCCGCCCACGAAAGACCGTGTAGATCTGCACGGAAGCGAGCGTCAAGGGCGCGGCGGAAGGGCGTCTCTTCCGCCGCGCCCCAGAACCGCCTGCGACCGCCGCACATAGGGACCGCGGCAGGAGGCGACAGCCCCGCGCCCGCGAAAGTCCCTACTTCGCAACGAGCGGGTACTTCCCCGGATCCTCGAGCGAAGCGAGGCTCAGATCGACGTCCAGCCGCTCCCAGACGAGGTGTGTGCCGTGCATGAGCTCAACCTGGAGGACTTCGGCCAACGTCGCATCCTTGAACCACGGAAAGTCCCTGTAAGGAAGGAAGTGCTCGGTTCCCCTCACATAGACCCACACACCGTGCGTGTCGATACTGGTGACTTCAACGTCCGAAATGGAGGCGCCACGCGTTTCTGATGTCATCGCTTCGCTCCTTGACCACATGAAGGAGTTCCGACAGTTGCCGATCCGAGAGACCATGGTTTCGCGCCAGCACGACGTCCGGTTCGAGCCAGAACTTCGCCTCCCCCTGCGGACAGTAGACGTGTACGTGCACGCGTTCCTCTTCTCGCGAGAAGAAGAAGAAACGATAGTCCTTCCAGCGAAGCACCGTCGGGCTCATAGCTTCCCGCCGTTTACATCCCGCAAAAAAGCCCCGACCGCGAGTGCCCGCCGGCGGGCACCGATTGACAGGGCATGGTCGCGCAGCACCAAGGCACGGCTTACGCCTTCATCATTTATCGGTGATACTCAGGCCGCTGTCAACTCAGGGAACGCGGCGTGCCCCCTCAGCACTGCGAGAAGCCGCACCCGTGGCACACGACGCAGCCCTGCCGATAGGACATCTCGTTGGCGTTTTCATCATGGACGATGCGGACCGGGTCGTTCGGGGCGCAGCGAAAGCGGTCGCAGGGCTCGTCGTCGGGCATGCGCCGCCGGCCCGCGCTTCGTTGTTACTCTCCGCCGAGCGGCTCCAGCCTCAGCCTGTGCGTGTAGGTCCTGCCGGACGGCAGCGTGTACTCGCCGTGCGTCCGCGCGCCCCAGCTATCGTCCCCGCCGACGCCCATCTGGCGGTGGTCGAGGTTGACGGTGATCTCCGCCGTGCGGCGGATCTCCCAGGGGTGGTACGCCGCCTGCAGCGCTTCCATGGTGTACGGCCAGGCGCTGAACTCGAGCACGGGGAAGCCCGAGGCCTTGAAGCCGAAGCCGGCCGCATCGGCGATCGTCACCCACCTGACATCGGTCCTGTGCCCGTTCTCCTGGGGCTCGACGTATTCGAAGATGAGGTCGCGCACGAGGCTCTCGTACCTGCCCACCGCGGCGCCGGTCTTGCGGTCCCAGTAGTTCTCGTGCGGCCCGCGGCCGAACCACGCGACGCGCTCGAACCCGGCCGGCATCCGCATCTGAAGGCCGATGCGCGGAACGACGGGCAGGTTGCCGCGCACCTGGACCGCCAGCTCGATCTCGAGAATCCCGTTGTCGTAGACCGTGTACTCGATCCTTCCCGTGCTCTCGCCTGCCGGGAACCGCATGTCGGCCGCGATGATGGCGCGGTCCGCGGGCCCCTGGAGGACGTCGCACTTCGTCACCACGCGCCGCGGCCCGGCGGTCAGCCACACGCCCGCCCAGTTGAGCATCTGGTTTCCGCGGTCGTTGTCGGTCGGCGCACGCCAGAAGTTCGGGACGAGCGGCGCGGCCAGCAACTCCCTGCCCTTCCACACGTAGGATTCGAGGGCCCCGCTCTCGCGGCCGATTCTGAGGCTGAAGTCCTTGCCCCGGACGACGTGGCCGTTGTCGTAGGAGACGGACGGTCCGCCATCGGATGCAGCCGCCGCGGGCGGCTCCGGGATCTCCGCCGCGAACGCGAGCTGGTCCCACGCGACGACGTGCCCCTCCGGCGCCCAGCTCGCGCCGGCGGGGAGCGCGAACGACACGGTGAGGAAATACTCGGCGCCGGGCGCGCGCGCGAAGGGCGCGAAGGGGATCTTCACCTCCCGGGCCTCGCGCGGCTTGACCGAGAGCGCCCCGAGCGTACCCGACTGCAGGACGGCGCCGTTCTCCTCGATCTTCCACAGGGCCTCGAAGCCCGCCAGATCGGCGAAGAAGTGCTTGTTCGTGACGAGGACGCGGCCCTCATCGAGGTTCACGGCTTCGACCTTGATGTTCTGGTAGACCTTCTTGACCTCGAGAATGTGCGGGTTGAGCGTGCGGTCGGCCTGAATCAGGCCGTTGCAGCAGAAGTTGTCGTCGTTGGGGTAATCGCCGAAGTCGCCGCCGAACGCGAAGTACGTGTCGCTCGGATAGTCCCACGGCTTTTTCTCGGCGGGCGCGACCTGCCGGCAATCGACATCAAGGACGAGCCCCTCGGCGGAACGCGGCGCCGCGCCGCGCAGCTCGTCCGCGGACAGCGCGCGCGCGTAGATCCGCGCCTCGCGGATCACGACCGAGCTGCGGCGCATCGCGTGGGCGGTGTTGCGGCCGACCGACACCGGCGCGCGGCTCGCGCCGAGCGGCCCCGCGAGCGCTTTCTCCGCCGCCTGGACCCCGTCGATGAAGAGACGCATCGTCGCGCCGTCCCACGTGCCCGCCACCTGGTGCCAGCCATCGCCCCAGCCGGCCGGCAGCGGCACGGTGACGTCGTTCCAGCCCCCCGTCGTCAGAACGAAACCGATCGCGCCGCCGCCGCCGCGGCGCTGGAGCCGCAGAAGGTACTGGTGGTCGCCCTTCGAGATGAGCGGGCAGTACTCGCGGCTCGGCGTTCCCTTCACCCAGGCCTCGAGCGTGAGCGCGTCCCTGATATCGAGCGCGGCATCGGCATCGAAATCGACCGGCCCCGCGATGCCCTCGCCCGCGACGGCCTCGCCGGCGACGCTGCCCGTCCTGCCGGCCGGGCTCAGGTCCTTCACGATGCGCCGCGGCGGCACGGGTTGCGTGATCCCCTGGTTGACCCAGTCCCAGATGAAGCCCCCCTGGAGCTGGCGGTGCGACTCGATCGCCGTCCAGTAGTCCTGCAGGTTCCCGACGCTGTTGCCCATCGCGTGCGCGTACTCGCACTGGATGAGCGGCCGGGCCTGGGGCGCACCCGCGTACTTGAGCATGTGGTCAATGCGCGCGTACAT
Source organism: Planctomycetes bacterium UBA4800 (assembly GCA_002402755.1). Lineage (GTDB taxonomy): Bacteria > Planctomycetota > UBA8108 > UBA8890 > UBA8898 > UBA8898. Next base: position 9,814 of record DHGK01000373.1, read on the forward strand.
GGGGCAGTAGATGTCGGTGTTGCGCTCCAGCCCCGCCCGTTCGTACTGGACCGGCCGCGAGGGGTCGCGCTGCTTGATCCAGTCGTACGTCGCCTCGAAGTTCCGGCCGTTGCCGGCCTCGTTGCCGAGCGACCAGATGACGATCGAGGGGTGGTTCTTGTCGCGTTCGACCATGCGGCGCGTGCGGTCCAGGTGCGCGCCGCGCCAGCTCTCCACGTGGGCGAGCGACTCGCGGCCGTAGCCCATGCCGTGCGATTCGACGTTGGCCTCGTCGATGAGGTAGAGCCCCAGCTCGTCGCAGAGGTCGTACCACGCGGGCGCGTCGGGGTAGTGGCACGTCCTGACCGCGTTGATGTTGTGCTGCTTCATGATCTCGATGTCGCGCCGCATGGACTCGCGCGTCACGTAGTGGCCGGTCACGGCGTCGTGCTCGTGGCGGTTGACGCCCTTGAAGAGCACGGGCGCGCCGTTGACGAGCACCTGGCCGCCGCGGAGCTCCACGTTGCGGAACCCGACGTTCGTCCTGAGCACCTCGAGGACCGCGCCCGCCGGATCCTTGAGCGCGATGAGCAGGGTGTAGACGTTCGGCGTCTCCGCCGTCCAGCGGGCCGGCGCCGCGACCGGCGCGCGCATCGTGACGCGGCTTGCGGCCGGCACCTTCGTGCGCACGAGGACACCGCCCCCGACGGCCTTCCCGGCCGGATCGATGAGCGTCGCCTCGAGCGTGCAGCTCTCGGGCGCGCCTTCCGTGTAGCGCACGACATCGGCGCCGATCACGAGCTCGCCGTCGCGATAGTCGCGGTCGAGCGACGCATTGACCTCGAAGTCGCGAATGTGGACGGGGGGCGCCGACCAGAGGTAGACGTCGCGGTAGATGCCGCTCAGGCGCCAGAAGTCCTGGTCCTCCAGGTAGCTGCCGTCAGAGTACCGGTAGACCTCGACGGCGAGGACGTTGTCGCCGGCGTTGAGATGCTTCGTGATGTCGAACTCGGCCGGCGTCCGGCTGTCCTCGCTGTAGCCGACCTTCTCGCCGTTGACCCAGACGTAGCACGCCGAGTCGACGCCGTCGAAGGTCAGGAAGATCCGGCGTCCCTTCCACGCCTCGGGCGCCGCGAACGTCCGGCGGTACGAGCCCACGGGGTTGCGCTCGGCCCAGGTCGAGTACTCGCGCGGCGGCTCGCCCATGACGCGCGGCGGATCCGCCTTGAACGGGTACGTGATGTTGACGTAGAGCGGGCGGCCGTACCCCTGCATCTGCCAGTTGGACGGCACCGGGATCTCCTTCCAGCCGCTCGCGTCGAACTCGGGCTTGTAGAAGTCGGCCGGGCGCTCGGACGGGTCCTTCGCCCAGTTGAACTTCCAGGGGCCGTTCAGCGAGAGGAAGTACGGCGACGCCTCGCGCGTCCCCTCGAGCGCCTGGGACGCCTCGGCGTACGGGAGCAGGGTCGCGTGCGGCTCCTCCTTGTTGATGCCGAAGACGAGCTCGTTTTCCCACTCGGGGGCCTCGGCCGCGGCGGCAAGGGCGGCGGCGGCGGCGGCGAGGGCCAGGACAGTGCGCGCGAAGTACCGCATAGCGTTCCTCCATGCAGGGATCGGCCTGCATGTTCGCGCAGCGAAACGCGCCTTGTCAATGGCGCGGGAGGAGCGCTGCGCCGGCGTCAGAAGCGCACGGACGCGGTCACGACCTGCCAGGAGAAGAAGAAGCGCTCGCCGGCCGTCTCGTCGGGCAGCACGTTGAAGAGCATGTGGCTCCCCACGCCGAAGCGGTCCGTGACCATGTAGTCGAACCCGAAGCCGGCGTTCATCAGGAAACCCACCTCGTCGTCATCGTGCCGGTGGCGCCGCTCCCGCTCCACGTACGCGAGGCCGAGGCCGAGCTGGAGAAACGGGTGGAACCTCTCGACCTCCCTGGGCGCGTCCGGAATCGGCACGAAGAACTTGAGATTCGCCGTCGGCGCGACGATCGTCTTTCGATCCGAGGCCGCGATCTGGAGAAGGGGGCCGGCGCGGAACTCCCGCGTGAACGCGTAGTCGCCCTCAAGGCCCATGAGAAAGGCAGTCGGGTCGGCGGTAAAACCGACACCGCCCTTGAGGCCCCAGGAAAGCGGCGGGGAATCGTCGGGGGCCGGCGCGTCCCGCGCCGAGGGCTCGCCGGCGGCGGCGGCGAGCGACGCCGCCAGGAAAAGCGCGATACCGGTAACGCCACGGTTCATCATGAGCGTGCCTCCATTTCATGCGTTGGCATCGTAGATGATATCGGAAGATGCGGCGCAAAGCTTCACCGTGTTCCGCCGCGCGCGCCGGCAAATCCGCGCCAGGCCGCGGGCGCAAGGCGTCGATAACAACAACAAGCCGACCGCCTCGCCGGAACGGCGGGTCCGCCGGGGCGCGCGGCCGCACGTCGCCGGCCGAGCGGCCGCGCCGCAAGCCGTTTCCGGATGATTGAAGCACGCATACATCCTTTATATACTGGCAGCCGCCGTGAGAGATGATGAGAGCCACGAAGAAAACCGCCGGCCTGAAAGCAGACCCCGCATCCCGCAAGGAAGGGCTCTCCCTCTGGAGCCGGCTGCGCCTCCGCCGCCCGCCGGACAAGGACCGCACCCCGCGGCACGCCCCGTCCGCGGAGGACGAGATGAGCCTCCGCGCCGAGCTGTTCGGCGTGAGCCAGCTCGAGAACCACGCGCGCGTCCTCGCGGCACGCCACGATGTCGTGGTCGTGCGCGGGCACGAGCGCCTGCTCCACCAGCTCGCCGAAAGCGAGCGCGGCATCCATCGCTGCCACGAGACCATCGCCGCCAGCGTGCGGCTGGGCCGCCGCATCGCGCCGGCCGAGGAATGGCTCCTTGACAACAGCCATCTGATCCACGAGCAGATCGAGCTGGCGCGGGCCCACCTCCCGCCCGGCTACAGCCGCGAGCTGCCCCGGCTGAAATCCGGGCCGCGCAAGGGATTCCCCAGAACCTACGACATCGTGCTGGAGCTGGTGCGGCATACCGACGGCCAGGTCGACCTGGAGAACCTCAGCCGTTTCGTCAAGGCGTACCAGGAGGTGCGGCCCCTCACGCTCGGCGAGCTGTGGGCCGTGCCGATCATGCTGCGCCTGACGCTCATCGAGAACCTGCACCTGGTCACCAAGCGCATCGCCTGGCGGCGGCGCCAGCGGGACGCGGCGCTCGTCTGGGCCGAACGCTTCCTGAAGGTGCTCCGGAACAACCCGCGCCAGTTCGTCACGGCGCTCGGCGATTTCGTGCGGGCGGATCCGCCCCTGACGGCGCCCTTCATCGCCGAGCTGATCGCCAACATCGACGGCGTCGACCCCTCCCTGGGACTCGCGCTCAACTGGCTGGAGCAGGAGCTGTCGAATCGCGGGCAGACCATCGAGCAGATCCAGCAGAGCGAGAACCAGGCGCAGGCGGCCAATCACGTCACCACCCGGAACAGCATCACCAGCATCAGGGCCCTGGCGGCCATCGACTGGCGCGATTTCGTCGAGTCGCTCAGCGTCACCGAGGCCGTGCTCCGCCGCGACCCGGCCGGCGTCTACCCGCTCATGGACTTCCGGACGCGAAACCGCTACCGGACCAGGATCGAGGAGCTGGCCCGGCAGAGCGGCCGCGCCGAGGCCGAGACGGCGGAAACGGCCGTCGCCCTGTCCGCGGAACGCAGGCGCGCCGGCGCGGAGCGGCGCGAGAGCCATGTGGGGTTCTTCCTCATCGATGCCGGCCGGGAGGCGCTGGAGGCGAAGCTCCAGTGCCGGCTCCCCCTGCGCCGGCGCATCGGCCGCCTGTTCGGCCGAAAGCCCCTGGCATGGTATCTTCTTGCCATCGCGGCGGCGTCGGTTTCCCTGGCAACCGTTCCGCTGGCGTCGATCGCGGACGGCGGAATCGACCTGCCGGCCGGCCTGCTGCTCGCCGCCGCATGGGTGGCGCTCTCAAGCTCTGCCGTGACGCTGATCAACTGGATCGTCACGCTCGCGGTCCCTCCCCGAGCCCTGCCCGGCCTGGACTTCTCCAGCGGGATCCCGGCCGAGCATCGGACCATCGTGGTCGTGCCGACCCTCCTGGGGCCGCCCGCGGCGACCGCCCGGCTGCTCGACGACCTCGAGATCCGCTTCATGGCGAACCGGGTCCGCAACCTCCACTTCGCGCTGCTGACGGACATGCCGGACGCGGATGCCGAGACGCTGCCCGAGGACCGCGCGTGGCTGGACACGGCCGTTCAGGGCATCCGGCGGCTGAACCGGCAGCATGCCCGGGACGGCGAGACGAAGTTCTTCCTGCTGCACCGCCCCAGGAAGTGGAACGCCGCGGAAGGCAAGTGGATGGGCCACGAGCGCAAGCGCGGGAAGCTGGAGGATTTCAACCGTCTGATCGTCGAGGGGCCGGCGGACGCCTTCGAGGTCATCGAGGGCGACACGGCCGTCCTTCGCACGGTCCGCTACGTGATCACGCTCGACACCGACACGCAGCTTCCGCCCGGGTCGGCCTGCCGCATGGCGGGCGCCATGGCGCACCTGCTCAACCGCCCCCGGCTCGATCCGGCCACGCGGCTCGTCACGTGCGGCTACGGAGTGCTCCAGCCCCGGATGGCGGTCAGCCTCACGGCGGCGCAGCAGTCGTTCTTCTCGCGCCTGCACGCCGGCGACGTGGGCCTTGACCCCTACACGCGCGAGGTCGCCAACGTCTACCAGGACCTGTTCGGGCAGGGGCAGTACGTCGGCAAGGGCATCTACGACGTCCATGCCTTCCATGTCGCGGCGGGCGGCCGATTCCCCGAGAACCGCATCCTGAGCCACGACCTGATCGAGGGCCACCACGTGCGCTGCGGATTCCTGAGCGAGGTGGAGCTGTACGAGAACGAGCCTTCGCGCTACCTGGCGGACGTGAACCGGCGCCATCGCTGGATCCGCGGCGACTGGCAGATCGCCCGCTGGCTGTGCCCCCGCGTGCCGGGCCCGGACGGCAGTCCCGTGCCCAATCCGCTCGGCGCCCTCGCGCGCTGGATGATCCTGGACAATCTCCGGCGCAGCCTGGTGCCGCCGGCGATGTGCATCGCGCTGGCCGCGGCGGGGTTCGTCCGGCCGGAATCCGCGGCAGCATGGATCGCGGGGCTGCTGGGGGCGTTCTTCCTGCCCGCGGCCGCCCGGACGGCGCGCGCCTTCCTGCAGAAGGCCGGCCCCACGCCGCTCGCGATTCACGTGCGCCATGCCGCCGCGACCGAGCTCCGGCAATGGACGATCGACGCGTTGCAGCTCGTGTTTCTCCCGCACCAGGGCGCGGTGTGCCTGGATGCGATCGTGCGGGTTTTCCGGCGCCTCCGGGCCCGGCGGCGTCTCCTCGAATGGAAGACCGCCAGCCACAGCGAGCGCACCGCCCGGGTTGCCCTCACGGGCGTTGCCAGGGAAATGTGGACCGCGCCCGCTTTCGCGTTGGCATGCGGAGCAGGGCTCGGACTGGCCGGCGTTTCCGCCGGCGCCGTCCCCTATCTCCTGTGCGGCACGTGGGCCGCGTCCCCCGCAATCGCGTGGTATATCAGCCGGCCCCGCCGCCGCGGCCGCCGCCCCCTGAGCGCGGAGCACGCTGCGTTCCTCCGGGGCCTCTCGCGGCGGACGTGGGCGTACTTCGAGCATTTCGTGGGACCGGAGCACAACTGGCTGCCGCCGGACAACGTCCAGGAAGTCCCCGTGCTCACCGTCGCGGACCGGACCTCGCCGACCAACATCGGAATGGCGCTGGCCGCCGGCCTGGCCGCGTACGATTTCGGCTACATCTCCGCGGGCCGATTCGCCGCCCGCACGGAGAGCACGATGGCCGTGCTGGAACGTCTCGAGCGCTACCGCGGCCATTTCTACAACTGGTACAGCACCCGGACCCTGCAGCCGCTGAACCCGCTCTACATCTCCACGGTGGACAGCGGCAACATGGCCGGCCTGATGATCGTGGTCCGCGAAGGCCTGGGCGAGATGCTCCGCGCTCCCATCGTGCCCGCCCGCTGGAAGGAAGGCATCGAGGATACCGCCGGGATCCTTCTCCAGGAGATCCAGGCCGCCGAGCGAAACGCCGAGCGCGCCGTCGCGCCCGCCGTCCTGGCGGCCGCATCGGCGAGCCTCCGCGAGCTCGTCGAGGCCGTGCGGCATGCGCCGCCGCAGCTTCGCGGCATCCTGCGCGCGCTGGATTCGATTGCGCAGGGACTTGCCGGCCTGACCGATGCGCTCGCGCCGGACGAGACCCTTGCCTTCTGGCTGGCGTCCCTGCAGCGGCAGTCGGCCGACCTGGTGGACGAGATCCGCCATTTCGCGCCATGGACGTCCGCCGGCGCCGGGCTCGACCTGCCGGCCGGGGGAACGGACGCCCGCTGGAACGAACTGCGCGAGGAGCTGGAGCGCATCCCCTCTCTCGATGCCCTGGCGACCCTGCGGCATCGCTGGGAACCCCGCCTGGCGCGAGCCGGCGCATCGGAAACCGGCCGGCAATGGATGCAATGGCTCCGCACGGCCAGCGAGCGCGCCGCCGAGCGCACCATGGCCATCCGGAAGCTCGCCGACCGCTGCTCGGAGCTGAGCGAGCACGACCTCGATTTCCTGTACGACCGGGATCGCCGCCTCCTGGCCATCGGATTCAACCTCGACACGCACACGAAGGATCCCGGCTACTACGACCTCCTGGCATCGGAGTGCCGGCTGGGAAGCTTCGTGGGCCTGGCGCGCGGCCACCTGCCGCTCGAGCACTGGTTCCACCTGGGCCGCCGGCTGGTTCCCGGCGGCGGGCAGCCCGTGCTGGCCTCCTGGAGCGGCTCGATGTTCGAGTACCTGATGCCGCTGCTCGTGATGCCCACCTACGAGGGCACCCTGCTGCACGAGACCTACGAGGGGTCCGTCCGCCGCCAGATCCGCTACGCGCGCCGGTTCGGCGTTCCCTGGGGCATCTCCGAGTCGGGCTACAACCAGGTCGACTCGCACCAGGTCTACCAGTACCGGGCCTTCGGCGTCCCCTCGCTGGGCATGAAGCGAGGGCTGGCCGACGACCTGGTGATAGCGCCCTATGCGGGTGCGATGGCCTTGACGGTCGCGCCGAAGGCGGCCGCCCGGAACCTAGAGCGGCTGGCCGCGAACGGCGGCGTCGGCCGCTTCGGACTGTACGAAGCCTTGGACTACACGCCTTCCCGCGTGCGCGCGTCTTCGGGGGGCCTGTTCGCCCTCGTCCGCTCGTGGATGACCCACCACAGCGGCATGACGCTGCTCGCCCTCGATTACGCGCTCAACGACATGCCGATGCAGCGGCGCTTCATGGCCGACCCCCAGTTGAAATCGGCGCAATTGCTGCTCCAGGAGCGCATCCCGCTGGCGCGCCCCCGCGGCCGCGCGGCCGTCGCGTCGGCGGAGGCCGCCGAGACCCGCAAAGAGGAGATGCTGGAGGCGACCGCGCGGTCGTTCGAGACCCCCGGCACGCCGGTCCCCGAGGTGCATCTCCTCTCCAACGGCCGCTACCACGTGATGGTCACCAACAGCGGCGGCGGCTTCAGCCGGTGGCAGCGCCTGGCGCTGACCCGCTGGCGCGAGGATTCGGCGCAGGACCGCCATGGCTTCTTCTTCTACCTGCACGAGCCGGACTCGGGCCGCGTCTGGTCGGCCGCCTATCAGCCGGTCGCCCCGGCGTTCGACCGGTACGAGGCCGTCTTCGGGCAGGGCAGCGCGGAGTTCCGGTCGGCGATCCACCAGATCCAAACCCGCATGAGCGTGACCGTCTGCCCGGAAGACGACATGGAGCTGCGCGTGCTCGCCATCACGAACCTCTCCCGGCGCGCGCGAACGATCGAGATCACCAGCTTCGCCGAGGTCGTGCTGCTCGACGGCCAGGCGGATGCAGCCCATCCGGCCTTCCACAAGCTCTTCGTCCGGGCCGAGCCGGTTCCCGACAAGACCGCGCTCCTGTTCACCCGCCGCCCGAGATCTTCCGAGGAGACGCCGCCCTGGATGTTCCACGCCATGACCGTCGCCGGCGGCACGGTGCTCCGCGGCTTCTCGTTCGAGACCGACCGGGCGGCCTTCATCGGGCGCGGCCGCTCCGTGCGCAATCCGGCCGCGCTCGACGCGCCCGGGCCGCTTCCCGACCGCACCGGCGTCGTGCTCGATCCGGTCGCCGCGATCCGGTACCGCGTGCGGATCGAGGCCGGGCAATCGGCCAGCATCAACGCCTTTCTCGGCGTGGCCCCGACGCGGTCGGCCGCCGAGGTCTACGTTGACCGCTGCCGCGACCACCGCATGGCCGACCGCGTGTTCTCCCTGGCCTGGACGCGCAACCAGGTGCTTCTCGACCAGCTCCGCGCGAGCGAAGCGGACGTGCAGCTCTACGCCCGTCTGGCCGGCTCGATTCTCTACGCGGGGCCGCAGCGCCGGGGCCGGGCGAGCGTCATCACCCGCAACCGCAAGAACCAGGCGGCGCTCTGGAGCCACGGCGTCTCGGGCGACCGCCCCATCGTCCTGCTCTCGATCGCCGACCAGGCCAATCTGGATCTGGTCCGCAACCTCGTGCAAGCCCATTCCTACTGGCGCCAGAAGGGGCTCGAGACGGATCTCGTCATCTGGTCCGAGGCCTATGCCGGCTACCGGCAAAGCCTGCTCGATGCGATCATCGGGCTCGTGCAGGCCGGCACCGAGGCCAAGATGCTCGACCAGCCCGGCGGCATCTTCGTGCGCAGCATCGATCAGGTGTCCGAGGAGGACCGGACGCTCTTCCTCGCCGTGGCGCGCATCGTGCTCAGCGACCGCTTCGGATCCCTGTCCGAGCAGATCGACCGGCGCGTCGTCCCCGAGATCGACATTCCGGAGCTCTTGCCGTCCGGCCCCCCGGAAGAGCCGGAGGCGCTTCCGGCGCCCCTGCCCGCCAGGGATCTTGAGTTCTTCAACGGCTACGGCGGCTTCACGCGCGACGGCCGCGAATACGTCATCCTGCTCCAGCCGGGCACGGCCACGCCGGCCCCCTGGGTCAACGTCCTCGCCAACCCGGACTTCGGCACCGTCATCAGCGAATCCGGCAGCGCCTACACCTGGAGCGAGAACGCCCACCTGTTCCGGCTCACTCCCTGGCACAACGACGCCGTGGAGGATCCCGGCGGGGAAGCGTTCTACATCCGCGACGAGGAGAGCGGGCGCGTCTGGTCGCCGGCGCCGCAGCCGGCCGGCGGCGGCGCGCCCTACGTGTGCCGGCACGGCCACGGGTACACCGTGTTCGAGCACACCCGCGACGAGCTGTTCTCCGAGATGACCGTCTACACGGCCGTCTCCTCGCCGGTCAAGTTCACGGCCGTCACGCTCCGGAACCTGTCGGACCGGACCCGCCGCGTCAGCATCACCGGCTACTGCGAGTGGGTGCTCGGCGAGCGCCGCGACCAGAGCGCGATGCACGTGGTCACGCACCTCGATCCGCAGAGCGGCGCGATCTTCGCGCGGAACGCGTTCAGCCTCGACTTCGCCGACCGCGTCGCCTTCTTCCACACGAGCGCCTCGGAGCGCACGCTCACGTCGAGCCGCACCGAGTTCATCGGCCGCAACGGCTCGTTCGCCGCCCCGGCGGCCATGGGACGCGAACGCCTGTCCAACCGCATCGTCTCCGCCGTGGACCCCTGCGCCGCGATCATGGCCCCGTTCGACATCCCGCCCGGCGAGCAGGTCCAGGTGGTCTTCGCGCTGGGCGCGGCGCGAAGCGAGGAGGACGCCCGCGGCTTGCTCCGCCAGCAGGGCGGCGTGGGCGGCGCGCGTCAGGCGCTGGAGGAGGTCTGGCGGTTCTGGCAGCAGCAGCTCGGCGGCATCTACGTCGAGACGCCGGATCGCGCCGTCAACTTCCTCGTCAACCACTGGCTGCTCTACCAGGTCCTCTCGTCGCGGTTCTGGGGCCGCAGCGGCTTCTACCAGTCCGGCGGGGCCTACGGCTTCCGCGACCAGCTCCAGGACTCGCTGGCCCTCCTCCACGAGTGCCCGTGGATGACCCGCGCCCATCTCCTCATGTGCGCCGGCCGCCAGTTCGTCGAGGGCGATGTCCAGCACTGGTGGCACCCGCCGGTCGGGCGCGGCGTGCGCACGCGCATCTCGGACGACCTCCTGTGGCTGCCCTTCGTCGCCTGCCGCTATACGACGGCGACCGGCGACATCGGGGTCTTCGACGAGCAGGTCCCCTTCCTCGCGGGGCGCCCGCTCGCCGACGGCGAGGAATCGGTCTACGACCAGGTGCGCATCTCCGAGGAGCGCGCCACGCTGTACGAGCATTGCGTGCGCGCCATCAACCGCGCGCTGCGCTGCGGCGTGCACGGCCTTCCGTTGATGGGGACGGGCGACTGGAACGACGGCATGAACCGCGTCGGCCGCGACGGCCGGGGCGAGAGCGTCTGGCTGGGGTTCTTCCTGCACCGCGTGCTTCGGGATTTCGCAGCGCTCGCCGCCCGGCGGAACGATCAGGAGCTCGCCGAGCGCTGCATTCGGGAGGCGGAGAAGCTCTCCGTCAATCTGGACGACCACGCGTGGGACGGCCGCTGGTACCTGCGCGCCTTCTTCGACCACGGCGCCCCGCTGGGCTCCGCGCAGAACCAGGAATGCCGGATCGACTCCCTGCCGCAGAGCTGGGCCGTGCTCAGCGCCGCCGGCGCCCCCGCCCGCGCTCGCACGGCCATGCAGTCCGTCATGGAACACCTCGTCGACCGGCAGTTGGGGCTCATCCGCCTGTTCACGCCGCCGTTCGACTCCGCGGAGGCGGATCCCGGCTACATCAAGGGGTACGTTCCCGGCGTCCGGGAGAACGGCGGCCAGTACACCCACGCCGGCGTGTGGGTCGCCATGGCGTACGCCGCCCTGCGCGAGGCGGACAAGGCCTGGGAGCTGTTCCGCATCCTGAATCCCATCCGCCACGCCGATACGCGCGAACGGGCGGACGTCTACAAGATCGAGCCGTACGTCGTCGCCGCCGACATCCACACGGCCAAGGGCCGCGAGGGCGCCGGCGGCTGGAGCTGGTACACCGGCTCCGCCGCATGGCTCTACCAGTTGCTCGTGGAAGGCCTGCTCGGCATCCGCATAGAGAGCGATCTGCTCTCCTTCGCCCCGCTCTTCCCCGAGGACTGGACCGAGTTCAAGCTCACCTACCGCTACCGCAACACGTTCTACCACATCGGCATCAAGAAGGCCGGGCCCGAGACCTGGAATGTCCGGCACGTGTGGCTCGACGGCG
>DHGK01000255.1 GCA_002402755.1 Planctomycetes bacterium UBA4800
CAGCGGCGGGTTCGCGCTGAACGCGGCCGCCGCGGGCGCGCGCAGGGTGACGGGCATCGATCTCGATGAGAAGGCCGTGGCGCTCGCCGCCGGGAACGCGGCGCGCAACGGCCTGCGCGCGCAGTTCGTGCACGTCGATGCCTTTCCCTATCTTCGCGACATGCAGCGCAACGGAAAACGCGCGGGGCTGGTCATCCTCGACCCGCCCAAGCTCGCGCGCTCGCGCGATGACCTCGAGGACGCGCTGCGCACGCAGTTCGACTTCCACCGCACGGCGCTCGAGATCATCGAGCCGGGCGGCCTTCTGGTCACGGCCTGCTGCTCGGGGCTGATCTCCGAGGAGATGTTCCTGGACACGCTGCGCAAGGCGGGCCGGAGAGTCGGGCGCGAGGCGCGCGTGTTCGCGCTCGCGGGTCCCGCGGCCGACCACCCGTATTCCCTGCATTTCCCCGAGGGCAGGTATCTCAAGACGGCCTGGACGATGGTAGTATAGGTGTGCGCTGCCGGCGGATCCGCGCCCGCCGGCGGCCTCGACAACCGCGTCCGGAGAATCGCATCGAGATGACAGACACACGCGCTCCGGCAACGCCCGCGACAGCGGCGCCCGCGCGCCGCCGCATGTCGCGCCGCGCGGCGCTCGCCGTCGCCGGCTGCGCCGCGGGCGGCGCCGCGACCTACGCCTGCTGGAACACGCTGCGCCTGAACGTCTCGCGCCGGCGCATCGCGCTGTCGCGGCTTCCCGCGGCGTTCGAGGGTCTCACGGTCGCGTTCCTCGCCGATTTTCACCACAGCCTGTGCGTGCCGCTCTCGCTGATCCGCGACGCGGCCGCGCTCGCCATGTCCGCGCGGCCGGATCTCGTGCTCCTCGGCGGCGATTTCATCACGGGGAGGCGGCGGTACGCCGCGCCGTGCATCGCCGCACTCGGGGGCCTCGCGGCGCCGTTCGGGGTGTTCGCCGTGCTGGGCAACCACGATCACGGCGCGGGAGAACGGGCCGTGCGGGCGGAGCTCGCGCGGCGCGGCATCCGGGAGCTTTTCAACGCCGGCGTATGGCTCGAGCGCGGCGGCGCGCGCCTCCGGCTCGGCGGCGTCGGCGACCTCTGGCGCGCGACGCAGGACTTGCCGGCCGCGCTCGGCGACGTTCGCGCCGGCGAGGGCGCGCTCGTCCTGACGCACAATCCCGATTTCGCGGAGGAGATCGAGTCCGACGGGGTGGATCTCCTGCTCGCGGGGCACACGCACGGCGGCCAGGCCGTGCTGCCGCTCGCCGGCGCGCCCTTCACCCCATCGCGGTACGGCGAGAAGTACCGCGAGGGGCTCGCCCGCGGGCCGAAGTGCCTCGTCTACGTGACGCGCGGCGTGGGCACCTCGGCCCTGCCCGTGCGGATCGGCTGCCCGCCCGAGGTGAGCGTGCTCGAGCTCGTCCGCGCGCCGGAGAACTGAACGCGACCCAACGCTGGAAAGGAGCGCATCGCCATGCAGAGAACCTGGTGCGGTCTCGCGGAAGTCACCGCCGCCATCGTCGCCCTGGCGCCGTGCGCCTTCGGGGAGGCATGGCCGGCGTACCTGCACGATGCGCGCCGGAGCGGCGTGAGCGCGGAGGCGCTGCCCGCGCCGCTCGCCTTGCGCTGGACCTTCGTCCCGCACCGCGCACCCGTACGCGCCTGGGGCGAGCCGCAGCCCAAGCCCGTCGAGGGCAACCTGGAGCTTCCGCGCCTCAGGTTCGATGACGCCTTCCACGCGGTCGCCGCCGATGGCCTCGTGTGCTTCGCCTCGTCGGCCGACGACACGGTCTACGCGCTCGATGCCGAGACCGGCCGGATCCGGTGGGAGTTCGCGGCCGAGGCGCCCTTCAGAATGGCGCCGTCCTTGTGGGAGGGGAAGGTGTACGCGGGCTGCGACGACGGCCGCGTGTACTGCCTCGACGGCGCGACGGGGGCGCTCGTGTGGAGGTTCGAGGCGCGGCCGCGCGGGGACCTCGTGCTCGGGCACGGGAGGATGATGTCACTCTGGCCGGTCAGGACCGGCATCCTCATCGACGGCGGCGTCGCGTACTTCGCGGCCGGGCTCTTCCCGGGCGAGGAGCTGTACCTGTACGCCCTGGATGCGCGGACGGGGGCGGTCGTCTGGAAGAACGACACCTATGCGCAGGGAGGCAAGGGCACGGTGTCGCCGCAGGGCTACCTGGTCGCATCGAAGGACATCCTGTACGTGCCGTCGGGCCGCGCCATGCCGGCGGCCTTCAGCCGCGCCGACGGGGCGATGCTCTTCCACCGCAACTTCAACTGGCGCAGCATCGGCCTCTTCGGCGGCACGTACACGCAGCTCGCCGGCGATCTGCTCCTGAACGGCACGGAGCAGATTCTCGCCGTCAGGGCGGGCGACGGGCAGCTCGCGTTCACGGACGAGGCCCGCTGCCTCGTCCTGGACGCCGGGAGAGTGTACCTCCTCGACGGCAAGGAGATCGTGTGCTGCGAGGAGAAGACCTGGGCCGCCGTCCGCACGGAGCTTCTCGCGCTCAAGTACCAGATCGACGCGCAGCGCTCCGTCGTCAACGACCTGCGGACCCGTTCGCGGAGCGACAAGAATCTCCTCGATCAGCTCGCGCAGGCGCTCGCCCGGGCCGAGCAGTTCGCCGCGAAGCGCGCCGCGCTGCTCTCCCGGCTCGGCGAGGCCGTGCACTGGAGAGCCGCGTGTGCGCTCACCGACTGCCTCGTCCTGGCCAAGGACACGGCGCTCGCGGGCGGGGAGGGCGCGGTGATGGCGTTCGCAGGCGGGCGGCGCGTGTGGAGTGCGGAGATCGAGGGCCGCGCGCGCTCCATCGCCGTGTCCGACGGCCGCGTGCTCGTGAGCACGGACCGCGGCGCGATCCTGTGCTTCGGCCGGGGCGACGGCCGCGACGCCGCGCGCGTGCGGCAGGAAAAGGCCGCGGAGCCGCTTCCGGCGGATGCGGCCGGCGGCGCGTGCGCGAAGGCGGTCGAGCGCGCGATCCGCGAGAGCGGCGTCACGCGCGGCTTCGTCCTGATCGCGGGCGGCGAGAGCGTGCGCTGCGCGCTCGAGCTCTCCCGGCGCACGGCGCTCCTGAGCCACGTGATCGAGCCCGATGCCGCGCGCGCCGAGGCCGCTCGGCACGCGCTCGGCGCCGCCGGCGTGTACGGCGACAGGGCTGTGGTCCTGCATCTTCCGTACGCGGCGATCCCGTGCGCCGACTACTTCGCGAATCTCATCATGTGCACGCCGGTCGAGGGCGAGATCCCGCTTGCGCCCGGCGAGGTCCTGCGCATGCTCAAGCCGTGCGGCGGCGTCGCCTTCGTCGGTCTCGTGGGCGAGCAGGCGGATTTCCCCGGCGCGGCGCTCGGCAACTGGACCGGGTGGATGGCCGGCGTGCAGGCGGAGATCGAGGCCGGCGGCGATCAGGGCACGACCGTCGAAGTCCACGACACGTACCTCAAGGCCGTCCGTGGCGCGCTGAAGGGCGCCGGCACCTGGCTGCACCAGTACGGCGATCCCGGCAACACGGCCTGCGGCGATGACGAGCGCATCCGCGGGCCGCTCGGCGTCCTGTGGTTCGGCGATCCCGGCCCCGGCCGCATGCCGAGCCGCCACTCGAGCAACGTCGCGCCCCTCGCCGCCGGGGGGCGCATGTTCGTCCAGGGCGAGAACATCGTCATGGCGTACGATGCGTACAACGGGCTCTGCCTGTGGGAGCGCGAGCTTCCCGGCGCCCAGCGCCTCAACGCCAAGCTGGAGGCGAGCAACATCGCGGGAACCGAGGACGGCGTTTTCGTCGTCATCGGCGACAAGTGCCTGCTCCTCGATCCGGCGAGCGGGGAGACGCGCCGGGAGTACGCGATGCCGCCCGCGGCGGCCGGCGCCGCGCAGCGCTGGGGTTTCGTGGCCTGCGCGGGCGACATGCTCTTCGGCAGCCGCATGACCGCCAACTACCTCGCCGACCGCCTGTTCGCGCTCGACCGCGAGAGCGGCGCGACGCGCTGGGTGCACGACGGGAAGCGCATCATGCACGCGACGATCGCGATCGGCGACGGCAAGGTCTTCTTCGTCGAGCGGGACCTTCCCGATGCCCTCAAGGACGAGGCCCTGCGCGGCGTGCCGGCCGAGACGCGCGTCGACCGCCTCGGCAAACCCGTGCCGCCCGACGTGCGGCTCGTGGTTGCACTCGACGCGCGCGACGGCGCGCAGGCGTGGGCGCGGCCGCAGTACGTCGCCGACTGCGTGGCGGTCGGCTCCGCGGGCGGCGACCTCACGGCGATGTACGCGCGGGGCGTGCTGCTCCTGTGCGCGCAGCCGTGGAACGGCCACTTCTGGCAGGAGTTCTACGCGGGCGAGTTCTCGCGGCGGAGCCTCATCGCGCTGGATGGCGCCGGCGGCAGCCTGCGGTGGTCCGACCGGAAGGGCTACCGCAGCCGCCCGCTCATCGTCGGCGACACGATCATCGCCGAGCCCTGGGCGCACGATCTGGCGACCGGCGAGGTCAAGCGCCGGCCCCACCCGGTGACGGGCGCGTCGGAGTGGTGGCAGATCTCGCGGCCGGGGCACCACTGCGGCTGCATGGCGGCGGCCCCGCACATGCTCTTCTTCCGCTCCGGCACGACGGCGTTCTACGATCTGGATGCCGACTTCGGCACCGTGCATTTCGGCGCGCACCGCATCGGCTGCTGGATCAACTGCATCCCGGCGAACGGCGTCGTCCTGGCGCCCGAGGCCAGCTCGGGCTGCGTGTGCCCGTTCGCGCTGCACACGACGATCACCTTCGCGCCGCGCGAGGAGAACCGCATGTGGGGCGTCGCGAGCGCCCCGGGCCCCGTGACGCCGGTCCGGCGCCTGGCCGTGGCGTTCGGCGCGCCCGGCGACCGCCGCGACTCGCGCGGCACGCTGTGGCTTGCCTATCCGCGGCCCGGCAGCGACCGGCTGGTCCTCCAGCTCCCGATCGAGACGACCGTGGCGCCCGGCGGCGGCTTCGCGTTCCGGACCGCGCGGGAACTGGAGGACGGCGACGGCTGGGTTGTCGCATCGCGGGGCCTCGGCGTGACCCGCTGCGCGGTGCCCGTGAACGCCGCCGATGAGGCGCCCGGCGAGTTCACGGTGGCGCTGCACTTCGCGGAGCTCGACGGCGCCGCGCCCGGAGAGCGCGTGTTCGACGTGAAGCTTCAAGGGCGCACCGCGGTCGAGAAGCTCGACGTGGCGGCCGAGGCGGGCGGCCCGTTCACGCCGCTCGTCAAGGAATGGCGGGGCGTGATCGCAGGCGCCGCGCTCCGGGTCGAGCTCGTGCCGCGCGGCACCGGGCCCGTGCGGACGGCGGCGCCGATTCTCTCGGCGATCGAGATCGAACGAACGCGCACGCTGCCCGCCACCCTGGTGCCGCCGGTGTTCGTGTTGAGCGATGTGCGCGGCGAGGCGCGGCGGGAGCTCCGCATCGTCAACCACTCCGATACGGCTCTGGCGGCCGTCCTGGCGATGCAGGGCCCGGAAGGGTTCGCGCTCGCGGCCGAACGCGCGGAGGTCAACGTGCCGCCGCGCGGCGAGACGGCGGTGCCGGTGACGGCGCGCGTCGGGCCCGGGGTCGCCGCCGGCGTCTACCTCGCCGATTTCACGCTGCGCGCGAACGACGCCGTCGTCTCGCAGGCGAGCGGCACGATCCGCCACGCGGGCGCGACCGGAGCGATCGCGTTCGAGGCGTGCGCCGATGCGCACGTGCACAAGCTGACGCCGGCGCGCAACCTGGGCGGGAGCGACTACCTCCTCGTCGACGGCGGGGACAAGGAGATGGGCGACAAGGAGCACGCGATCGGCTTCATCTCGTTCGCGCTCGATGTGCCGGGAACGGCGGTCTCGGCGACGCTCCGGTTGCGCGCGGCGCCGGTGGACTGGGCGCCGACAGGCGACGCGGGGCGCGTGCACCTCGTCGAGGAGCCGATCGCGGAGCGCGCCGTGACCTACGAGACGCAGCCCGCACTCGGCCCGCAGGTGGGCACGCTCGGGGCGCTCAAGGCCGGGCAGACGGTCGAGTGCCCGCTCGCCCTTGCGCTCGAAGGCCGGACGGTGCTGACGCTCGCGCTCGTGCCGGTGAACTGCGACGGCGCGGGCTTCGTCTCGCGCGAGGGCGCGCAGGCGCCCGAGCTCATCGTGACGTTCGGACAATGAGCGCGCCTGCTCGCTTCGAAGGCCCCGGGGGAGCGCTGCTCGACGGCGCCCCGCCGCGCCTGCGCTTCGACGCGAGCACGGAGTTCATGGCGCGCTTCGTTCGCGCGGCTCCCGGCGCGCGCGCCGCCGAACCGGCGTGCGGGAGCGGCATGCTCAGCCTGTCGATGGCGAAGGCGGGGGCGCGGGAGGTCATCGGCACGGACGTCGATCCGGCGGCGATCGATGCGGCGCGCGCGAACGCGGCGCGCAACGCGGTTGCGGGCGTCGAGTTCGTCGAGGGCGATCTCCTCGATCCGGTTGCCGGGCCGCTGGACGTCGTGGCGGCGCTCCTGCCGCACCGGCCGGCGCCGCGGCCGTTCGACCGGCGCTTCTACGGCGGACCGGACGGGACCGATCTTCTGCTCGCGCTGATCGCGCAGGCGCGCGCGCGGCTTGCGCCCGGCGGACGGCTGTACCTTTATGTCAACAGCATCGCGAACCCGCACCGCGTGCGCGCGGCCCTCGATGAGGGCTTCGATGCGACCGTGTGCGGCGAGAGGAAGCGGTACTTCACCCGCGAGGAGTTCGATGCCCTGACGCCGGGGCTTCACGCGCACATTCTGGGGCTGGGCGCGCGAGGCCTGGCCGAGCTGGGCGCGGACGAGGGCGGGTCGTTCTTCACGGGCCGCGTGTACGAGGCGATCAAACGGTGAACGGCCGCGTGCTGATCATCAACGCGGACGATGCGGGGCTCGCGCCCGAGGTCGATGCCGGTATCCTGGAGGCGATTCGCGCCGGCACGGTGACGTCGGCGAGTCTGTTCGTCAATCCGCCGCACGAACCCGCCATCGCGGCGCTCCGCGCGGCCGGGGTCTCGCTCGGGCTTCACGCGACGCTCACGCAGGGGATGCCGTGCGCGCCGGCCGCGCGGGTTCCCACGCTTGTCGATGCGGAGGGCCGGTTCTTCCCCGACGGCCGCGAGCGCCTGGCGGCGTTCCGCACCGAGGACATCAGGGCCGAGCTGGCGGCGCAGGCGGCGCGCTTCGAGGCGCTCGCGGGCGCGCCGCCCTCGCATCTCGATTTCCACAAGCACCTTCACGCCCACGATGCGCGCGTGCTCGCGGCGGCGACCGAACTCGCCGCGGCGCTGCGCGTGCCGCTCAGGGCGGTCGATGCCGGCATGCGGGCCGCGTGCCGCGCCGCGGGGGTCGCGACGACGGATCATTTCCTGGGCGGCGTCATGCCGCCGCCCTACTGGACGCGGGAGCGGTTGTGCGCGGCGATCGCGGACCTCCCGGCGGGGATCACCGAGCTCATGTGCCACCCTGCGAAGGGCATGCGGCCCGTGGCGGGGCTATGGTACTGCGCGGAGCGCGATGTCGAGCGGGAGGCGCTTCTGTCCGAGGAGGTGCGGCGGTGCTGCGCGGCGGCGCCGCTCGGGAGCTTCGCCACGGCGCCGTTCACGAGGGCGGCGGGGACATGACGCTCGACATCCTCGACTACAGCGCCTACGGGAACGCCATCGACGCGGAGAGCGATGCGCGCATCGCGGCGGC
>DHGK01000354.1 GCA_002402755.1 Planctomycetes bacterium UBA4800
GCAACCGGCTTGCCGTCGGAATCCACTACCAGGCCCTGCATCTTCAGCACGGGCTCAAGAAGGAACCCGACGCGCTCCCCTGGAGTCCTGAGATCTTCGAGCTTGAACCGCCTCGACTCCTCGTGGCGGGGGGGGGAGAAGCCNNGGGGCGTCGACTTCAAGCAGGATCGCTTCTCTCTGGCGCCGCTCAGCCGCAGAAGGATCCTCGGCGTCCGCCCCCTCGCCCTTCTCGAGCCTGGCGAGCATTTCACCGACTGGCAGAGTGAAATCACCTTCGTGGTTTGCGAGCGCTTCGACCAAGATCTCGCCGCTGAGCGCCTTGAACCACACGCGGGCTCCGGCGACTGGCAGGAAGGTCTGGGCGTCGACCAGCCTCCCAAGGAAGGCGCCTTCGTCATCGTTGCTTCTCGTCGCCTCCGGGCCGTTTACTTCCGCTGGCGCGGCAGTGCCTGCAGCTCCCATCGCGCCGCTCTCCGCGGTTGCAGGCCGAACCACAGCCTGGGGCTCAAGCGCGCCGTCGCGCCTCGTTTCCGATGCACCACCGAGCCCTTCTTCCGCTGCGGAAAGCGCGAAAGTCGGAGCTATACACGACAGAAAGAGAGCGACTCGAGTTCTCGTCGCAAATACCATCGCTACGCTCCCNNCACTTCCCTCGGCGCACACAATGAAAGGACATAAGCTCTACACCCCCCTCCAGAGGCAACCCTACTCCAAGCTCTCCACCCAGACCGCCAGTCAAGTACCCGTTTCTCAGGCGGGCCTCTTGCATAGTGACTTCCGTCAAACACGCCGGCCTCCGTCGAAACCAATACTCCTCCCCCGTTGTTCACGGTGCTCTTTGTGGGTAGGTTGTAGCCCTCGCGTAATGTTCGCCGCTTTCGGCGCCGGTTCACGCGGAGTAATCGGCCTCCTCCGGACCAAGAGAAAACCGTACGCGACGAGCGCACGGCGTATCGCATCGCGTCTCGCCTTGGCCAGCGCGCGGCGCGGGAGTGCGCGGGAGTGCGCGGGAGTGCGCATCACGCAGTTCAGATGTGGCGCCGTTCGGGCATCTATGCATTCGCGATCTCCCGCGGCAGATCGAAGCCGCTCCGCGACGGCGGAGCCAACCAAGATGGAGTTCATTCTATCTGCCGGCTCCCCGCCATCAACCATCTTCTCGCCGGAATTAATCTCGGCGCCGGCCGGCTACGCGAAAGCCCGGATGCGGCGCCGGCCGCCTGTCCCCGGGCGAGGAGCTTCCGCGCGCGAGGACCGCGGCCGAGGTCCACCTGATGCCGGTCTACGGCGATCCGCCGGATTCCACGGTCGTGGAAAATTCCACAGTCGTGGAATATTCCACGGTCGTGGAAAACCTCCGGCCGGACACGGACGAGGTCCTCGCGGCGGCGCTCGTCGGCTTGGGGTGGACGAAGAAGGACGCCGCGCGCCGGCGCGCGATCGCTCACGCGCGCCTGCGCGCGTTCGCGGGACCCCTCACGCCCTGAACTCGCGCCGGTCCTCCAGGGCCTCCGCCACCGTCGTCCCGGACGCGTAGCCGAGCTGCCCGCCCGAGGCCAGGCCGCGGGCCAGGCGCGTCACCTTGACGCCCGTCTCCCGCAGCATCTCCCAGGCGCAGAGCGCGGTGTTGTCGCCCTCCAGCGTCGGGTTCGTCGCCAGGATCACCTCCGTGATCCCGCCGCGCGCGACGCGCGCGACGAGCGCCCGCAGCGTGAGGTGCTCCTCGGTGATGCCGTCAAGCGGCGAGAGCGCCCCGAGGAGCACGTGGTACCGGCCGTTGAACGCCGCCGCCCGCTCGATCGCCACCAGGTCGCGAAGCTGCTCGACGACGCACACGACGCCGGCGTCGCGCCGCGGATCCTGGCAGATTGCGCACAGGTCTTTCTCGGCGGCGTTGAAGCACTCGCGGCACGGCCTGAGCTTCTTCTTGACGTCGCGGATCGCGTGGGCCAGCGCCATGGCCTCGGCCTCCGGCGCCACGAGCACGTGAAAAGCCAGGCGCTCGGCCGAGCGCGGCCCCACGCCGGGCAGGCGCTTCAGCTCGACGATCAGGCGGTTGATGAGATCCTTCTCCTCGGCCATGGGTCACGCCGGTCGGGGCCGGAAAATCTCCTTGGCCTTCTCGAAGATCGGCATCGCGTCCAGGTCCTTCTCGCGCGGGACCTCGCTCTCGGCGGCGCGCGCCAGTTGGATCTCGATCGTCGCGGCCGCGCCGCCGACCTTCTGCACGGTCTGCTCGATGAGCGCGCGCTGCGCATTCTGCCCGAGGTGCCTGAGCGTCGTCTCGCTGCGCACGAGGAGCACGATCGCCCCCGGCGCGCGCTCCTTCACGGTCGCCGCGCGCAGGAACTCGGCCGTCCGCACGCTTACCGCCTGTACCTCGGCAAGGACGAGCGGCCAGATCGCATCGATGCGGACCGCCTTGGCGAGCGCCGGCGTCTCGGGCGGACTCGGCGCCGTCTCGGGCGGCCTCCGCGACGTTTCCGGCGGCGGCCCCGGCGCCGCCGGCGGCCTGGGAGCCGCCTCAGGAGGCTTCGTCGCCGCCGGTTCGGCGGCCGGTTCGGCCGGTCTTCGGGGCG
>DHGK01000385.1 GCA_002402755.1 Planctomycetes bacterium UBA4800
AAGACACGAAGGGTCTGCGGTGCCGCCCGAGCGCGCGGTGATTCACCGCCGATCCTTGGTGTCTCCGATCCGTGCCGGCCATGCCGCAGGGAGGATCGCGTGCGTGCGCGTCAGCGGCCGCGCGCGGCGCGGACCAGCGCGCGGATGTTCTCCGAGGGGGTCGTCGGGGGAATCGCGCAGCCGGCGTTGACGATGAGCCGCGGCGAATCCTCGTAGACGTCGAGGATCGCGCGCACTGCGGACTCGACATCGGCCGGCGTCCCCTGCGCCAGCACGCCGGTCGGGTCGACCGTGCCGGAGAGGACGACCGACCGGCTGCACGCCGCGTGGATCGCGCGGATGTCGGTCTTGAAGTCGAGCTCGAGGGCGTCCGTCCCCGTGGCGCGCATGTCCCCGAGGATCCGCGTCGTGTCGCCGCAGATATGGAGCATGTGGGGCAGGCCGAGTTCGTGCGCCCGCGCCGCGATGCGCGCCTCGTAGGGGAGCGCGAAGGCCCGGTACATGTCGGGCGCGATGACAGCCGGGCCCGCCGGGCTGTCGCCGTTCGATGCCATGTCGGCGCCCGTCGCGGCCATGAGGCTCACGAAGGATGCGCACGCTTCCGTGCAGTAGTCGAGCAGCATGCGCGCGAGGGGCTCGCGCGCGGGGTCCATGAGGTCCATGAGCCAGGGCGCGAGGCCGCGCATCATGGACGCGAGCGAGAACGGCGCCTGGTCGCAGTTGCCGCGCACGAACTTCTCGGCGCCGAAGTGGGCCTTGACGTCGCGGCAGGCCTCGAGCCACAACTGCACGCGGCCGTCGCGTTCGATCTCGGGCGGGCCCAGGTCCCGGATTTCCTCCAGCGAGGCCAGCGCGGGGGCGCGGACGCGGGCGGGCGCATCGTCCGGAAAATCGACGGCGGCGCCCAGGGCGCCCGCGAGGGTGCAGGTGTCGATGTCGATGAGGACGCCGTCCAGATCGTACGTCTCCGCGGCCCGGATGTGCGCGCGCGCGACGTTGGCGGCGCTCCGGCGGTACTCGGCCATGCGCATGCCCGCCTCGGCGGCCGCGAGCATGAAGTTGTGGAGCATTACCGGCCTCGCGTCGGGCCACTCGCCGCGCAGCGTGCACGCGATTCGTTCACGACCGTTCATGCGGACCTCGCATCTGCCCGTGCCGGCCCCACGCAGGCGGCGCCCCTGCGCGGGGGCGCGCCCGGCGGGGCCGATATTGTCGGCGCGGGCCGCGCGGCCGTCAACGGACGAGCCGCGGGCAAGTTAATTCCGGCGCAGGCACGGAAATAATTCTGGAATCCTGCCGAATTCTAGCATATAATACGCGCTTACATTTGGCGACGCCGTTACGATACGGGACGAGAGTTTCGCTTCGTTGCGTCGGGTGCGAGTGAAGTTCTCGTTCCGTTTTCTTTTTGCTGTCAGTCGTTACCCGATCGCGTAGAGAGTGAGGTTTACGCGTATGCAAGGTCGTGTCAAGAAGTTGGTTGCGGACCGCGGTTTTGGGTTTCTGGAGGTCGAGGGTCAGAAGGACGTGTTCTTCCACCGCAGCGCGATCGTGGAAGGCAACTTCGACACGCTGCGCCAGGGGCAGGGCGTCACGTTCGAGATCGAGGACTCGGGACGGGGCCCGCGCGCCAGCAATATCAAAGTCGTGTAGCGCGCCCTGGAGCGCTTGATAACCGGCCGGCCGGCGCGAGCGAGAAGCTTGCGGCGCCGGCCGGTTGTTTTTTTCGGGCGCGTTCGCTGCCGGCGGGCGGGGGCGCGGCGCACGTTCGCGCCGCTTCCGGCGAGCGCGGCGCGCGGCGGGGGGAGGGGTGACACCGTGATGTGGGGAATCATCGTCATAGGGTTGGCGTGCGGACAGGCGCCCGTCGAGATCCGGAACCCGGGTTTCGAGGATGCCGACTGGGCATCGGCCTGGAAGACGTGGATCTACAAGGAGGGCGGGGACCCGGTCATCCGCGTCGATTTCCAGTCGGCGGCTGCCGGCCGCGGCGCGCTGCGGATCGAGGCCGAGGATCCGGCCGATGTGGCGCTCGGCCAGGTCGTGCGCCTGCCGCCCGGGGAGATCTGGCGCGCCCGCTGCCGGATCAAGACCGAGCGCCTGGCGCCGCGAGACAGAACGGAGGTCGGCGCCGCGCTGCACATCCAGACCGCGGAAGGCGGAACCCTCGCCGCGGGCGACAGCCGTTTCGGGACCACCGACTGGCGCGAGAGCGAGGTCCTCTTCCGCGTTCCCGCTGCCGGCGCCGCGAAGATCGTGCTCTTCTTCGTCGGTTACGGGAAGGGGACGGGCACGGTGTGGTTCGACGATGTGCGCCTCGATCGGGTCGCCGATGGGAAGAACCCGCGCGTCCGTATTCTGCCCGAACGCCTGACGCGCTCGCCCGTCGACTCGAAGCAGGGCGGCCAGTTCATCGAGCCCCTCTGCGATCTCATTCCCTCGATGCTCGCCCAGCAGGTCGCATCGACGAGCTTCGAGGAGGAGCCGCCCTGGAACTTCGCCTTCAGGCCCGAGGTCGACAGGCGCCCCAGGCCGTGGTACCCGAGCGGCGCCGTGCACACGGCGAAGTATGCGCTCGACACGGAGAACCCCTTCAACGGGAAACGCAGCTTGAAGATCGCGATCGAGGCCCCGCGCGCGCGCGCGGGAATCTCTCAGGACGGGTTTTACCTGCGCGAGGGAGTCTCGTATCGCCTGCGCCTCCATCTGCGCGGCGAGGGGAATGTCGCCGTGCGCGCGTGCCTTCACGGCGGCGGCGGTCTCGCGGCGGAGGCCGCGGAGCTCGGCCGTGCGGGCGCGGAGTGGCGGCCCGCCGAAGCGCGCCTCCGCGCGCGGCGGACGTTCGAGAACGCGACCCTGACGATCGACTTCGAGGGTCCCGGCGCGCTCTGGATCGACCGAGTGTATCTCATCGGCGATGATGCGGTGCTCGGCCTGTGGCGGCCCGATGTGGTCGCTGCCGTCCGGGAGCTGCGCCCGGGCATCATCCGCTTCGGCGGCTCCGCGATGATGCACTACGAATGGACGCAGTTCACGGGGCCGTGGGATGTGCGCGCGCCGCTGCCGATGCCTTACTGGGGCGGCATCGAGGAGAACTTCGCGGGCGTCGAGGAGTTCGTCCGGCTCTGCCGCGAGGTCGGCGCCGAGCCGCTCATGTGCGTCCGGTGGACGGGGAAGAAGCCCGCCGATGCGGCGGCGCAGGTCGAGTATTTCAACGGCGGCGCCGAGACGACGTGGGGGAGCCTGCGCGCGCGGAACGGGCATCCCGAGCCCTACCGCGTCAAGTACTGGCAGGTCGGCAACGAGGTCGGCGGGCCGGCCTACGAGGCATCGCTCTGCGGCTTCTGCGAGGCCATGCGCGCCGTCGATCCGTCGATCGCGCTCCTGTCCTCGTATCCCTCGGATGACATTCTGGCCGCCGCGGGCGGCGGGCTCGACTATCTCTGCCCGCATCACTACGGCTGCGCGAACCTCGCGGCGATGGACGCCGACTTCGATGCGCTGGAGCGGCGGATACGCGCGTTCGGGGGCGCGCGGCGCGTGCGCGTGGCCGTCACCGAGTGGAACACGACCGCCGGTGACTGGGGGCTTGCGCGCAACTCGCTCCAGACGCTCGGCAACGCGCTCCTGTGCGCGCGCTACCATCACCTGCTCCATCGGCGCGCCGACGCGGCCGAGATCGCGGTGCGCTCGAACCTCATCGACTCGTTCTGCTCGGGCTGCATCGCGACCGGGCCGGGGTGGCTCTACACGACGCCCGTCTACGACGCACAGTGGCTCTACGCGCGCGGCGCCGGGTCGTATCCGCTGCGCATCGAATGCGCGGGCGGCGCGGCCCTGCCGCCGCTTCTCATGGAGCCGGATCTGAGCGCGCTCCTGAGTGCGGACGGGAAGCTGCTGCGCCTCTATGCGGTCAATTCGACCGGCGAGGCGATCGAGGTCCGGTGCGCGCTCGCGGGGCTCGGCGCGGCGCTGGGCGCGGCGCGGTTCGTTCTCCACGACGCCGAGCGGGGCGGCTCGCCCGAGGTCGGCAACGCGCGCGACATGCCCGATCGCGTGAGGACGGTGCGGGAGGACGCGGCGGCGCGGGGCGGGGAGATCGTGCTGCCGTGCGAGCCGTTCAGCCTGACGCTCATCGAGGTCGAGCTCGCGGGGAGCTGACGGCCGCGCGCCGATTGCGCAGCGCGTGCGCCGCGCGTACACTGAGAGAGCAGTCTGCAAGAGCATACGGAGGTTCCCATGCTTCAGCGTGCGTGCATCGTTGTCGTCGCGGCGAGTCTGTGCGGCGGCCTCCGGGGCGCCGACGCGGCCGTGGTGAAGAGCTACAAAGCGCTCAGGTTCGTGCCGCCGGCCGCCTCGACCTGGGCGGTCATGGACCGCGACGGCGCGAATCGTCCGGTGACCCCGTATCTCTCATCGCTCGCTGCGGGCGAGCAGGCGACGGGGATCATCGCATCGCCGCCGTTCACGATCGCGGCGGACGCCATCGCGTTCACGATCTGCGGGCACGACGGCCAGGGCGGCGGGCAGCAGAAGAACTGCATCGCGCTTGTCGATGCCAAGACCGGCGAGACCCTGCAGCGGACGTTTGCGCCCGGGAACGATGCCATGCAGCCCGGTGCGTGGAACGTCGCGGCGCTGAAGGGGCGCGAGGCGCGGATCGAGGTGCGCGACGGCGTCGCCGCCGCGGCGTTCGCGTGGCTCGGCGTGGGCACGCTCGACTGCGGGCCGGCCATGCGGATCGATTTCAGCAAGGGGCTTCCCGGCGGGTGGAAGGCCGCCGCGGCGCGCGCGGAGAAGCCGCCGGACCGCGATTTCACGTTCGTCGCGGGCGGGGTTCCGTTCCTGGCGACGAGGAGTTACAGCATGATCCCGCCGGCGGGCGCGGCCGAGATCGCGGTGGGCGTCGCGGCCCGGCGACTCTACTTCCTCGGCGGCACGGTCGCCCGGGGACAGCCGCTGGGGACGTACGGCCGGATCGAGATCGTGTACCGGGGCGGCGCGGTCGACACGGTGCCGCTCCTCTACGGCTTCACGCTCGACGGCGAGTACAAGCTTGCCAGCCCCTCCAGGGCGTCGTACCTGTGGCCGTCGGCCGATCCCTTCCAGCACTACTTCGTCGTCGCGCCGCGGGCGGCGGTGATCGAGACGATCAGGCTCGCGCGCGAGCCGGGCCGCGGCGAGCTGCCGCGCATCACGGCGATCACATGCGAGACCGGCGAGGTGTCCGACACGCTCGAGGCGCTGCCCGACAGCGCGCCCTCGGCCGAGGAGGAGGCGTGGTGCAAGGCGCACGCGATCTCCGCCGATTCGCCCGCGCTCGACGCGATCAAGGCCGAGATCGCGCGCGCGCATCGGGTGCCGGGCGCGCGCTGACCGCGCGGCGCGCCCGGCGCGCGATGCGATCGAGTCCGTCCGGCGCGGCCTATATCTCGGGCAACTGGTACTCGCCGCGGCGTTCGCGGCCGATCCACTTGTTGGCCTCGTCGTCGCCCGTGAACTTCCAGTTCTTCGGATCCCACGTGAGCTTGCGCCGGTTCCAGTAGGCGAGGTTGCCGAGGTGGCAGACCGTGACCGAGCGGGCGCCGATCTCGACATCGCAGATCGGGCGCTTGCGCGAGCGGATGCAGTTCACCCAGTCGCGCTGGTGGCCGGGCGACTTGTAGAGGCGCACGTCGTTGTCGCCGAGGGGCGTCT
Source organism: Planctomycetes bacterium UBA4800 (assembly GCA_002402755.1). Taxonomy (GTDB): domain Bacteria; phylum Planctomycetota; class UBA8108; order UBA8890; family UBA8898; genus UBA8898. The sequence goes on from DHGK01000385.1 coordinate 5,698, forward strand.
TCAGAATGGACTCCGGCTCGGACGTCGACCAGCCGCGGTCGACGTTGACGACGCCGTCGCTGCCCACGAACCTGACGCCGCGCGGGCCGCCGTGAACGAGCTCGACGCCGTTGGCGTAGACCCACCTGACGCCGCGCTCGGCCTTCCCGTCCTCGGGCGGGATGACCTGGACGGGTCCCGAGTCATCGGCGCCGATGCCCCACTGCGCGATGTCGAAGTGGTGGGCGCCCCAGTCGGTCATCATGCCGCCGGAGTACTCGCGGTAGTTGCGCCAGTTGGGAAAATGGCCGTGGACGCCGCGGGGGCTGAGGGTCGAGTTGTAGGGGCGCATGGGCGCCGGGCCGAGCCAGCGGTCCCAGTTCAGGCCGGGCTCCATGTTCTCCTCGGGCAGATCGCACCACTTGCTCGGGCCGCCGACGTTGGCGTAGACGGTCTTGAGCTTGCCGATCCTGCCGGAGCGCACGAGCTCGCAGGCCGTGCGGAACTCCCTGTCCGAGCGCTGCTGGCTGCCGGTCTGGAAGACCACGTCGTACTTGCGCACGGCATCGATGGCGAGCTTGGCCTCCTGGATCGTCAGCGTGAGGGGCTTCTCGCAGTAGATGTCCTTCTTGGCCTTGCAGGCCTCGACCAGGATCGCCGTGTGCCAGTGGTCGGGCGTGGCGATGACGACGGCGTCGATGTCCCGGCGGGCGATGACCTCCCGGTAGTCGACGAACGCCGCGCAGCCCTTGTAGCTGCCGCCGTAGCGTTCCTCGACGGTCTTCTTGGCCTGTTCGCGCCGCGTGGTGTCGACGTCGCACACGGCGAGCACCTGGACATCGCCCTGGCCGAGGAAATGCTGGAGGTGCCCGCGGTTCATCGTGCCGATGCCGATGAACCCGAGCGTGATGCGATCGCCTGCGGCGGACTTCTCCTCGCCGCCGAGCGCCGAGCGCGAGACGACGACGGGCGCGGCCAGCGCCGCGGCCGCGGTGGATCCGAGGAACCTGCGCCGGGTGAAACTGCGCGATGACGTCATGGTCCGAACCTCCTTGTGCTGTTGCGCCGTGCGTGCGCCGGTGCACGCGTGTCTCCCGTGTATCATACGCGGCGGAGACGCGCCGTTCAACGGGCGCGCGGCGCTCGTGCTGCCGTGTCTTCCGGCGGCGGTCGATCCGCTGCGACGCGTATGGAACATGCGTGCCTGCTGAAGACGACTTCAGTGCCGGGGGTCGGCGGTCGGCGATGCGTGCTTTTTCCTTGACAGTCCTACGGATATTCCGTACTATTCTCGTATGCGGCTTGAGTTCGAGTGGGGCGGCCGGAAGGCTCGGGAGAACGTGCTGAGGCACGGAATCGACTTCGTCGATGCCACGGGCGTCTTCTTCGATCCCTGCAGCCTGGAGGCCTTCGATGACCGCGGGGAGTACGGCGAGGACCGTTTCCGGGTCATCGGCATGGTGCAGGGCCGCGTGCTGTTCGTCGTGTACACGGAGCGCCGGGGCAGGATCAGGTTGATTTCCGCGCGAATGGCGAACCGCAAGGAGCGGATGCTGTATGAGAATGCGCGTAGAGGGTAAGCGCCTCCCGAAAGGCGCCACGGACTGGAAGAGAGTCGATGCTCTTTCCGACGGCGACATCGCGCGTGCTGCGAAGGGCGATCCCGCGGCGCGGCCGTTGACGAAGAAGGAGCGTGCACGCATGAAGCGCGTGCCGCTGGCAAAACAGGTGCGCCGACGCTTTGGGCTCACGCAGGAGCAGTTTGCGCAGGCATTCGGTTTATCCCTCGCGACGATCCGCGATTGGGAGCAGGGACGATCGAAGCCCGATCAGTCCTCCCGAACGCTGCTCTTCCTCATTCAGACGATCCCTCAGCAGGTAAGCACGGTCCTCAGGGAGCGACGGCGCAGGATCGTGTCGGCCTGACGAGGAGGAACTCGCCCGGCCGCTCGATCGTAATGAGGCAGCGGGCGGCAGGCACGTGGTGATCCCGGAGGGCCGTGGGACGGCGTGCGCGCCGACGTCAGGGCCGGTTGCCGCGCGGCGCGCGCACCAGCGCGAGCAGGACGAGCGCCGCGGCGAGTGCGAATGCGCCGCCGAGGACGAGCGAGAGCTTCGCGGTGCTCGTTGCGTCCCAGAGGGCGCCGCACAGCAGGCTCGCGGGGAGGACGAGGAGTCCCTCGGCCATGCCGAGAAGCCCGAAGGCCGTCCCGCGCTTCTCCGCGGGGACGAGATCGGCGACGAACGCCTTGGCGACGCCTTCGGTCGCTCCGAAGAACACGCCGTAGAGCGCGAAGAGAGCCCATGCGGCGCCCGCGGACTGCATGAAACCGAAGGCGATGTAGACCAGGCCGTAGAGGATCCAGCCGGAGACGAGCACGGGCTTCCGGCCCACGCGGTCGGAGAGCCCTCCGCACACGTAGCTCGCCGCCGTCTTGACGACGTGGAGCAGCGCCCAGAGAAGCGGCACGATCTGAACGGCGATGCCCATGTCGCGCGCCCTGAGCAGCAGGAACACGTCGGAGGAGTTGGCGAGGGCGAAGAGCGCGGCGGCCGCCAGGTACGCGTAGTAGACGCGGGGAAGCGCCCGTAGCCCTTCCAGCGGAGGCCGCGGCGCCGAGATCCGCGCGGCGCGGCCGGGAACGTCCCTGACGAAGAGGGCGATCACGAGCACGCTCGCAATGCCGGGGATGGCCGAGGCGGCGATGGCCCAGGCGATGGAGAGGCCGAGCCAGTTGAGCAGCACGAACGCGCTCACGCCGCCGAGCACCGCGCCCATGTGGTCCATGGCGCGCTGGAAGCCGAAGGCGCGGCCGCGCTGGGGGCCGGGCGCGAGGTCCGCGACCAGCGCGTCGCGCGGGGCGCTGCGAATGCCCTTGCCGATGCGGTCGAGGAAGCGCAGGAGCAGCACGTGCCACTGGCTGAACGCGAGCGCGATGAACGGCTTGACCGCGGTCGAGGCGAGGTACCCGCTGAAGATCAGCCAGACGCGGTTCCGTGCGCGGTCGGACAGCGTGCCCGCGACGAGCCTGAGGAAGGCCGGCGTCGCCTCGGCGAGGCCCTCGATGAGCCCGAGGAACGCGCGGCTCGCCTTGATCGAATCGATGATGAGGAAGGGCAGAACGGCGTAGATGAGCTCGCTTCCCATGTCGGTGAAGAAGCTCACCCAGCCCGTGGCCTTGACCGTGGGGTGCAGGGGTTCCTTGGGGCGCGTCTCGGACATGGCGGCAATGGTAACCGATGGGAGGGGCGCGCGCAGGAGCGCCGCCCTTGAAGCGCGAGGCGGCAGCGAGCATAATTGGACCTGTCAAGGGCGTCGAGCGTTCGAGTGCGGATCCTGAAACGCGTTCGCGGAGGAACGGCAATGCACGGCATCACCAGGCGCGATTTCATTCGCGGCACGCTGTCGGCCGCCGGCGCGGCGGCACTGTCTCCGAGTCTGTTCGGCGCGGCCGAGAAGGCCGTCAAGAAGACGGCTGCCGACCAGGTCGTCCTCGGGAAGACGGGCCTCAAGCTGAGCCGGCTCGGCATCGGAGTCGGATCGGACAGCGGCGATGTGCAGCGCGCCCTCGGGCACGAGGGATTCAACGCGCTCGTCAGGTATGCGATCGACCAAGGCATCACGTACATCGATACCGCGGAGTCCTACCGGACGCACGACTGGGTCAGGGAGGCGGTCAAGGGCATCCCGCGCGAGAAGCTCTTCATCCAGAGCAAGATGTCCGGCGTGCCCGAGAAGCCGCTCGATGTCCTCGACCGTTTCCGAAAGGAGCTGGGCGTCGAGTACATCGACAGCCTGCTCGTCCACTGCACCTACACGAAGAACTGGGACGAGGAGCGGAAGCGGGTCATGGATGCCCTCGCCGAGGCGAAGGCGAAGAAGATCATCCGCGCGACCGGCGTCTCGTGCCACAGTCTGCCGGCGCTCTCGCGCGCGGTGCAGGTCGACTGGGTCGATGTGCACCTCGTGCGCCTGAACCCGCAGGGCGCGGCCATGGACACGCCCGTCGAGAGGTGGGACACGCCGAGCAACGCCTCGCACGTGCCGCCCGTCGTCGAGCAGGTCAAGGCCATGCGCGCGAAGGGCCGCGGCGTCATCGGCATGAAGATCATCGGCGGCGGCGCCTTCAAGAAGCCGGAGGACCGCGAGAAGTCGATCCGCTACGCGATGCAGAGCGGGCTCCTGGACGCGGTCGTGATCGGGTTCAAGAGCGCGGCGGAGATCGACGAGGCCGTGGCGAGGATGGACCGGGCGCTGGGGGAGAGGCTGTAGGCTACAGGCTCAAGGTAACCGTTCACAGGGCATCCC
>DHGK01000196.1 GCA_002402755.1 Planctomycetes bacterium UBA4800
GTATGCTAACATACAGCATATGAAACGCACGACCATCTTCATCGAGGAATCCGTCGAGAAGGATTTGCAGGCGCTCGCACGGCGGGAGCGCCGGACCACCTCTGCGTTGATACGTGAGGCGCTCGCGCGCTACGTCGGCGACGAGAAGCGCAGGACGGGAGGTTCGTTGCGCATCATCGGCATGGGGAGAAGCGGGCATCGCGATACGGCCGAGAAACACGAGGAGCTGCTCTGGTCCGGCCTCGAGCCGCATGCGGACGAGGGCACGGAGCCCGAACGGCTTCTCAAGCAAGGCAAGAAGCGGCGGGCGCGCGGGCGCACCGCGCGCGGGCGGGCCTGACGAGGAGACGCCATGCCGCTGCTGCTCGACACCGGTTTCATCTACGCGCTTGCCGACAGGGACGATGCGTGGCACGAGCGCGCGCGGGAGTACTTCGAGCGCGTCCGGGAGGTGTGCGTGGTTCCCGCTCCCGTTATCCCGGAGGTTGCATACCTCGTTCGGCAGCGTCTGGGACCGGACCACGAACGGCGGTTCATTGCATCGCTTGCGCATGGCGAACTGGATGTGGAGGCGATCGGTCTCGCGGATTACCGCCGCTGCCTGGCGCTGATGCAGCAGTACGGCGAGATCGGGTTCGTCGATGCGTCCGTCGTCGCCGTGGCGGAGCGCCTGCGCCTGCGCGTGATCGCCACGACGGACCGGCGGCATTTCCGTCGCATCAAGCCTTCCCACGCCGCGGCGTTCGAGCTCGTGCCGTAGCGCGCCGCTGCCTGTAGGCGGATGCGGCCCGCCGGCTCGCGCGTAGGACCGTTGCCCTCGATTGCCCGCATCGCCCCCCGCTGATACAATCGATACCGTGGCTGGGGTGCGGGCGGGAGAGGGTCTTCACACGCGGATCGTTCGAATTCGAGAGGAACACTCCATGCGCGCGGGAAGCGGCGGCGGAATGCCGGTCGTTGTGTGCATGCGGCTCTGGTTCGTGCTGTTGTTCGTTGCCGGTCACGGATGCGATTCGGGAGGCGGATCCTCGACGCCGCCGCCGCCCCCGGATTCCGGCGGGTCGGGCTGGATCACCCTGACCGCGCCGACGTCCGGGAGCGCGTACTGGACGGACGGCTGGACCGTGACGCTGGGGGGAGAAGCCTTCATCGATGCCTGGAGCTACTCGGGAGCGGTCGCGCCTTCGGTCCTCTGGACGAATGCGCAGGCCGGCGTGTCCGGCGTCGCCGCCGACACGGTCGAGTGGGCGTACTTCTTCTGGACGCCGTATCCGGTCAGGCGGTGCTGGAGCGCGACGGTTCCGCTCGTGGGAGGAACCAACGTCATCACGGTGAGCGCGACGAGCGGCGGCAACTGGGCCCGGAAGCGCATCACCGTCAGCCGGCCGCCGGGCGCGAACCCGCCCATGATCGCCATCGATCCCATTGCGCCCGGCAACCCCTCGGTCACGAACACGACTCCCCTCGTCCTGCGCGGCACGGCGTTGGGCTACCTCGGCATCGCATCCGTGGCGTGGACGAACGCGGCCACGGGCGGCGCGGGATTCGCCTCCGGAACGACCTCGTGGAGCGCGACGATTCCGCTCGCCGCCGGCGCGAACGCCATCGCGTTGACGGCGCTCGATCCTTCCGGCGCCGCCGCGACCGGATCCGTGACGATCACGTACGACCCCGCCCAGGCCGGGCCCTTCCCGCCCGCGCCCACGGGCGTGATCGCGAGCGCGGGGGATGGCGCCGTGACGGTGCAGTGGAACGCGGTCCCCGAGGCGCTCGCGTACAATCTCTACTGGGCCGCCTCGGCGGGGGTGAGCAAGTCCACGTACGCATCGCTTCCGGGCGGCGCGTCCGCGCAGGGCGTTTCGTCTCCGTACACGATCGGGGGGCTCGTCAACGGAACGGCGTACCACTGCATCGTCACGGCCGTCGACGCCGTCGGCGAAGGGGTCGAGTCCGCGGAGGCGGTCGCAACCCCCGTGGCGGGCACCATCGGCGTCGTCACGGGCGACGCCGGCGCCGTCACCGCGTCGAGCGCGCGCCTGAACGGGAACGTATCCGCTCCGGTCGGCTTTGCGACATCCGCGTGGTTCGAGTACGGGCCGACGACCGCGTACGGCTGGGCGACGCCGGCGCAGCCCGTGACCGCAGGCGCGACCTCCGCCATCGCCGAGGATCTCTCCGGCCTCGCCGCCGGGTCGATGTACCACTTCCGCGCGGCGGCGCACAACGCGACGGGCACGTTCACGGGAGCCGATCGCTCGTTCTTCACGCCCCGCCCGCCGGAGGTCCTCGTCTCGGGGCTCGATGCGGCGGTCGATCTCGCCGTCGACTCCGCGAGCGTCTACTGGATCGAGGTCTACGGCGATGCGGTCAAGAAGGTGCCGCCGGGCGGCGGGGATGTGACCGTGCTCGCCTCGCTCGACATGGGAGGAAACAGGGCGAGCCTTGCGATCGATCCGACGCACATCACCTTCGCCGACTACGGCACGATCTGGCAGGCGCCGCTCGGCGGCGGCGCGGCCGTGCCGGTCATCGGGGGGCGCCAGGATGTGTACGTGCTTCGCGCCGCCGGCGCATCCGTGTACTGGAGAGAATCGGGCGCCGTCCGGATGATCGATGTCCCGAGCGGGACGATGACCACGCTTGCCACGGGCCCGACGTCGCCCGTTCCGTTCCAGGGAGGGCTGGCCGTGGACGACGACGGCGTCTACTGGACGGACTGGGAGAAGGGATTGCTTCAATCCTGCCCGCGAGGCGGCGGCGCCGTGACCACGCTCGCGAGCGGTCTGGATCGCCCGTACGCGCTGCTCGTCGATGCGGGAACGCTCTACTTCGCGGAGCGCACGTCGATCCGCAAGGCGCCCGCCGCAGGCGGCGCGGTCGCCGTCGTCGCCGCCGGCATCTCCCCGTGGCATCTGGCCAAGGACGCGACCCATCTCTACTGGACCGACGGCGGGAGGGCGATCAGGAAGGCGGAGCTCGCGAGCGGCGTCGTGGCGACGCTGGTCGACAACGAGCCCGGGTTCCACGGACTGGCCGTGGACGAGACGAGCGTCTACTGGCTCACGCCGGGCGATCGCTTCTCGGCCGCGTACGGGTCGCTGAAGAAGATTCCCAAGGACTGAGCGGCTGCGGTCCTTCCGCACGCCGGCGGGGATCCGCGCCGGACGGCGGCGCCTTGCCGCCCGCGGCGGGCGCGCCCGCGTCGCCGGGCGCCTCGGGCTTGAGCGGGCAGGCGCCCCGGATTAGACTGCATGCCGTGAGGAAGCGAGCCATGTCCCCTGGCGCGCGCCGCCTGCCTTCCTCGCGCGGCGCGGCCGAGGCGGAGGAATCATGCGCTGGCATGTCATCCTGCTTGCGTGGTGCGTGGCCGCGGCGTGCGCATTCGGCGCGCCGCTTCGCACGGTCAAGATCGTCAGCGACCGCGCGCCCGACTGCTCGTCGCTCGAGTCGCTCGTCGCTTCGGTGACGCGCGA
>DHGK01000017.1:0-2839 GCA_002402755.1 Planctomycetes bacterium UBA4800
ACGAGCGGCTTTTCGTCTACGCGAAAAAACCGGGAGGCGCCACGCCGGACGAGGGACGTTAAGGGCTCGGCGCGCCGTCCCTGAGCCTCTGCCGGTGGTACGTCCAGCCGCGCCAGTCGCCGAGCAGGCGCGAAGGCCCCGATGCGGGCAGCAGTCCGGGGTCGTAGACGAGGGCCGGGACCAACCCCCACGCGGCGCAGAGCGCGAGCGCGGCGAAGGTGCACGCGCACGCGAGCAAGAAGAGACATCCGCGCGGCCGCAGGAGCGCTCCGGCATGCATGGGAGGCATTGCAGCGGCCGTCCTTCCGACTGGCAATGATTGGGCGATGCGCTGGCTGCACTCTATCGCGCGGCGCGCGGGCATCAAGGCGTTGCCGGGGGCGGCGCGCGGGCGCCGGCGAGCGCCAAAGCCGGGCCGGAGCACTCTCCTGCACGTGAAGCTGTCGGCGCCGGAAGACGGCCGGCGTTCACGGAGGCGTGGCCGGCGGCGCCATGAACCAGCCTTGAAAAATTTCATCCTATCATTGATAATACAAAGGCACATAGGAGGAATTCATGTCCGAGAGATTTGTCGGGCGGACTGCCGAGCTGAGGGCGCTGAAGGCCTTTCTGTCGAAGGACGAGCCCGCCATCGCGGTGCTGTACGGCCGGCGGCGGATCGGCAAGAGCTCGCTCGTCCGCAGAGCGTGTGCAGGCCGTCCCGGGCTGGTTTTCGAAGGCCTTGAGAACCGTCCGAAGAAGGAGCAGATCGAGGCATTCCTGTTCCAGCTTGCCCGGCAGGCGCCGTCGCCGGGCAAGAGCGGGAGAGTGCGATGCTGGCGAGAGGCCCTCGTTCGCATGCTGCCGGCGCTGAAGCGCGCGCGTGCCTGCATCTTTCTGGACGAGTTCCAGTGGATGGCCAACTACCGCCGCGAGATGGTCTCCGACCTGAAGCTCGTCTGGGAACAGTACCTCTCGAAGCTGCACGGGGTGAAGCTCATCCTGTGCGGCTCCATCGCGTCGTTCATGACCGCGGACGTGGTGCGCTCGAGCGCGCTGTACGGACGCACGGACCTGGAAATCCACCTGAAGGAGTTCGCGCTCGATGAGGCCCGCCTGCTGTTGCCGACCCTGGGCCTGGACGAGATCATCGAGGCCTGCCTGTGCTTCGGCGGAGTCCCGAAGTACCTGGATCTCGTCCGCGGCCACCCGTCGGTCCGTGAAGCTGTCGAGGCGCTCGCGTTTCGGGAGCACGGCTACTTCATCGACGAGTACGAGCGCATATTCACGAGCCATTTCGGCCGCAATCCCGACTTCCGGGACATCGTCGCCGCGCTGGCCGCATCGCCGCAAGGGTTGTCGCGCAGGGAACTTGCGCATCACGCGAACGTCACGGCGGGCGGGCTCCTGTCCGAGCACCTTGCCGACCTCGAGGCGGCCGGGTTCGTGACATCGGTCATTCCCTTCGACAAGGCCGCGGATTCGCGGCTCATCAAGTACTACTTGAGCGACGCCTATCTCCGCTTCTACTTCGCCTTCATCAGGCCCAACGTGAGAAAGATACGCGGGGGAACGCACCGCGATCTCTTCGCACGCGTGGCGCAGACGGGAAGATTCCACGCGTGGCGCGGCAAGGCGTTCGAGCACCTGTGCATCAGGCACGCGCGCCGTATCGCCGAGATCCTGGGGTTCTCCGGCATCGATTTCGCGTGCGGCCCCTACTTCCGCGCTCGTTCGACGCACGACGCCGGCGTCCAGGTCGATCTCCTTTTCAGCCGCGCGGACAATGTGATCACGCTGTGCGAGATGAAGTGCTCCCAGGCTCCCACAGGCACGGGCGTCGTGAGCGAGGTGGAACGGAAGGCCGCCCTCCTCGCACGCGCGTTTCCGTCGAAGACGATCCAGCGCGTTCTGGTGCTGCATGGAGAGCCGTCCCGAGATCTCGTCAGGTCGGGTTACTTCTACCGCATCATCAAGGCCTCCGAGCTCCTGCGCACGGGCGCCGAGTAGCGCGCGACATGGCGTTCCGTGCAATGCCCGTGCTGTCACCGCCGGCAGGACCTCGTTCGTATCCGCTCGGACGTTTCTCGCGGCCGTGGAATCCGGAGCCTCCTCGTACGCCGGCGCGACCCGGACCTTGGCCATGTGGACGGGCGCGTCCTTGGGCTCGACGGGAGCCTNNCCCGAGGCTCGCGCCCATCTCGGCGGGCGCCTGGGCGAAGGCCTTCGAGGCCTTGTCGCGCTCGTGCGGCCCGCGCCTTGATCCCGGCGCCGGGCCCGCGGATAATGCACCCGGAGGTGCGGTCATGGTTCGCGCGCGCCCGAAGCTCCGGACTGTGGAACGCAGGGCCTTTCTCGGCGGCGCGGCGGGAGCGTCCGCGAATGCGCCGGCGGGCGGATCGTAGCTGCAGGCGACATGGGGTGGGAAGGACCATGGCGAAGAAGAAACACACCGAACCCATCATGCCGGAGCAGGCGTCCTGCGAGGACGCGCGCACGGGCATGAGCCCCGAGGCGCTCGTCCGCGCGATTCTCGACAACCTGAAGTACGTGCAGGGAAGGCATCCCGCGATGGCGACCCGCAACGACTGGTACATGGCGCTTGCGTATACCGTACGCGACCGCATTCTGGACGGCTGGGTCAAGACGATCCAGCGGTACGGCGCCAAGGACTGCAGGATCGTGAGCTACCTCTCGGCCGAGTTCATGATGGGGCCGCACCTCGGGAACGCCATGGTCTGCCTGGGCATCGCCGACCGGATCCGCGAGGCGACGACCCGGCTCGGGCTCGACCTGGATGCGCTCCTGGCGCAGGAGGAGGAGCCGGGGCTCGGGAACGGCGGCCTCGGGCGGCTCGCGG
>DHGK01000017.1:2846-16466 GCA_002402755.1 Planctomycetes bacterium UBA4800
AGGAGATCCGCGACGGCTGGCAGGTCGAGATCACCGACAAGTGGCTCGGCCCCGGCAACCCCTGGGAGATTCCGCGGCCCGAGATCGCCTATGCGGTCAAGTTCGGCGGGCACACCGAGCAGCGGTACGACGAGGGGGGCGGCACCGGCGTGCGCTGGGTCCCGAACCACGTCGTCAAGGGCGTCGCCTACGACACGCCCGTTCCCGGCTACCGGGTGCCGACGACCAACATGCTCCGCCTCTGGAAGGCCGAGGCCGCCGAGTCGTTCGACTTTCAGGCGTTCAACGTCGGCGACTACTACCGGGCCGTCGAGGCGAAGGTGGCGTCCGAGACGATCTCGAAGATCCTCTACCCCAACGACGAGCCGTTCCAGGGCAAGCGGCTGCGCCTCGAGCAGCAGTACTTCTTCGTCTCCTGCTCGCTGCAGGACATGCTGCGCCTGCACCGCCGCAGCGGTGGGAGCCCCGAGACGTTGCACGAGAAGTACGCCGTCCAGCTCAACGACACGCACCCGTCGATCGCGGTGGCCGAGCTCATGCGGCTCCTCATCGACGACCATCGCCTGCCCTGGGATGCGGCCTGGGATGTCACCCGGCGGACGTTCTCCTACACCAACCACACGCTCCTGCCCGAGGCCCTCGAGAAGTNNAGATCATCTACGAGATCAACCGGCGATTTCTCGAGACGGTCCGGCGGCGCTACCCCGGCGACGAGGATCGCGTGCGGCGCATGTCCCTCATCGAGGAAGCGGGCGAGAAGTACGTGCGCATGGCGTACCTGGCGGCCGTGGGAAGCCATGCCGTGAACGGCGTCGCCGCGCTGCACACGAGCCTTCTCACACGCGACGCCATGCGCGACTTCCACGAGCTCGCGCCGGAGATGTTCCTCAACGTGACGAACGGCGTGACGCCCCGCCGCTGGATGGTCGTGAGCAACCCGACCATGGCCGCGCTCATCACGCGCCGGCTCGGAGACGGGTGGGCGAGCGATCTGGAGGACGAGCTCGTGCGCCTGGAGCCGAGCGCCGATGATCCCGCGTTTCTGGACGAGTGGCGCGCCATCAAGCGCAACAACAAGCGCGCGCTCGCGCACCTCATGGAGGAGCGCACCGGCATCGCCGCCGATCCCGGCTCGATGTTCGACGTGCAGGTGAAGCGCATCCACGAGTACAAGCGCCAGCTTCTGAATGTCCTGCACGTGCTCACGCTCTACGACCGCATCAAGAGCCGCCCCGATGCCGCGATCACGCCCCGCACGGTCATCTTCGGCGGGAAGGCCGCGCCCGGCTACTTCATGGCGAAGCTGATCATCAAGCTCATCAGCTCGGTGGCGGAGGTCGTCAACAGCGACCCGGATGTCGCGGGCCGGCTCAAGGTCGTCTTCATTCCCGACTTCAACGTCAAGGTCGGCCAGGTGATCTATCCGGCCGCCGACCTCTCCGAGCAGATCTCGACGGCCGGGAAGGAGGCGTCGGGGACGGGGAACATGAAGTTCGCGCTGAACGGCGCCCTGACGATCGGCACCCTCGACGGCGCCAACGTCGAGATTCGCGAGGCCGTCGGCGCGGAGAACTTCTTCCTCTTCGGCCTGACGGCGGACGAGGTGAGCGCCCTGCGGGCGCGGGGGTATCGCCCGCGGGACCATGTCGATGCGAATCCGCGGCTCCGCGCCGTCATCGACCGCATCGAGTCCGGCGTCTTCGCGAAGGGGGACCGCGGGCTCTTCAAGCCGCTCGTGGACGCGCTCCTGTCCTACGACACCTACATGCTCCTCGCCGATTACCAGGCGTACGTCGACTGCCAGGACCGGGTCGATGCCGCGTTTCGCGACGAGCGGCGGTGGGCGCGGATGTCGGTCCTGAACACGGCCCGCATGGGCAGGTTCTCGTCCGATCGCTCGATTCGCGAGTACTGCGAGAGGATCTGGAAGGTGAAGCTCGCCTGCGGGTGCCGCCTCGCGGAGCCGCGCGGATGATGCCGTGTGAGGCGGCAGGACGGCGCCGCGTGAGCGGCGGGCCGTTGTCGACGAGCAGGCGTAGCCCTTTCCGCGCGGCGCCGATCTCGGCGGCGCGCTCGTGAAGGCGAGACGCGATGCGATACGTCGTGCGCTCGTCGCGCACGGTGTTCTCTTGGTCCGGAGGAGGCCGATTACTCCACGTGAACTGGCGCGAAAGGCGGCGGACAATAGGTGAGGACTACATTGTGCTCCTCACCAAAACGATTGCCGTTCAGAAGCATCTACCACGTAGAGTAATGACCTCCTCGTCCCACGTGGCGTCCGCATCCCCCCGGACATTTTCCACGACCGTGGAATGTCCTACGCCCGCAGCGCCTCGAGCATGAGATTCTCCTCAGTCGGCTCCCGCTGTTCGGCCAAGAGCCTCGCGTGGGCGATTGCGAGCCGGCGCCCGGCGTCCTTCTTCGTGCACCCCAGGTCGACGAGCGCCGCTGCCAGGACGTCGTCCGTGTCCGGCCGGAGGTTTTCCACGGCCGTGGACTTTTCCACGGCCGTGGACTTTTCCACGACCGTGGAATATGAAAGGCCTTTGCCTTTTTCCACGGCCGTGGAATCCGGCGGGTCGTCGTAGACCGGCTTCACGTGGACCTCGGCCACCGTCGTTGCCCGCGAAAGCTCCTCGCCCAGCGACAGGCGGCTGTCCCCGGATTCCCCGGCCGGCGCCGGTCGCCATGTCACTCGCCAGGAACTGCTCGGCCATGGAGAGCAGGGCGTCCTTGGGCTCGACGGGAGCCTCCCCGAGGCTCGCGCCCATCTCGGCGAGCGCCTTGGCGAAGGCCTTCGAGACCTTGTCGTGCTCGTGGGGCTCCAGCTCGAAGAGAACGCGGGTCTTCAGGCTCGGCAGGCCGAGCCTGTCCTTCCGGGGAGAGGCGCGGCCGTGCCGGCGGGCGTCCCTGGCCTCGGCCTCGATCTGGGCGAGCGAATGGCTCTCCGCGGACTCGATCCACTCATCCTCGGTGTCGGCCGTCGCGGCCTTCGTGATCTCGCGGACGTCAGTCCAGCTCAGGTCTCCGAACTCGAAGGCCTTGTCGATCCTCGGCAGCGAGGCCAGGGCGCGCGCGCCGCGCCGGCCCGTCCGGCACGGCGCGTGCGGACTACTGCGCGCCGCGCTCGTCCGCGGCGAGCTTCGCCGCCGATTCCTGCGCCGCGGCGCGGTAGTACTCGACGAACCGCTCGGTCTCCGCGGCGCCGCGGCCTGCGAGGTTGTGCGCCCAGCGGAAGCCGATGGGCTGGTACCAGAGCGACACGTCGACCGTGAACGGCCCGTCGTCGCGATCGACCGGGACGGAGTACCGGACCGTGTCGCCGCCGTCCTTGAAGTCGGGATCCTCGGCTGCGCCGCCCTGCACCGCGATGTCCTTCTCGGCCGTTGCCTTGTCGAATCCCGCCGGGAGCAGCCGGTTGTCCTTGATGTAGCGCACGGCCGACAGGAGGCCGGTCGTGACCTCGCCCCGGCGGTCCGCCATCACGGACTCGTAGATCTGGACCTGGTCCGGCTGAGTCACTTCCCGGTAGTGGGGCTCGTAGCGCGAGCCATCGATGTCGTTATCGTTTCCGGCGATCGAGCCGTCCTTGTTCAGCGCGCCCGAGGAGAAGACGGTCTTCCCGGCTCGGTCCCGCACCGTCACCATCAGCCACGCCCGGCGCGACGGGTAGGCGGTCGGCAGCTTGTGGCCCGCGAGGTTCACGATCGCGACATCGAAATCGAGCCGGCCGGCGGACAGGACAGGCTCGCCGATCTTCACCCGGGCCGTGTGGGCGGCCAGATGCGCCAGCGTCTCGCGCTCCACGGCGGCGAGACTTCCGGGCAGGGCCGCGACGTTCAGCTCGACGCGCTGCAGGTTGAAGATCCTCGGCATCAGGAAGTTGCCGCCCCTGAAGACGTGCCGCGAGACGTTGTCGTGCGGCCGGCCGAGGACGGATGCCACGGGTGCGGGCGCCTCGACCTCGGGCATGTGGCAGGACTGGCAGTCCTCGCCGCCGGCGTAGGCGCTGTGGCGCCATTCGAGGTACGGGACCTGCTCGGGGAACTTCCCGAGATCCTCGCCGTTCGGCCCCAGGGAATGGGTGTAGAGCGTGTGGCACGTCGCGCAGAACGCGGCCTTCTGAATGTGCGTCGCCTTGGCAGGCTCGAACAGCGAGGACGAGCGCATGACGCGCGTCCGGCCGCGGTCTACCTCGAAGGGCCCGAACACGGCGCGCGCTCCCGCGGGCTTCTGCACGTCCACCGTGAAGCCGGCGGTGAAGCTCTCCTCGGTCCCGAGCTTGTCCGCGGTGATCTGGTGGCACATTGTGCAGGACACGCCGTCGGCGGCGAGCGCATCCTCCTCGCCGCGCGCCGGCGCGATGGGCAGATGCGCGAACACGGCGCCCCGGCCGCCTCCGGCCGCGGCCGCGACGCGGGCCATCGGCATGTGGCAGGCCGCGCACTCGTCCTCGATGGCGCCGCCCGCGGCGGCATGCTCCATGGTCTCCCGCCGCACGGAGGCCTGCCAGTAGGGATCGCGCGACGCATTGGCCATCATCGAGCCCTGCCAGCTCGCGCCGATGGAGATGTCCTCGCCCGCCGGCGCGCTCACGCCGTTGTGGCAGGCCGTGCAGCGGTCGGAGGTCGCAAACAGCTCCTCCCCGGGCGGGGCGGCGATGGCCGCGCCGCCCGCCGACAGCGCGATGAGCAGGCAACCGGTGATGCGTATCATGCGAAGCCTCCTACCATCCCTCGAAGAACCCGCCGTCGAAGGTGTCCCACAGGAGATAGACCATGTAGACGGGCTCGCGCTCGTCCCTGTGGTTCAGCGGAATTCGGGCGCCCAGGCCGAGGCGCACGTGCTGGCGCGTGCTCAGGGATACCTGGAGCTGGGGCACGACATCCCACCGCGGGTCGCGGCTCCGCTCGATGTCCCTCGATCCGAGGAGCTCGACCATCGGAGACCAGCTTCTCCCGTAGCTGCCGGTGACGAAGGTGTGCCCGAGGACGCCGCGCCAGAACGCCTCGTCCTCCGTGTCCTTGTCCTTTGCGGGGATCTTCACGCCGCCCTGGAACTGCAGGAAGAAGTCGGCCGGCAGGAGCTGCCCGTACGCCAGGAACGGCTCGAAGACCGTCGTGCCATCTCCGAAGCCCTCATCCTCATCGCCCGTCGGAAGGATGACCTCGCCGCCCGCCGACACGATGGATCCCGATCGCATGCCGTGGAACAGCACCTGCTTGCCGGCAAGCGCGATGTCGCCCACGGCCGAGGTCCATTCGGCTCGGCCGTCGTTCCCGCGCGTCGTGTTCCAGCCGAAGGGCAGGACGACCTCGACCTGGGAGGTGGCGCCGATCCGGCGCTCGTAGACCAGCTTGTTGCTGACCTTGTCCGGCCCGTCCGTCGTCACGGCGGTGCTCAGGACCACCTCATCCTCGGGGAACGCCTTNNCGAAGCCCTTGATGTAGGCGACGACCCTGCCGAGCTGCTCGGCGGTCAGCGCGTCGCCGAAGGCGGGCATGATCTCGGAGAACCCGCGCGCGGGGCCGCCCTCGCTTGCCACCGTGACCCAGTCGGCCTCGGCCTCGCGGCTGGCGAAGTTGCAGTCGGTGAAATCCGGCAAGGGGACGTCGAAGCCGACCATGCCGGCCGGCGCGCCCCGTCCATCGGCGCCGTGGCAGGCGGCGCAGGCGACGCGGTACAGCTCGGCGCCCGAGTCGGGCAGCGGCGGAACGAGGTCCGCCGCCCCGGCGAGCACGGGCGCGAGCAGCGCACCCAGCGACGCGGCGCAGGCAGCCGCCGCAAAGCATGCGCGAGTGTGACTGCGGTCAAGAGTCATGGCAGGGAATCCTCGTATGAGCGCCTCTCGTAGTCGCTATCGTACAGTCTTATTATCGGCGCCGCACGGCGAACCGTGAAGCGCCGCGCCGCCGGCGCGCCGCGGCCCGCGGGCGCCGGGAAAGCCTTCTACGCTACTTTACCGGCGCGCCGCGCGCATCCACCGGCTCCTCGATCTTGAGCGCGTCGCCGAGCATCGCCGCCAGGTCGGGGAGGTCGTACACGGCGAGCGCGCCGTGGACGGCGTTCTGGAGCTGGTCGCGGTGCCGGCGGCATTCGATGACGCTCGCCCAGGAGCACAGCGTGCGCACGAGCCGGACCGACGAGAAGAGCTGCGGCTCGAGCACCGCGGCGTGCAGCGCCGGGACGCCAGCGTTGCCGGCGGCGACCAGGTCGACTCGGCCCGCGGGCGCGAACCGCGCCGCCGCGCGCGCGCACGCGAGGATGTCCTCTGTGCGCATGGCGACGTACGAGTCGCGGAGGAGATACGCCATCAGGCACTCGCGCAGGTTCGGGCCGAAGTCGGCGGCCCAGGGCCGGTCGGTCTGCTGCGTCTCGCCCGTGCCGCGGATGTCGACGGCGCACACCGTGCGAGGCGTCGCGCCGAGCGCCGCGCCCGGGCCCCCCGCGGCCAGGAACGCGGCCTTGCCGCCCTCATCGACGTAAAGCGCGATGCCGCCCTGCGCGGCGTCGTCGGGGTTGAAGACGAGCGCGGGAAGGCGAATGCCGTCCTCGCGGATGACGACGTAGCGCCCCTCGCCGTGCTCCTCGATCGCCGGCTCGGGAATCTCGGCAAGCGGCCGGATGCCCGTCACGGCCCGCACCTTCGCGCGGCGTTCGTCGGCGGAGGCCGCGGCCCACGCCGGCGCGCGTCTCGCCGCGAGCTCGGCGGAGTCATCGGCATTGAAGTCGTACGTCGAGCGCGCGCCGGGAAGCAGCATCACCTGGCCGGCGGGCGTCGCGCGCAGCTCCTCGTCCTTGAACGGCGCGATCGTCCCCTCCGCGAGGGGCGCGTCGTTCCCGAGCAGCCAGCGCGCCATCCACCTGAGGACGCTCTGGCGCTGGAGGGCGTTGTAGTTGTGCGGGGCGTCGTTCTCCATCAGCTCCACGCGCTCCGCGAACCCCATGCGCGTGTAGAGGCGCTTGGCGAAGCGGAAGGTGTCCCACGTGCCGGCGATGTCGAAGAAGTCCTTCGTCGCGGCGCAGATGAGGAAGGGCGCCGGCGCGCGCATCATGACGTAGTCGGCGTGATCCATGCCGAACGCGAGCTGCCCGAAGATGTTCTGCTCGCCGTCCTGGGGGCCGATCGTGCGGAGGAGCGCCTGCATGGTCGTCAGGTAGCAGCTCGGCGCGGCGACCTTGATCCGCTCGTCGAGCGCCATCAGGTACGAGGACTGCGTGCCGCCGCCCGAGTTCCCCGTGATGCCCAGGCGCGCGGGATCGACCTCGGGCCGCGACGCGAGGTAATCGAGGGCGCGCATGCCGTCCCAGATCTCGAACCGCGCGACGCTGCGGCCGAGCAGCATGCACCCGATGCCCGTCATCGTGTGCGCGGTCGTGCCGCCGATGACGGGTTTGCCCGCGGCGTCGAGCATCTGGAAGCGCTCGCCCTGGTCGATGGGGTCGAACACGAACGCGGCCATACCGTGGCGCGCGAGCGCGGCGCCCATCGTCTGGTACGTCTCGTAGGCCTTGGCGTTGTCGGCGTGGCCGCAGGGGATGAGGACGCCCGGGTAGGGCGGTGGGCGGCGCGCCGGATCGGGCAGGAAGAGCGCCCCCGTGACGAAGAACTTCGGCCGGCTCTCGAACACGATCTTCTCGACGCGGTAGTCATCGCGCGTGAGAACGCCCGTCACGCGCGCCTCAAGCGGCGTGCGCTCGGGCAGGCCGCCGATGGCCTCGATGAACTTCGCGCGCAGGCGCGCCTGGTAGGCGGCGATCGCCTCGGGCGTCGCGAGCGCGGCGTAGTCGGCTTCCCAGCGCGCGCGCGCCGCGTCGACCCGGCCGAGGAGCGATGCCTTCATCATGTCCTTGGGCGGCGCGGCGCCGGCATCCTCGGGGAGGACCCGCACGACGCTCGGGAGCGGCTTGCTCGTCAGGAGCCCGATGCCGCGACCCTTGCGGCCGACCGCGCAGTAGTGCATGTAGAAGGTCTCGTTCGCGGGGTTGTAGGCGAGCGAGATCTTGTGCGCGTAGGTCTTGTCCAGGCCCAGGGGGTGGCCGCCCGCCTTGTAGAGCGGCTCGGGGTGCGCGGTCCAGTCGAGGAGATTCCGCGAGAACGCGCACATGATGTGCGCGCCGCCGCGGCCGACGCCGAAGTAGAACATTGTGAAGTGGTCGCCGTCCCGGAACACCTTCGGATCGGAGCAGAACTGCTCGTCGTAGCCGCCCGGCCGGTTGCGGATGACGGGGTTGCCCGCGTGGCGCGTCCACTCGCGCAGGTCCTTGGATGTCGCCAGGCCCGTTTGCTCCACGCCGCCGTTGGCCGCGTTGTAGAAGTCGTAGAACGCGCCCCCGTGCGCAATGAGCCAGGGTTGGTAGATGCAGTCCTTCTCCCACGCGCCGACATCGGGCTCGTGGACGGAGAGAATGTACGTGTCCTTGCCGCGCGCCCACGCCAGGCCGTCCTCGCTGGCCGCGAGCCCCTCGTATCCCGGCCTGAGCTCGTAGGCCCCCTGGCGCGGATAGCAGCCGTAGAGCGACCAGAACTTGCCGTCGCGCCGCGCGAGGCGCCGCGGCGCCTTGATGTCCCACGACTCGTAGAGGTACGCCCCGAGGACGCACCCGCCGTGGTCGAACTCGCCCGCGGGCCCGAAGCCCATGGCCAGGCGGAGATTCGTCCAGTTGACGAGATCCGCGCTCTCGGCGACGAAGGAGTTGTAGCCGTTCCCGTCGAAGGCGATGAACGACATGTGCCACTTCTCGTCGCCGGGAAGCTGGAACACCGTCGGGCAGTCGGTCGACGCGAACTTCTCCAGGCCCGGCACCCGCGGCTCCGCGGGAATCACGTGGTCGGGGTAGTAGTGCCAGTTGCGATAGGGCGCCGACCAGGCATCCAGCGTTGCCGCGTCGATCGGCGCCGGGGGCTCGGCTGCCGCCGCCGCCAGGGCCGGCAACGCGACCGCGAGAACGCGCGAGAGAATCGTCGTGTGCATGTGCTCACCTCGTTCCTCTTATTATGCGCGCGCGGGCCCGTGCTCGGCAACGGGCCGCCGCGAACGGTCACGGGCGATCCGAGGTCGCCGGGCCGGGGGCGGGACCGCCCTATGCCGGCGGCCGCGCAGCGGTTCCTCGACGTGGAAAACACGGCGCGGCCGCGAACGCGCCCGCGATCGTCACGAACGCCCCGCTCGGCACGTACCACGGCCAGAAGACCTTGCCGGCGAGCGGGAGCTCGACGAAGGCGAGGCAGGCCGAGAAGCCCACCCCGAGGAAGAAGCCGATGAGGACCGGTGCGCTCGAGAGCCGCGCGAAGCGCGAGAGGAGGAAGATGCCGAGAATGCCGCCGTAGGTGATGGCCGCGATCTCGAGCACCCGGTCGACGACGCTCTTGTCCGTGGGCGAGAGGAACGCGCAGGCTCCGAGGGCGAGCGCCCAGGCGAGCGAGAGGAGGCGCGCCAGCGCCACGCTCCGGGCGCGCTCGCGCGAGAGGCCGAAGAGCGCGACCGCCACGTCCTGGAGCGAGGAGGCCGCGAGCGCGTTGATCGTGCCCGAGAGCGTCGACATCGCGGCCGCAAACACCGCGCTCAGGATCAGGCCGCGCACGCCGGACGGCAGGTCCTCGGCGATGAACTTCGCGAAGACCGCGTTGTTGTCCGCGAGCTTCGCGTTCGGCCAGAGCGCGTACAGGCAGGCGCCGAGGAACAGGAAGAGCGCGAACTGGAACAGCACGAACACGCCGCTTCCGACGAGCACCTTGCGGGCGTCGGCGTCCGTCCGCACCATGAGGTAGCGCTGGGCCATGAGGTGGTCGGTGCCGTGCGAGGCCAGGCTGAAGGCGCTCCCGCCGATGATGCCCGCCCAGAACGTGTAGCCGTGGAGGTGCAGGCCGAAGTCGAACACCCGGAAGATGCCCTCGGCCCAGAGCCGATCCATGCCGGCGGCGAACCCGTCCGGAATGCGTCCCGCGATGATGGCGATCGCGATGGCGCCGCCCGCCAGGTAGATGACGAGCTGGATCGCGTCGATCCAGACGATGCCGCGTATGCCGCCGAGCAGGCTGTAGACGGCCGTGGCCGCGAGCATGATCGCGATCGACCACGGAATCGACAGCCCCGTCACGAGCGACAGGGGCAGCGCGGTGACGTAGAGCCTGACGCCGTCGGCGAGGCAGCGCGTGACCAGGAACACGCACGCCGTGAGCGCCCCCGCGAGCGGTCCGATGCGGGTGTGGATGTACTCGTAGACCGACGTGACGCTGCCGCCCCGGATCTGCGGCACGAGCAGCCACGCGACGAGCGCCCTTCCGAGGATGATGTACCCGAACGCCATCTGCAGGAACGTGGCGTTGCGGTGGAAGAACACCATGGCGGGCACGGCGATGAACGTGATGGCGCTCGTCTCGGTGGCGATGAGCGACAGGCACGCGAGCGGCCAGGAGATGGAGCGCGAGCCCGTGAAGAACTCGGCGGCGTCGCGCTGGCGCCGCGCGATCGCGCCGCCGATGGCGAAGGTCGCGGCGAAGCTGGCGGCGATGATGGCGATGTCCAGCGCGGTCACCGTCACTCCTTCACGAGATCGAGGGTGAAGCCGGTCGCGTCCTCGAAGCGGCGCGTGAGCTCGGCGGCCTTGTCCGGCGCGACGATGTCGTTCACGGGCAGGCGCAGGAGGCGCTGCGCGCCGAAGTAGCTCGGGTTCTTCCTGACGGCGATGCCGTACTCCTGGGCGAGCGTCGCGGCGATCTCCTTGATGCGGTGCTGGTTGGGCGCCGCGGCGGCCCTGATCGGCCAGCCGGTGTCGTGCCCGAGCGCATCGAGCACGTCGCGGTAGCGTTCGGCGACGGCCGGCGAGATGAACGCGAGCTCGATCGCGCCGCCGTCCGGCCCGTGGGCCAGGCTCTTCTTGTAAGGCGTGTGGGGCGCGCCGGCGAAGGCCTGATCGATGGCGTTGAACGCGGCGTTGATCTCCAGGCGGCCGTCGGCGCGCCGCGCCGTCTTCGGCAGGCAGTAGGAGGGCTGCACCTCGATCGCGAGCGCGAACGCCGTGTCGCGCGCGAACGCCTCGCGGGCCGCCGCGGCGTCCGCGGGGTCGAGGTCCGCGGCGACGCGCACGACGACCTCGGTGCGGTCCATGTGGGCGCTCGCCTTGAGCGCGGCGCCGCCGCGGTCCTCGACCGCCTTCTTGGCGCGCGCGAGCAGGGCCTCGAGGTTCGGCGCGGGGTGGATCGTCCAGGTCCAGCCGAGCGGGCCGAGAATCGCATCGAGATCGGCCGCGAAGCGCTCGTGCGCGCGCGCCGGAAAGTTGAAGCGCAGGGTCAGCGCGCGCTGCGCGCGGTCGGCGCTGTGGCGGCACAGGCCGGCATCGGCGCCGATGCGCGCCAGGACTTCGTCGATGGGGTCGGCGGCGGGCGTGCCGGGCGCCGCCGCGGGCGCGCCCGCCGCCGGCAGGGGCTTGAGGCTGAAGGGGCGGCGCGGATCGGCGGCGAAGCGCCCGCTGTCCAGGAGCAGCTTCTGCGCGTCTTCCTGCGCGAGCCCCGCCTCGCCCCACAGGCGCAGGAGATGGGCGACCTGCCACGCGGCCCTGTGGCCGCGGAGGGTGATGGCCTTGTCGGCGAGCTCGCCGGCGTTGTCGCAGAGAGGGCGGCCTGCGCCGATGGGCGCCGTGCGGACCGACTGCCCGCGCCGCCTGCCCTCCAGTTCCAGCGTCTGGCCCGCGAGAGGCAGGTGAATCCGGCCGACAGGCTCGGTCGAAAGCTGCCGCGCGAGGGACGCGCGGCTCTCGCCGCCGCCGTGGACGAGCACGGTGTCGGCGGGTTTCAGGCGCGCGGCGAGCCCGACGAGCTCGCTCGCATCGGCGTGAGCCGAGAGCTGGTACTTTCTGACGGCGCACTTGACCTCGAACGCGGTCCCCTGGAGGGTGAGCGACGCGGTTTGCCCCTCGGCCGCGGCAAGAAGCTGGCGCCCCGGCGATTCCTCGTCCTGGTAGCCGGTGACGGCGATGAGCGCGGCGGGGTCGCCGGCGAGCGCCCGCGCGTAGAAGACGCTCGCGCCGCCCGACAGCATGCCCGAGCTGGCGATGATCGCGCACGGCGGCCCCGCGAGAATCTCCTTGCGCTGCGCGGGCGATGCCACCGGCTTGATCTCCTCGACGTCGCCGAAGAAGGGATCGTTGACCTTCTCGATGAGCTCGCGGAGCTTGGGGCGCAGGAAGGCGGCGAAGCTCGTGTACAGGCCGCAGACGGGCCTGACGAGGCCGTCGACCCAGGTCGTGAAGCGCGGAATGCGCCCCAGGCGCATCGCGCGCCTGAGGATGAGGAGCACCTCCTGCGCCCTGCCGACGGCGAAGGCCGGGATCAGGACCTTGCCGCCCTGCGCGATGCGCGCGGAGATCTCGGCGGCGAGCTGCTCCTCCTGCCGGCCGCGGTCGGCGTGCAGGCGGTCGCCGTACGTGCTTTCCAGGACGAGCGTGTCGGGCCTGAACTGCGGCACGCCCATGCCCGCGACCGTGAGCTGGTCGGTCCACGAGATGTCGCCGCTCACGAGGATGCGGCCCTCCGGGCTCTCGATGCCGGCCGCGGCGGCGCCGAGGATGTGGCCGCTCAGGAAGAGCGTGACGGAGACATCGGAACCGATCCGCTCGGGCACGCCGGGCGAGGCGGGCACCATGCGCTCCAGGAGGCTTGCGACCGTCTGCGCCGAGTAGAGCGGCAGCTCTTCCTCGCGCTCCTGCTCCTGCGCCATGATCTTGGCGGCATCGCCGAGCATGACCCGCGCGAGTGCGATCGTGGGCGGCGTGGCGTAGACGGGCACGTGGGGGAGGCTGCGGTGGAGGACGGGCAGGGCGCCGATGTGGTCGAGGTGGCCGTGCGTCAGGACGATGGCGTCGAGTCCGCCCGCGGCCCGGTCGAGCTCCGGCAGGGGGCTCCGGCCGCCGAGCCTGATGCCGCAGTCGACGAGAATGCGCGCGCCCGCCGTCTCGACGAGGAGCGCGCTCGCGCCGATCTCATCGGTGCCGCCCAGAAACGTGATCCGCATTCGCACCATGGTACAGACAACCCGGCCGCGGGGCAAAGGCCCGCGCCCGGATTGCCGGTCGGGCGGGCACGCGGTAGCATTGCGCTCCCATGAGGATCAAGTTCTTCACCACGGGCGGCACCATCGACAAGGTGTACTTCGACGCGAAGAGCGAGTACGAGGTCGGGCCGCCGCAGGTCCGCGAGGTCCTGGACGACGCGCTCGTTGGGTTCGGGTTCGAGATCGAGTCGGTCCTGA
This sequence comes from Planctomycetes bacterium UBA4800, assembly GCA_002402755.1. GTDB lineage: Bacteria > Planctomycetota > UBA8108 > UBA8890 > UBA8898 > UBA8898. The sequence continues at coordinate 16,097 of DHGK01000017.1, forward strand.
AGAAGGACAGCCTCGAGATGACCGAGGAGGATCGGCTCCTGATCCGCCGGGCGATCGAGGCCGACCCCTGCCCCTTCGTCATCGTCACGCACGGCACGGACACGATGATCGAGACGGCGAAGGCGCTCGGGGGCATTCCCGGAAAGACCATCGTGCTCACGGGCGCGATTCAGCCGGCGCTCTTCCGCGTGACGGACGCGGTGTTCAACATAGGCATGGCCGCGGCCGCCGTGCAGAGCCTCCCGCCCGGCGTCTACATCGCGATGAACGGCACGATCTTCCGGCCGGACCGCGTGCGCAAGAACCTGGAGCGCAGCCGGTTCGAGGAAACGTAACCGTTCACAGGGCATCCCGAACGCGCGAATCTCCG
>DHGK01000057.1 GCA_002402755.1 Planctomycetes bacterium UBA4800
ACTCGTCTGCATCATCGCTGTCGCCGCGCTTCTCGGCGCTCCGGCGCCGGCCGATGACTGGCCCCAGTGGCGCGGGCCGAAGCGCGACGGCATCTGGCGGGAGACGGGAATCGCGGCCCGGCTGCCGGCCGGCGCGCTCGCGCACGTGTGGCGGACGCCGATCGGCCCCGGGTACGCGGGCCCCGCCGTCGCGGGCGGCAGGGTGTTCGTCCTCGACAGGCAGAAGAGCGAGCACACGGAGCGCGTTCTGTGCCTCGACGCGAAGACGGGCGCGGTGCTCTGGACGCACGCCTATCCCTGTCGCTACCGGGATATAAGCTTCGACAGCGGGCCGCGCTGCACGCCTGCGGTCGCCGGCGGCAAGGTCTACACGGTCGGGACGATGGGCGACCTCCTCTGCCTCGATGCCGAGACCGGGAAGGTCCGCTGGACCAAGGACTACGTCGAGGACTTCGGCGCCAAGGTGCAGGTCTGGGGCGTCGCGGCGGCGCCGCTCCTTGACGGCGAGCGCGTGATCGCGGTCACGGGCGGCGCCGGCAACGCCATGGTCGTCGCCTTCCACAAGGACACGGGCGCCGAGCTCTGGCGCGCGCTTCCCGAGCAGCATCCGGGCTACTCGACTCCGATTCTGATCGAGACGGGCGGCGCGCGGCAGCTCGTCGTCTGGTTCACGGCCGAGGCGGCGGGGCTCGATCCCGCGACCGGCGCCGTGCTCTGGCGCCGCGAGTTCCCCTGCAAGGACCCGATCGTTTCGACGCCGCTCTTCGCCGAGGGCAAGCTGCTCCTCTCGGCGTTCTACAACGGCTCGCGAATGTTCCGGATGGAAGGCGGCGCGCCCGTGCCGCTCTGGGCGGGGAAGAGCTCGAGCGAGCTCGAGCCCGAGACGGACGGCCTGCACGCGCTCATGTGCCCTCCCATGATGGCCGGCGGCCGCATCTACGGCGTGTGCAGCTACGGCGCCCTGCGCTGTCTCGACGCCGAGACCGGCGCGCGCGTGTGGGAGACGCACGCCGCGACGGGGCAGGGACGATGGTGGAACGCGTTTCTCGTGATGCACGGGGAGCGGACCTTCATCGCGAACGAGCAGGGCGAGCTCATAATCGCGAAGCTCTCGCCGCAGGGCTACGAGGAACTGTCCCGCGCGCAGCTCGTCGCCCCGACGAGCAAGGTCATGAGCCGCACGCTCGTGTGGTCGCACCCGGCCTTCGCCTACCGCCACGTTTTCGCCCGCAACGACCGGGAGATCGTGTGCGCGTCGCTGGCCGAGGACGGCGGCCCGATGCGGGTCGAGTGAGCGGCGGAGCGCGCAGCGGGGTCTGTCACCGTTCACAGCGCAGCCCGAACGCGCGCCGCGTCCGCCCGGCGTCGCCGCTCAGCACGCGAGGTTGTCGGATTCCTTCTCCGCCTCGCTGCGCGGAACTCGACCCGCGGGCGCGTCCTGCTCGGGAGCGAGGCGCGGCAGCGCGAAGAGGAACGCGACGAGAGCCGCCGCGCCCAGTCCGAGGCCGATCCCGGTGCCGAGGGACGGATCGAGCCCCAGGCAGCCGTTCTTGCGGGATTCCACCAGGATATACGTCACGGTCATGACCGTCATGAAGGTGGCGGGAAGCGCCGCAAGCCACCACCACCCTTTCGCCCGCTTGGCCAGAAAGACCGCCGCCGCCCACAAGGTCACGGCGGCCAGGGTCTGGTTGGCCCACCCGAAGTAGCGCCAGATCACGCCGAAGGGGATGAAGTTGAGCGCGACCGAGACGGCGAAGAGCGGAAGCGCGATCTTGTAGCGATTCACGATCCTTCGCTGGGACAGCTTGAGGTAATCGGCGGCGATCAGCCGCGCGACGCGAAAGGCCGTGTCGCCCGAGGTGATCGGCAGCACGACGACGCCCATGATGGCCAGGACGCCTCCGATGGTGCCCATGGTGCCCGTGCAGATCGTGTGCACCACCGTCGCCGCGCTGCCTTCGTTGAGCGCCGCGTTCAAGCCCGCCACGCCGCCCTCGTAGTACCCCTGGGCGGCCGCGGCCCAGACCAGCGCGATGAATCCCTCGGCGACCATGGCGCCGTAGAAGACGAGGCGCATGTGCTTCTCGCTCTTCAGGCAGCGAGCCATGAGAGGGCTCTGCGTCGCATGAAATCCCGAGATGGCTCCGCACGACACCGTGATGAAGATGATCGGCCACGCCGGCGTGCCCTGCGGATGCAGGTTCTCGAGCGTGAAGGCGGGCACGTGGAGCTTTCCCGTGAAAACGGAGAGCGTCAGACCCGCCACCATCACGAGGAGCGCGATGGCGAACACCGGATAGAACCGGCCGATGATCTTGTCGATCGGCATCATCGTGGCCAGGATGTAGTACGTGAAGATGACGGCCATCACGATCCACAGCCACACCGTCTGGCCCTGCACGGTGGACGACAGGAACGCGGGCCCGTCCTCGCCGAACACCCGGCCCATTGTCTCGGCCGGCAGGATCTTGACGAGCAGCGTCGCCGGCCCTTTGACGAAGACCGTGCCCACCAGCACCATGAGAACGAGGATGAAGAACGTGGCCGCGTGCCGCGGCACCCTGCCGAGGTAGCGGCCGATGAGATCGGGGAGGCCCTCGCCGTTGTTGCGCATGGACATGCCCCCCGACAGGAGGTCGTGGACCGCCCCGCCGAGCACGGTGCCGAAGACCACCCACAGGAAGACCTGCGGCCCCCAGAGCGCGCCCATGATCGGCCCGAACACAGGACCGAGGCCCGCGATGTTGAGAAGCTGCACCAGGTAGACCCGCCAGGTCGCCATGGGCACGTAGTCGACCCCGTCGGCCAGGCGCACGGCAGGCACCTCGCGAGCCGGGTCGGGTCGAAGAGGCCGTACGGCCAGACGGCCGTAGAATGCGTAGCCCAGCGCCAACAGCGCAATGCCGCCGAAAAAAGCCCACATGCGCGCACGCTCCGTGAGCCGGCAGGCTGCCGGAAACGACCGCGACGTCGCGCGCCCCGGCGGCCTGCGGATTGCCGCGACCGATAGTATGCATCCCGGCGGCGGAATGCAATGCTCCGGCTGGAGCATCGATTCGTGCGCGGGACCCCGCGTGCACGGTGGTGCCGCCAGGTGCGACGCCGGCAGGCTGCACATCGCCGTGGGAGGAGGAGTCACCCCGCCCGCTCGACCGAGTACTGCCCTGCTCCGGCGGCCCGCTCGCCTCGGAGAACGATTTCCATGCCTTGCGCCCGAACCCGCCGCCCTCGGCCGAGTCTTCCGCTGCTCGCATGTGCTGGAATTCACGCTGATTCCTGAATCCGATTCCGCCCGGCTGCGAATACCTCGGTGAGTGGATTGAAGACCGTTGATCGCAACGGTCGTCCACTCGGGATGCAAAGGACGCACTGAAACAGGGAGTCACCAATGAACACCAGGAAGTTGCTCACCGCAAGCACGCTGACCGCGCTGGTCTTGGCGTCGACGTTTCCAGCCGCGCTGGAGGCTCGGCACTTCAAGCCGTCCCGGGGAACGATCGTGGAGACCGCGGTTGCCGCGGGCAACTTCACGACGCTCGTGGCGGCGCTGCAGGCGACCGGTTTGGACGAAGCGCTCTCGGGAGAGGGGCCCTTCACCGTTTTCGCCCCGACCGATGAAGCTTTCTCTAATCTGTTCGCCGCGACCGGGCTGACGCCGGAAGAACTGCTCGCAAGCCCGGACCTGCCGGTGATTCTCACGTACCACGTTGTGGCGGGAAAACTGTACACCCACAATTTCTTCATGAAGAAGAATGCGGAGACGCTCGCGGGCGAGACTGTCGTGTTTTCGATCGGCACGCCGGCGCCGAGGCGCGGCCTCACCTACTCGGTGAACGATGCGACGATCGTCGCTCCCAACATCCGAACGTCGAACGGCATAATCCACGCCATCGACAAGGTGCTCCTGCCGCCCAAGGACATCGTCGAGACCGCCGAGGCGGCCGGCAGCTTCTCGGTTCTGATCGCGGCCCTGAAGGCCGCGGGGCTCGAGGAAGCGCTGAAGGGCGAAGGTCCTTTCACGGTCTTCGCGCCCACCGACGCGGCGTTCGGCGCGCTGCTCGCCACGCTCGGCGTCACCGCGGAGGAGCTGCTCGCCGATCCCGAGCTGGCCTCCATTCTCCTCTACCACGTGGTCGGCGGAGAGCTCTACGAGAGGGACCTGCGCTGCACGCGCTCGGCCGAGACTCTCCAGGGCGGCACGGTCCGCTTCTCGAGCAGAGGTCCCTGGTTCATGCCGCGCAAGGATGTCTACGTGAACGGCGTGCGCGTGGTTGCGTCGAACGTCCTCGCCTCCAACGGAGTTATCCACGTCATCGACGCAGTGCTCCTCCCTCCGGAGGAGTAGCAGCAACTCGGTTTCCGAACTCGGCCCGGTGCGTTACACGGCGCGCCGGGCTTTCTTCTTTCGGCCGCCGGCTTCGCGTCGGCTCGCCGCGCGCGACGCGCGCGACGCGCGCAGCGTGTCAGGGGCCGCCGCAGCTCGCATCGGGCGCCTCGCGCCGTTTCTTGCCCGCACACAGCCTGTTCGCGAGCGCGAGGGCGTCGATCGCGTTCTCGGCGCTGCCGTCCGCCCCGAGCTGCGCGGCAAGCTCCTTGTCGCCGCCGATGGCGCTGCCGCCGGCCAGGATCACCACGTCGCCGCCGCGCGTCCCCCTGCGCACCATGGCGCTCGTCGCGCGCACCGACGGCAGGTGGAGCGTCAATGCCACCGAGAGCGCCAGGAGGTCGCTCTCGAAGAATTCGACCGCCGCGGCAAGGTCCTCGGGCGGGATGTCCGGTCCGAGCCACAGGGAGCGCCAGCCATCCAGTTCGAAGAGGTGGGCGAGCATCTGCGCGCCGAGATCGTGCTGATTCCCGACCACGGTGGTCAGCAGCACCGTCTTTCCGTTGGCGGGGGCGGGCGTCGCCTGCGCCGCAAGCTGTGCAAGGAGAATCCTGGTCGTCGCGGTGGCAAGATGCTCCTCCGAGACCGTGATCTCGCCGCAGTGCCACATGCGTCCGATCTCCTCGGCCGCGGGCGCGAGCACATCGACGAAGAGATCTCGGACGCTCCACCCCTGCCGCGCGCACGCGAGCATGCGCTCGCGGGCGGCGTGCGGATTGCCTTCCAGGACGGCGAGAAGATACTGCGCGGCAAGACGATCGGCCGCCCGATCCGACGAGAGGGACGGCGCCGCAGGCTCCGGCCGGCCGTCGAAATTCTCGAGCGCCGCCGTCAGGTAGCTATCCGCGTCATCCCGCACGCGCTCGGGGAGCCGCTCCTTGAGGACGTGCCGGACGCACGCCAGCGCGGTCTTGAATTCCTCCGGGGAGACGCCGCGCGCGGCGAGCAGTTCCCTGGCCCACGCAACCTGCGCCGCGAACAGCGCGGGACGCGCGGAGGCGACGGCCGCCGCGAGTTCCTGGAGTCTGCCGGCAAGCACTGTCCGCCAGCCGTCGAAGGGCGCCGGCGCGAACCCCGCGCCGCCGGCGGGCATGGCCTCAAGGAGCGCCTGCGCGGCGTCGCCCGCGAACGCCTCCGCCCCGGCGCTCAGTATCCCCGCGAGAAGATCGTTCTTGTCATCCATCGCGTTTCCTGTCGTCACGCGGACTCGCGCACGAGCCCCGAGCCTCGACCAATCGACGGAGCCTCTCCAGGCCGCGGCGCGTGTGCGTCTTGACCGTGCCGAGCGGAAGGCTCGTCGCCGCGGCGATCTGTGCCTGCGAGAGCCCCTGGTAGGCCGCAAGCTCGAGCACACGGCGTTCGTCGAGCCGCAGCGCGCCCATCGATTCGCGCACGCGCTCGATGTCTTCTCCTCTCGACGCGATATCCTCCTCCGGCCCCGCCGGCACGTCGATGGCGTCGCCGAGCGGCGCGACCTCGCGCTCCCGTCTCCGCCGCCGGTACCGGTCGATCAAACGCCTGCGTGCGATCGTCGCGACGAAGGCGGTTTCCGGCGCGATCTCCGGCTTGAAGCGGACGGCGTGCCGCCAGACGTCAATGAACACATCCTGCACCGCATCTTCGATATCGTGGAAATCCGGCGAGAAACGGCGCGCGAGCGACCACACGAGCGGCCGGTACCTCGAGAGGCACTCCTCGATCGCTCCGGCATCGCCTGCGGCGACACGTTCAAGCAGCGCGTTCGCCATGTCCCGCTCCTGATCCGCACCTCCGATCAACCGTACGCTGCCGCCGCAGGCCTGTCAACGCTCCAGGAACGGCATCGGCGGCGGTGCGCACCGACACCGCGATCGAAACGGAAACCGCGAACGGCAAGACGGCGGAGACGAGCGTGCGTTCGGCGGGACCGATCCGCCTGCGGAGGATCGCGGCTGCTGCCGTCTTCCCCGCCCCACGGCGCCGCGGCCTCACCTCGCCGCGTCGTAGAGCGCGAAGACGTTCTCGGGCGGGACGTCGGGCTGGACAAGATGCGCCGGGCCGAGGATGTAGCCGCCGCGCGCGCCGAGGACCTCGCAGTAGCGCCTGACTTCCGCCGCGACCTCCGCGGGGCTGCCCGCGGGAAGCAGGCGCTGCATGTCGATGCCGCCGTGAAAGCAGATGCGCCCGCCGAACTCGGCCGCCAGATGCTCGGGCTGCATCGCCGGCACGGCCGGCTGGATCGGGTCGAGCACATCGACGCCGAGCGCGATGAGATCCGGTATGAACGCGGCGATGGCGCCGCAACTGTGGAAGAGCACGCGGCCGCCGAGGCGGTGAATGCGGTCGATCATCTCCTTCAGGTACGGCGCCGCGAACTCGCGGAACATCGCCGGCGAGATCAGCGGCCCGCGCTGCCCGCCGAGGTCGCTGATCAGGAGGTAGAGGTCGATGCGGCCGGCCGTGATCTCCGCGGCGCGCGTGTAGTCCTCCAGGTAGAAGTCCGTGAACTTCCGGCAGAGGAAGTGCGCCCACTCCGGCCGCTCGAGCATGTCGAGGAACATGCCCTGCCAGCCGCGCACGAGCGCCGGCCGCTGCCACACATCGGCGAAGCCGTAGAGCAGCGCGTGCGTCTCGTGCCGGCGGCACTGCGCGGCGAGCGACGAGCGGTCGATAGAGTCCGGCGACGGCCACGGGAAGCGCTCCAGCTCCGCCAGGCTCTCCGCCTCGGCCAGCGCGCCCTTCACGTCCTCGCGCATGGGCCCCCACGGCGTGTCCTTCTTGACGAAGCGCTCGCCCCAGAAGTTCTCGTAGACGCCGCCGCCGATCGGGCGCTCGGCCGGCGCGGGCGCGTCGAGCCTGCGCACGTCGACGCGCAGGCGCTCGAGCAGCCGCTCCTCGTCCTCGTGTCCGACATGCGCGAACAGGCGCCGCAGCGCCGGCGGCTCCGCCCAGAAATCGCACGGCGTGCGATCGGGCCGCTCGTGCCGGAGCGCCGCGAGCACTCGTTCGCGCGAGGTCATGGCCATGGCGAGCCTCCGGAACGGCGCCCGGGTGCGGGGCGCTCAGCGCGCCCCCATCTCCCCGAGCACGGCCAGGCAGTCGGCCGGCCGGTTCGTGATGATTGCATTGACGCCGTGCGCGGCGAGCGCGCGCATCTCGGCCGGCTCGTCGACGGTCCAGACGGCCATGGTGCGGCCGCCGGCGTGCACCTCGGCGAGGCGCTCGGGCGTGAAGCCCTCCGCGCTCAGGTTCAGGCCTTCCAGCGCGAACGCCTCGACCGCGCGGCAGGCGGCGCGCCACTTGTCCTCCTCGTCCGGCTTGCAGCCCGCGAGGAACTCGACGCGCAGCTCCGGCGCAAGGCGCTTGACGGCGGCGCAGCACTGCGCCGAGAACGACTGGACGACGACCTGCCGCGCCATGCCGCGGGCGCGGACGAGCGCCACGGTCTTCTCGGCGAGGGCGAGACCGGCCGCGCGCGCGGCAGCGGAGTCCTCGCGCGCCTTGATCTCGATGTAGACGCCCGTCGGCCCGCCGGCGACCGACAGCGCCTCCTCCAGCGTGGGAAGCCGTTCGCCGGCCCAGCGCGCGTCCTTCCACGAGCCCGCATCGAGCTTCCGCAGGTCGGCGAGCGTCATGCCCGCGACCTCGCCTTTACCGTTCGTCGTGCGATCGACCTTGCCATCGTGGATGACGATGACCTCGCCATCCGCCGTGAGCATGCAGTCCAGCTCGAACCAGTCGGCGCCGGCCTCGCGCGCGAGCCGGAACGCGGCAAGCGTGTTCTCGGGCGCATCGGCGCTCGCGCCGCGATGGGCGATGACGGCGACGCGCGCCCCGCGCGCGCCGAGGCCCGAGACCGCGCATCCGCACGCAAGGAGCGCCCCGAAACAGCACAGCGTCTGAAGAATGCTCATCCAGTCGTCCTCGATGGGCCGCGGTTCCTCCCGGCGGCGCAGCGCGGCGTGCCGGGGTCGACGCGGCGCACGGCCCCATTGTAGGCAGCGGAGACCCGGCCGCAACACGGCGGCCGCCTCCGTCGCCGCGTCGCTGGCTTTTCGGCGGCCGTCGGATACCATACATTTGTGATGCGCTGGAGATCGAAAGTCGTTGCATTCTTCGTGCTCCTTGCGCTCGTCATCGGCGCGGGGCTCTGGCTTCGCCACCGCGCCGGCCGCGCGCCCGGGGCGGACGATCGTCCGGCCGGCGCCGAGGTGCTGCGCGCGGGCGGAGCCGGCGCGGATCTTGCGGCCGGCAAGGCCGCGCCGGCCGAGGAGCCTGCCGGGCCCGAGCCTCCGAATGCGGCCGCCGAGCAGCCGGCAGCCGGCGGCGCGCTCCCCGTCTCCATCGAGGGTCGGGTGACGGATGCGAGCGGGAACGGCGTGCCGCATGCCCGCGTCCGCGCCGCCGAGCGCACGGCGCTGGCGGAGGTCATCACCGGGAACAAGAAGCTGCTCGAGTTCGATGCCCTCGCGGCCCTGCGGGCGTTCCAGGAATCGCTCGCCGGCGTCGAGACCGGCCTGCCGTCCTGCGCGACCGCCCTCGACGGCACGTACGCGCTGCGCGGGCTGCCCGACGGCGACCACCGCGTCGTCGTCACGCACGAGGAGTTTCTCACGCACGCCGAGGAGAACTGGATTCTCGTCCAGGCCGGGAGGAGGGCCAGGTACGACGTGGAGCTCGTCGCGGGGCAGGCGATCGCCGGCCTTGTCCGCGACACGAAGGGCGCCCCGATCGCGGGCGTGCGCGTCCAGGCGGCGCCGGTCGAAACGGCGCGCTTGAAAGGTCTCGGCAAGCTCGTGCAGGTCTTCATCGCCCAGAGCGAGGGGCGCGCGCTCTTCGAGACGAGGCCCGCGGAAACCGATGCGCGCGGAGCCTTCCGCCTGACATCGCTCGAGCCCGGGGTCTACGATCTCCGTCTCGTCCGGGAGGGATACGCCTGGGGCGATGCCCGCGGCGTCACCTCCGGAACGCGGGACCTCGTCGTCGTGCTCGCGCCCGCGCTGCGCGTCACGGGCCGGGTCATCTCGCCGCTGGAGGCGCCGATCGAGAACGCCCGGGTCGTGCTCCGGGAGCCGCCGGTCGATATCCACGGCCCCGACGGGAACATGGCCGTCGCGCTGCTCGACCTCGACATCTTCGGGGAGAAGGAGCGCAGCGGCGCGACCGACGCCGAGGGACGCTTCGAGCTGCAAGGCTTCGCGAAGGGCGCCTACGAGGTCGCCATCCGCGCCGATGGTTTCGCCGAACGCGTGGAGCGCGTGACGCTCGAGCGCGCATTGCTCGACATGGGCGACGTGGTGCTCGATGAGAGCAGGGAGCTCTCCGGCACGGTGCTCTCGCCCGAAGGCGGGCCGATCGAGGGAGCCGAGGTCTGGGTGCCGAAACCCTCGAGCCGGAACGAGGATCCGGACTCGCGCAGGATCTCGATCCTGGAGGCGGGGCCGTTGTCCAGCCTCGTCCGCTCGCGGACCGACGAGCGCGGCGAGTTCCTTCTCGGGGGGCTCGCGGGAGACGCGCACGAGCTTGCGGTTCTCGCGGAAGGCTACCCGGGCGAGACGCTCTCGAGCGCCGCCGCCGATGGCAAGGTCACGATCACGCTCAGGCACGGCGTGACGATCCGCGGGGTCGTCATCGAGGCGGAGAGCGGCGATCCCGTGCCGGGCGCGCAGGTGGTTCTCGAGACGCGGCCGAGGAACGAGCAGACGACGGACGAGCGCGGCTGCTTCGAGTTCAAGGGAATGCGTCCCGACGAAGAGCGGACGTTCGGCGCGACCGCCGTCGTCCGCGCGTCGCACGAGAGATACGGCGAGGCGCGCGAGCCGCTTGTCTTCCCGGACCCCGGCGCCGCGCAAGTCGTCGAGGCGCAGCTTGTGCTTGATGGCTTCGGCGCCGAGGGATCGAAGGCGTGGCTCTCGGGCATCGTGCGCGATGCGCGCGGCGAGCCGCTTGCGGGCGCCCGCGTGTGGGCGGAGGTGCCGGGATTCCCGGCGGCGTTCTTGCGCATAGGGTTCTTCGGCGCCAGGGGCGCGGAGGGGCGTACGGCGGCCGACGGCACCTTCACGATCGCGGCGCCGCGATGCGGGAACCTGCGCTTCGACCTCCTGGCTTCGTATCCCGGGTGTGCGACCTCGCGGGCGGGGCCCTTTGCCGCGGACTCCGGCGAGGGCGCGTGGCCTTTCATCGAGATCCGACTCGGACAGGGCGCATCGGTCGAGGGGCGCGTCACGAGCAGCAGGGACGGGGCGCCCATCGCCGGGGCGCGCGTTCGGATCTGGCGCGACACGCAGGTTCCCGACGAGGCAACGCTCTTCACGCGGCTGCTGCCGCAGGCGGAAGGCGAGGTGACGTACTGCGCGCGCGACGGCGCCTTCCGCCTGCGCCGAATCGAGCCCGGCGCCTACTGGGTCGAGGCGCGGGCCGCGGGCCATGCCGCCAAGACGCTCGGGCCGGTCGAGATCGCGGCCGGGCCGGGCGCTTCCCCCGAGGATGGGTCGGCGCCGGCGGATTCGCCGGTGCGGATCGACATTGCCCTGGAGGCGGGCGCGTCGCTTGCGGGGCGCGTCGTCGGCGCGGGCGGCGAGCCGCTTTCCGGCGTCGAGGTTGTCGCGTTCCCTGTCGCCGAGGCGTACGTCCCGCCCCCCGACTCGGACGACGAGGTCGTTCAGACGGGCGCGCTCGGCGCGGCGGGAACGGTGACGAGAGGGGACGGCGCCTACAAGATCGAGCACCTTCCCGATGCCGAGTTCCACGTGCTCGCCCGGGCGCGGGGCTTCGAGCCCGCCTCGATTTCGCCGGTCGTGCCGGGGCAGCCGCTTCCCGACATCGTGCTCCTGCAGCACGGGAGCGTCATCGGGCGCGTGAGCGATGCGGAGACGGAAGCTCCCGTGGCCGAGTTCTCCCTGAGCTTCGAGCGGCAGGGCGCCGATGGGGAGTTCAGAACGGAACACCGCCACGGGCGCGATGTCCGCGACGCGGGCGGGCGCTTTGCCTGCGAGGGAATGCGCGCGGGCGAATGGCGCGTGCGGGTCGCCTCGAAGGACCACGTTCACTGGCGGGGCAACGTGAGCCTTGCGCCCGGCGGCACGGCCGAGCTCGACGTCGTCCTGCATGCGGGAAGCCGCATCGAGGGCACGGTCGCGCTCCCGGACGGAACGCCGGTCGCCGGGGCCGCGATCCACATCCGGCTCGTTCCCCGGCCGCGGCCGGGCGAGCGCACGAACTTCGACACGCGAACGGAAGAGAACGGCGTGTTCGTCGCGGCGGGGCTGGAGGGCGGCTCGTACCAGATCGAGGCGACGCATCCCGATTGCTACGCCGAGAGAGCCGAAGGGTCGGCGAAGGTAGATGTCTCCGCGGCCGGCGCCGCGTCCGTGGGGCTTGTCCTCCGTCCCGCAGGGAGGGTTCTGGGGCGCGTCCACGGGCTCGGTATCGTGCGGCCGGGGGAAGACATCTGGATCGTCAGATTCACGCCAATCCCCGTCGATCCGGACCCGGCCGCCTCGGGAACCGAGCTCGCGGCCGCGTCCCTCGGTGCTCCCTTCGAATGCTGGACCGACGCGCAGGGGACCTTCCAGCGGGACAGCGTGCGCCCGGGGAAGTACCGGCTCGAGCTCAGCCACAAGCGCAGCGTGGAAGATCCCGAGAGACCGGGCGGCAAATGGGTCGTCGCGCCGGAGGACGGCGGCCCGCTCGGAGAGGTCGAGATCCGCGCGGGCGAGCTGGCGTTTTTCGAGGGGGAAGCGCCGTGAGCATGCAACGATCCGCGCTCCGCGCGAACGCGCTTTCGGAGAGTGCCCGGACGGGACACTCCGGCTGCCTGGTCATCTTCGGCGCCATCTTCCTGGCCGTGGGCTGCGTGGGCGTGACGATGTTCCTCGCGGCGCCCTTGTGGCGCGCCTATGCGGCCCGGGATTGGGTCGAGGTTCCCTGCACGATCCGGGAAAGCCGCGTCGGCAGGAACAACGACGATGGCGAAGGCTACCGTGTGGAGGTCCGCTACGAGTATCGCTACGCCGCCGGCGGCGAAGCCGGGGCGCGGCGTTACGAGTCCGACCGCTACGATTTCAGCAACGGGGTCTACACGTCGGGGCGGAAGGGGAAGCAGGCGGTCGTCGATCGTCTTCGGCCGGGCACGAAGACAACCTGCCGCGTGAACCCGCGCCGGCCCGATGAGGCCGTCCTGAAAGCCGGTCTCCCCTCGACCATCTGGCTCGCCCTTCTCACGCTGCTCTTCCCGCTGGCAGGCGCGGCGGCAATTGCGTTCGGCATCCGCGGTATGCGCCGGGAGCGCGCCCGCCGCGAAGGCCGCCTGCCGCGATCCGCCGATGCGCGGCCCCCGGCGGCGGGGGCGGGCCCTCCCGACGACATGCAGGGGCCCTGCGTGCTCGAACCGGCTGTGAGCCGGCGCGGCAAGGCCATAGGCCTGAGCCTGGCCGCGCTTCTCTGGAACGGCATCGTGTGGACGATCTTCTTTGCGTTGATAGTCCCCGACGTACGCGGCGGATTATTCGGCTGGTTCGAGGTGCTGTTCTTCTCCGTGTTCCTGCTGGTCGGGCTCTTCATTGCCGGCGCCGCCATTCATGCCGTGCTCGCGCTTGCCAACCCGCGGATACGGCTCACGCTGAACCGGCGCGCCGTCCGGCCCGGCGAGCGGATCGAGGTGCAGTGGGAGTGCGAGGGAAACGCATCCCGGATAGACACGCTGACCATCGCCGTGGAAGGCCGGGAAGAAGCGACGTACACGCGAGGCACGACGACCTCCACCGACAAGCGCATCTTCGCCCGCATTCCGGTCAAGACCGCCGAGGGCGTGCGGGACATCGAGACCGGCCGGACCGCGCTCGCGATGCCCGCCGATGCCGCGCCGACCTTCGAAGCCCCCCACAACAAGCTGCGCTGGCAGCTCGCGGTGCGCGGGGTCATACGGCACTGGCCCGACATCGATGATGCGTACGATCTGCTCGTGCTGCCGGCGGGCAAGGAGGGCTCGAGGTGAGCGCCTTCCAGATCACGCTCGAAGGAGCGCGCACCGCGTATGCGCCCGGCGAGACCATCGCCGGGGAAGTCGCCTGGAGCGCGCCGGATCCCCCGGGGCCGCTGGCGCTGCGTCTTTTCTGGTACACGCAGGGCAAGGGCACGCGGGACGTGGGCCTGGCGTGGGAAGAGCCGATCGAGGCCGCCGCCTGCTCGGGCAGGCAGCGTTTCCGCGTGAAGGCGCCGGATCACCCGCCGAGCGTCTCGGGCACGCTCGTGTCGATCTGCTGGGCGCTGGAGGCGGTCGGGTCGGGGGATGTCGCGCGCGTCGATCTCGTGATCGGTCCGGGACGGCGCGAGCTCGTGCTCGGGAGCGCGTGACCGTGCACGCCCGGCTCAATCCCTTTCGCGCGGAGCGCATCGAAGCCCTGCGCTTCCGCTTCGTCGCCGGCAGTGATCTGCCGGCCGTGCTCGAGCGCTTCGCCTCCCTGCGCCATCGCGGCGTGCTCGTCGGCCCGCAGGGAAGCGGCAAGACGAGCCTCAGGGAGGAGATCGAGCGCGGCCTGGCCGCCCAGGGGTGGCGCATCCGCGCGCTCGTCCTGAAGGACGACGCCCCGGTGCCAACCGCCGAGTCGGCCCGGCTCCTGGAGGGCGCCGGCGCCCGGGATCTGATCAGCATCGACGGCCTGGACCGCCTTTCGTTCCCGGCATGGCGCCGCCTGCGCCGCGAGGCGCGCGCAGCCGGCGGCATTCTTGCGACAAGCCACGTCCGCGGGCGGCTCCCCACGCTCTACGAGCATCGAACCTCCCCCGCCCTGCTGCGCGATCTGGTCGCCGACCTGACCGGCGCCCCGGGCGCAGCGTCCCTCGCGGCCCGCTGCGACGACCTCTTCTCCCGCTGCCGCGGCGACGTGCGGGCCTGTTTGCGCGCGCTGTACGATGATGCGGCGTGCGGGAGGGTCTCGCTCAACCAATCCTCGGCGCTCTCATGAGCGAACACAGACGATGGTGACCGGACGCTATCGTTGTGGCTTGCCGATTCTGCGTGCAGACCGCCGTGTATCGACCGGAAACCGCCCCACGGCCTCCATGAGGTCTTCTCATCGCTCCGGAAACCACGCCGCCGGTTCGACTTCGTCCATTCCCATACGAACCTCCTCGCGAGAAGCCGAACCGAGCCATTCTCTTCACACCCTGCATCTCCGACAAATCGCGAGCCAGTCGCCTGCCCCCTTTCCCGCCCAACCTCCACCAACTTCTTGTCAACACACTTCTTGACGCCCGCTACCCTGCGCTATATGCTGCGTAATGTCCCCGGGCTACCGACAGTCAGTGCCCCCGGGGGGATTGGCCAAGGAACGTTGTTCGACATAAACATGAATAGAAGGCGATATTCGTACCTTGCGCTCCTGCTTCTCACGCCAACGGCGGCATTCGCAGACGGTGTGTCGCCGGTCCTCAACTTCTTTCACAAGGACACTTGGCTGGCCGCATCCATTGTCACCCTGGTGATCATCCTGTTGGAGTGCGGGCTCTTGCGCTGGCGCATCAAGAGTGTTCGTTTTGCCGGTACATTGTGGAGAGGCAGCGTTCTCAATATGGCATCCAGTGCGACCGGCTCCGTCCTCCTGCTCGCCTTCTCGTGGGATTCCTTTTTCATGTGGGACACGATGTCATTGGTGTTGCCCCTCTTTCTCATCACCCTCGTGACAGAGATCCCGCTCCTTCACGTGTTGTTCAAGACGGTTCCTCTTTCATGGAAGCGTGCGGCTATTCTGGGATGCGGAATCAACATTGGCAGCTACGCGGCCGTGTTTGTGATCGAGATCGGTCTCTTGGTGGGATGGCTCTTCTACGCGGGGCATCTCGACAAGAAAGAAGCGCAACAATGGAACAACCCCGACCTTCTGAAACAAGGGTCGGGTCTGATCTTTTCAACGGAGTCGTCCGGTCTTCAACACAGGTTGCGTGTCTGCATCCCCCCAAGCGCACAATGGACCACACTGACGAACTGTCCGTCGCTGGATCCCAATAAATGGGACGTGGAAGGACGCACCTGTGCCTTTGTCCAATGGGAGATCGGTGGCCGGAAAAAGCCGAATCTAATCGTTTCTCGGCTGCCCGATTTCGAGACGATAATGGAAGTATCCCCGTCCATGTTCTCAGACCCACAGTTCCAGAACTGGCAGGGAATCACCGACGTGGCAGTGTCGCCGGACGAGAAGAGAGTCGCAATGCTGTTCCGCCAAACGGCCGCTGTCGCGCCAAAGGACCATTCGAGCTACTTCGACCTTGGAGGTAAATGCAAGCTGATCGTCCTGGACATCGTTTCGGGACGGGAGACAACTAGAGCCACTCGGTGGGTTTCGGATCACGGTCTCTGCTGGTTCTCGGACTCGCGCCGGGTCTTGTTCCCAGCGTTCGATGACGAGTCCCTCTACCGGACAACGGAGGCCGAGGTCCACGGGAGCACAAGCTATGGTATTGGCTACGCACGAGACGGAAGATTGCAGCGTGGCCTCTACGTCTTCGACATCGAGACCGGAACGACCTCTCGCTTTGCTGATGGTTACGATCCCTCGCTCGCGGTAGTGTCGGGTACACTCCTCGTGCGAGATCAAACTGGCGTTCTGCTCGTTGATTCATCGGGGAATACACAGGTACGAGTCGAACCAGCGAGAGTTGGCTTCGGAGATGCCGTTGTGTCGCCGTCGGGCGACATGATTCTGGCCGAGATTCAGAGGCATGTGCCTTTTCTGCCTGGCGGTCGGCTGGTGGTCTTTCACAAGAGCACCCCTGACATCCGTCACTTGCTGGACGATGGCTTCTCATACAGAGTTGATTGGACAATTGGAGACGGGGAACTGTCGAACCAGTTGCTTCACCGTGCCCAATAAGGCCGCGCACTGCGTGTCCTCACCGGTCCGGTGAGCACGTCGTCCGGCCAAGGAGCGCAGGTTGAGCGCATGAAGCCGCGAGACCTTTTCGGAGTTCTGGTTCCCTGCGTCGGGCTGCTGGTGTTGATCGGTAGCCTGCTCTACGCCTATTCGGCGGTCGTGGTGTTGGCAGCGCCCGATACGCCGGATGCTTCGTCTCCGTTGACTTACATCGGAGCCTGTCTCCTGTTGCTCGTGCTCAGCACGTGTCTTCTCCGCGGCGCGCCCCACTTGGTGCGGTTTGCATACCGATACGATCAGAGCGAGAACACCGCACCAGACGCTGCACCCAATAGCGGCGTTGGGACGCAGCCTGGTCATTCGGGAGCCACGAAGGGGCCACCAACGGTTGCCTGAGTCCATAGATGCGGGCAACGTGACACGGGCGAGCCGACAGGCAGCGACCACCCGTCACCCGTGGCTGCTTCTCGGGCGGCAGCATAGACGGTGACGCGCGTTCTCTCCACCGTGCCGAAAAAAAGGGATTGCGGGTCGCTCTCCGCGCTCCTTGGGGGCGGCTTATCGCGCCGGGCGAAGTCTTTGCTGACGCGCCGGAACGAGAGGGAGCGGGGGGCTGCTCCCTCTCGGCCCCGGCGCGGCGGCCGCGCGCCGAGCTCGCGGCGCCGCCGCCCGAGACTCTACGGGCAGGCCGCGAAGGACTCGCAGCCCAGATCATCGGCGGTCGGATCCTCTCCGCACGCCGGGAAGGGAGCCGGAATCTCGTACTTCTGATCCAGGAGCGCCCGCATGCCCGCGAGTGGGTCGGCCATCGTGATCGCGCCGTTGTCGTTGACATCGCCCGCATCGAGGCACGTGAGCGGCTTCTTGCTGCACGTCAGGTAGTTGATCAGGGACACCATGTCGGCGAGCTCGACCACGCCGTTCGCGTTGAAGTCGCCGCGGATGAAGCGGGGCGCCGGCGCCGCGAACGAGATCTCGGCCGGCGCCGCGACCGACGGCGGATAGCTGTAGCCGCCGAACACGGCGACGACGGCGGTCGGCGGGCTGCCGATCGCATCGCTGAACACGACGCTTCCCGACGCCGGCGCCTCTCCCTGCACACCCAGCTCGATGGCAAGGGCGCCGAAGTTCTCGCTCGCCGGGAGCGTGTACATCAGGAACAGGTCGAGAACCACTCCCTGGGTCACGGCCGCCCATTCGCCGGGGACGCCGTTGATCGAATCATTGAGCACGAACCCGCCGTTCATGTACAGGTTCGGCACCTCCGCCTGGGCGGCGTAATTCACGAGATCTTCCGCCGTGTAGTAGTTGATCGTGTCGAACGAGGGCCGGCCGGGCACGAGCGTGCCGCCCGTGTAGCCGGCGCCGGCGAAGGTCGCCAAGTCGGGATGCTCGTACGCGTTCGCGATGAAGAACTTCTCGGCGCCGCTGTTCTGGCACAGGATGCCGAGAGACCACCCCTGCATGCCATCGACTGCCGTGCTGATCGCCACCTCCAGCGTGACCGCCGTCACCGCATCGGGCGAGGGCGGCAGCACCGTTTCGGCGGGAAGCACCTCGAACACGATGTCCGCGGACATGGCGCCCCAGGCGACGCCGGCCGCAGCACACACCGCAAGCGACAAAGTCAGTCTGCCTCTCATGACTCGCTCCTTTCTTGCCCCGTCAGCCATGACCCCCTGCGACCGCCTGCCGCCGGCATGCCCCCCCCTTTCCTTCCGGGGCGGCGATCGCCGTGTACGCACGCAAAGCAACCGATCCAGCCGAGACGCGATGCGCAACATCCGTCCATCGCGGCGCCTCGTGCATCACGGCTTGCACAAAAAGTGTAAGCGCATGAGCCTGTCCTTCAAAATTAAAACCGAAAAGAATCTCATTCTCGCCGCCGCCGGCGCGCGAAGGCTCTCGCCGTTTCCCCACTCCTCCGCGAATTGAACGTTGCGTTCCCGCGTCCCCCGGTGTAGTCTGCATGCTGTGCCTGGCAAGCCGAACGCCGGTCAACGCCGGGGAACGCGGCAAAGCGCAGGCGGTTCTGAAGGGAGGCTGTCCACGATGGTCGCTTCCTATCGCGCGCTCTCTCTGACTGTGTGCTTCTCGTGCGTCTTGGTCGGCTGCAGCAAGTCCGCGCACCATACAACGCTGTCCATAGTCATCGAGGGCGATCCGGCGATCACGTCCAGGGTGGAGGAGATTCTGAAACAAAACCCCGAGATCGTTGCGGCCGGAACCAAGATAAAGTACTCGCTGATCGTCGTCAAACCCGATCCCCGCATGAACTACACGATCATGCAGATCGTTCCCGATAAGAGCGTGCGGTACGCAATCCGGATCATCGAGCCGGATTCAGGCAAGGAGCTGACGGAGCTGAGCCGCGAGATCGGCGGCGCGCTTCGACGCGAACTCTCGCGTCGGGAGGAGCCGAAGACGCCGGAAGAATAGGCCGGGAGGCCGGCTGCCCGCCCCATCTCCCCCGGTTTCTTGTCCGCCAAGTGCTTGACATCTTTTATCACGCGATGTACTTTGCGCAATGTGTCGGAACCGGCGAGGGTCGGTCCCCGCCGGGAAGTGCGAGCTCGGCGCATCGCCACGCGTAGAGGCATTCTTCGCTGCCATCGCCACGCGGAGGCTCCCTTGAACGTGAAGAAGGTCCTTTCCATCGCCGGGGCGATTGCGGGCGCGCTTTTGTACGCGGTGATCGTCGCCATCGCTTTCCGCGAGGTGCCATCGGCGCCGGGCCCGATCGAGCTCCTGATGCTGGTGGCCCTCACGCTCGTCATGGCTGCGGTGGGTGCCGCCGTGGGGTTCCTCCTCGGCTGCATTGTCAGCCTCCTCGGATGGCTGATCAGCCGGGGGCGCGGCGCGGGAGCATAGGGTCAACGGAGCTCGCAGCATGGACCCCATCGCAAGAGAACACCGCAGCTCGAAGCGGCAGGCGCTGGCCGTGACCCTGCTGTGCGCCGCCGTCGCCGCGCTTCTCTGCGTCCTCATGGCCGGTTCCGGCGGCTACGCGCGAACGTACACGCGCACCGAGCCCCTGGTTTCGGATATCGCCGGAACGTACGTGCCTGCCGAGGAGCTTCCGGTTCTCCCTTCCACGCAACCCGAGTACCGTGTCCCCCACCTGGTCCTCAACGCAGATGGCACCGCGCGGTTCGTCGACTTTGCCGTGAGCTTGGACCCTTCGGCCCTTCCCGGCAAGGACTTCCTCTCCGGCGAGGGCACGTGGCGCATCGTTCGCCGCGAAGACTACTGGGTCATCGGCTTGTCGTGCGGCAAGAGATCACTGACGTTCCATCTGTGCAATCAGAAATCCCCGTACGTGCTGCTCGACTACGTGGATGCGGAGCATGAGACGGTGCGGCTCATGGTGAAACATGCGCCGGAAACGTGAGAAGAACGCTCCGGAAAGGAACGCTGTATGAGAGGGGCCCTTGCCGTTGCGGCAGCCGCGGTGCCCGTGACGTTCGGCGGCGGCTGTCAAATCGTCAACACGGGAACCGAGATCCGGACGGAGGAGCAGATGCTCCCCGTCTCCTTCGAGAACGCCGAGGCCGAGAAGGCGTTTGCCGCGATCATCTACGGCACCGAACGGGAAACGCACGTGATATCGCGGATCGGATGCCCATCGGTCTCTCTGTTCTCGCGGACCGAAACCGTCGCGTTCAACGCGCATTGCAACGACTGCATCAGGGCGATGGACAAGGACTCGGACCTGCGCATCACCCAGAAGGAGGCTGAAGACCGCCATCGGCTTCTTGTCGAGCAAGGGAAGATCGGGGATCGCAGATAAGGGACCTGCGTTGCACGGGACGGATCGTGCGACACGGCGGCCTCGGGTCGCCGGCGTTCCCCCTGCGTGCGCCACCTGCCCACCTTACGCTGCAGGGCGTTGAAGGCCGCGTTCGCCTCCCCGCCCCATTCCCGCCGACTTCCTCTCCGCCGGGCGCTTGACGGGCCTCTCCGCGGAATGTACGCTGCGCGGCGCCCGCGGAATGACCTTCGGCGGGCCGAGAAAGGAGATGAGACGTCATGTCGTGTGCCGAGAAGTGGTTGAAGTTCCTCCTCCGCCTCAACGGCGTCCTCGCGATCATGGCCGTCGTTGCGGTCGTCATGCCCCACGCGTGGCTCGAATGGTGCGTCTCCAAGGTCGAGCCCGGCCTTCACGCGGGGTTCATCGTGGCGTACCTGGCTCGCAGCCTGTCCATGTTCTTCGTGCTCGTCGGCGTTTTCATGGTGATCTTCGCGTCGGATGTCACTCGCTACCGCGTCCCCATCACCTGTGTCGCCGTATGGGTGTTCCTGGCGATTCTGTGCTTCGGCTCGTATTCGTACGCACACTTGCCGGAGCTCGCGAAGCTCTGGTTCTTCTGGTTCGTGGTTGCAGACGCCTGCTGGAGCCTCCTATTCGCCGCGGCGATTCTCCTCTGCCAGCGACGACTACGCCACACAGCGGCCGTCGACGCACGTCCGTGACCAGTCACGGGGCCTGCCCATCGTGTGCGCGCGCCGGCGCCGCGGAAGCTCGGCAATGCGGCGGTGACTGCGAGCGTGCGGCGCCGGAACTCGCCGTCCCGGAGGCGATACGCGGGAAGGCGACTTGACGCAGCCTGCCCGGGCGGCGCATGATGATCCCGATGCGAGGTGATCCGTGAATCCGAGAGTCAAGTCCGCCGCGCCGCGAGACGGCTGCCGGCTGGAGATGACCTCCACGAACGGCGAGATCGGGATCTTCGACTGCAGTCGCCTCCTGTCGTTCGGGGTCTTCCGGGCGCTTCGCGATAGCGCCTGCCTCGCGTCCTTTCTCGCTCTTCCACGGGAGAAGGCATGAAGCAGAAATGGCAGGGGTTCTGCCGCTTCGTGAGCGGCCTGCATCCCGTTCGCTTCGTGGCGCTCGGGTACGTGTCGTACGTGCTGTTCGGGTGGCTGCTCCTCTCCCTCCCGATCAGCCATGGCGCGGGCGCGGTCTCGCCTCTCGACGCGCTCTTCACTTCGACCTCCGCCGTCTCCACGACGGGTCTCACCACGGTCAGCACGGGACGCGACTTCAACGGCTTCGGGCAGCTCCTGATCCTGCTCCTGATCCAGATCGGCGGCCTCGGCTACATGACGTTCGGATCGTTCGTGGTGCTCTCCCGCAGCGACAGCCTGTCCCGGCGGCGCCAGCAGATCGGCAAGGTCGTCTTCAGCATGCCGGAGGAGTTCAGGATCGACAAGTTCATACGGAGCGTCATCGTGTTCACGATCGCGATCGAGGCGGCCGGCGCCGCCGCGCTCTTCTTCGTGTTCCGCCAGGCGGGCGTCGACAGCCCCCTCTGGTCATCGATCTTCCACAGCATCTCCGCCTTCTGCACGGCGGGCTTCGGCCTGTACGACGACGGCTTCGAAAAGCTGCGCGGCAACGTCGCGGCGAACGCCATTCTCGGCATCCTGAGCTACATCGGCGCGATCGGCTTCATCGTGCTCGTGGACGGCTGGCGCCGGATCATCGGGAAGACGCCGCGCCTCACGCTCACGAGCCGCGTCATTCTCGTGACGACCGCATGGGTGAGCCTCGCGGCGACGGCGCTCTTCTACGTGGGAGAGCCGACGATCCAGAGCCTGCCTCCCTACGAACGCGTCACCGCCGCGGCGTTTCAGGTCATGACGTCGATCACCACCGTCGGCTTCAACACCATCCCGATCGGCGCGCTGTCGCAAGCATCCCTGTTCCTGATCATAATGCTGATGGTCATTGGCGCATCGCCCGCGGGCACCGGCGGCGGGCTGAAGACGACGACCTTCTCGGCCCTCTTTGCCGTTATTCGAAGCGCGCTTCTCGGACGGGAGAAGGTGACCTTCTGGGGCAAGGAGGTCCCCGAGGAGCGGATGCGCGTGGCGATCGCGAGCATCGGCTTCTACGCGGCCGCGCTCATCCTCGGCTGCTACCTGCTCGCGCTGGCCGAGACGCTGCCCTTCGAGAACCTGCTCTTCGAGGCAGCGTCGGCCCTGGGCACGGTGGGGCTCAGCACGGGCATCACCGCGCAGTTGACGCCGCTCGGCAAGCTGATCCTGATCGCGCTCATGTTCATCGGCCGTTTCGGCCCCCTGGCCTTCGGCATCGCCCTCTTCCTGCCGTCGGGCGCGAAGGACGACCGCAGCAAGGAGGATCTGGCGATATAGCGGACGGACGCGGCGTCGCGCCCGGCTCGACGCCGGGGTGCTGACGCCCGGCGGCCCTTGAAGCCGACAGGAGGATATATGCCGGTGATTTCGTGAGCGGTCAGCAGCCTTTCAAGATCGAACCGCTGAGGTGATCCGTGAATCCGAGAGTCAAGTCCGTCGCGCCGAGAGACGGCTACCGGCTGGAGATAACCTTCACGAACGGCGAGATCGGGATCTTCGACTGCAATCACCTCCTGTCATTCGGGGTCTTCCGGGCGCTTCGCGACGTCGCCTACTTTCGACGTGTTCGCGCCGAGCACGGCACCGTCGTCTGGCCCGACGAGCAGGATATCTGCCCCGACACGCTCTATCAGGATTCCGAGAAGCTCCCCGCGCCTGCCTGCGCCGCGCCCGGCTCGACGCCGGGGCGCTGACGCCCGGCGGCCCCCCTACTTGCACCACCTGTCCACCCACTCGATGAGCGTGCGGTGCCAGAACTCGCTGTTCCGCGGCGCGACGACGAAGTGGGATTCGTCCGGGAAGTAGACGAGTTTCGAGGGAATGCCCCTGCGCTGCAGCGCGTTGAAGGCCGCGATCGACTCGGTCTCGACGCAGCGGTAATCCTTGCCGCCGTGGAAGAGCAGCATGGGCGTCTTCCAGTTGCGCACGTAGCGCGACGGCGAGAACCGGTCGTAGTGCTCGGGTCGATCCCAGGGCGTGCCGCCCTGCTCGTACTCGGGGAACCAGAGCTCGTCGGTCGTGAAGTACGCCGTGAACTCGTCGAAGATCCCGTCGTGGTTGACCAGGCACGCGAACCTGTCCGGCGCCTGCCCCGCGATCCAGTTGACCATGTAGCCGCCGTACGACGCTCCCAGCGCGGCCAGCCGGCGCTGATCGACCCAGGGACACTTCGCGAGCACGTGCGCGAGCCCGTCCATGAGATCGTCGAACGGCCGGTCGCCCCAGTGGCCCGTGATGGCCTCGCGGAAGGCGTCGCCGTAGCCCGTGCTGCCCCGGAAATCGATCGCCGCGACCGCGTACCCCTGCGCCGGCAGGATCTGCAGATTCCAGCGGTAGTGGAAGCGGTCCTCCCACGACCCCTGCGGCCCGCCGTGAATGTAGTACGCGAGCGGATACTCCTTCGCGGGATCGAACGGCACCGGTTTGAGGAGCCAGCCGTGCACCTTCGTGCCCTCGCGGTTCTCGAACCAGAACTCCTCGGGCGCGCTCATGTCGATCGAGGCGAGCGCGGCATCGTTGACGCCCGTCAGGCGCCGTGTCGCGCCGAGCCCCAGGTCGTGCGCGAAGAGCTCGGCCGGCGCCGTCAAGCTGTCCTGCAGGAAGTACAGGACCCCGTTCTTGAGCGCGAGCGACTGATTGTGATGCTCGCCGACAAGCTCGCGCGACGCGCCGGTCGCACAATCGATCGCGAAGACCCGCGTGCGCGCCTCCTTGCCGCCGAGGCAGTAGATCGTCGCGCCGTCGGGCGCCATCTGGAGATCCGCCCACGAGACTTCCGTCGCCTCGGTGAGGTTCTTCACCGCGCCCGCCGCCAGGTCCATGCGCATGAGCCGGAGCCGGTCGGCCTCGTAGCCCGGCACCCGCATGGCCAGGTAGTACAGCGACTTCCCGTCGGGCGCGAAGCACGGCTCGGTGTCCCAGGCGGGATTCGCGGCCGTGAGATTGCGCGCCGCCCGCGCCGCGATGTCGTACAGGAAGATGTCGAGGTTCGTCGTCCAGGCGCGATCGCGGCCGAGCTTCGTCGCGTACGCGATCGCCTTCGAATCCGGCGACCAAGCGTACTCGCCGGGCCCGCCGAATGGCTCCTGGGGACAGTCGCCCGCGACGCCCGCCATGATATCGATCGGCGCCCCGCCCGCGACCGGCATCACGAAGACATGGCTCCATTTGCCGTCCTTCCACGAATCCCAGTGCCGGACGAACAGCTCCTCGTACACCATGGCCGTGCACGGGTTCTCCTTCTTCGCGCGATCGCGCGCGGCGACCTTCTCGAAGTCCGACTCATCGGCGTACACGGCAGCCGTGAACGAGAACCACGCCCCGTCGGGCGAGAGCTTCAGGTTGGAGAGGCCCGCCGGAAAGCGCGTGATCTGCGAGGGCTCGCCACCGCCGAGCGGCAGCGCGAAGATCTGCGCCGAGCCGTTCCGGCTGCTCAGGAAGTACAGCATCGCGCCGTCAGGCGCGAACACGGGGTTGTTGTCGGCCGCGGGATGCGTGGTCAAACGGCGCGGCGCGCCGCCGTCCGAACCAACGATCCAGATGTCCGCGTTGCCGCGGTTTTCCTCCAGCGAGTAGTCGGTCGCGACGAACGCCACCTGCCGCCCGTCCGGCGAGGGCGCGGGCGACGCCAGCCGATCCATGCCGATCATGTCGTGGAACGTGAACGCGTGCCGTTCCGCGCCGAGCGCGGAAAGCGCCGCAAGCGATGCCGCCGCAACCAGCCTTCGCATTGAATCCTCCCTTGCCGCCGCTCACCCGCCCCGAGGCGCGGGGTCATAGCTCCGGTTCCCACGCCCTTGCGTTCTCGCGCGCGTACTCGCGCAACGTGCGCGCTTTCCTGCCGGTTAGTTCCTCGACCGCGTTCGTCACTCCCGCCGCCTTGCCCGCCTTGATGTACGCAAAGAAGCTGAGCAGCATCTCCACGTTCCAGGCCGGCATGCCCTTCCTGAGCACGGCGCCGCGCGCGATCAGGGCCGGGATGTCAATGTACGTCACGGGCGCGCCGCGGGCCTCGCCGATGATCGCCGCCGCCTCGCCCCCGCTCAGCGCCTCCGGCCCCGTCAGATCGTACGCCCGCCCCGCGTGGCGCTCGGGCTCGAGCAGCGCCGCCGCCGCGCACGCGGCCGCATCGCGCACATCAGTGAAGCTCGTCTTCCCGTTGCCCTGCGGCAGGAAGATCGCATCGGAATTCACGATCATGCGGCCGTACGAGTCCCGGAAGTTCTGCATGAAGCAGTTCGGGAGAAGCAGGGTCCACGGAATCCCGCTCGCGCGCACCACGGCATCGATGCCGCCATGGACGGCGCCGAGCTTGTACTCCGCGGCCTCCGACGCGCCCAGCACCGAGGATCGCACGACGTGCGCGATGCCCGTCTCCCTCGCCGCCTCGACGGCGTTCCCGGCGTACTCCGCCATGCGTTCCAGGAGCGGCGTCATCAGGAACAGGCGCTCGACGCCCTTGAACGCCTGAACGAGAGACGCCCGGTCGCCCAGATCGATCCGCGCCGCCTCGACGCCGTCCGCCGCCAGGCGGGCGGCGCTCTCGGCCGAGTGCGCCCCCGCGATCACGCGCGCGTCCGCACCCGCAAGCGTCTCGAGCAGCGCCGCGCCGATGTGT
>DHGK01000071.1 GCA_002402755.1 Planctomycetes bacterium UBA4800
GCCGCGCGAACCGCGGCCGAAAGAAGAAGAGCCGCCGGCGCCCAGGCCGCAACCGCGCGGAGCTGTTTCCCTCGGGTCTCACGTCTCTCGTTCATCGCGCACCACGCCCGGTTCATTGTACATCGGACGCGCGTCATGCATCGCGGCCTCTTCCTCGCGCCTCGCTCGCCCGGCACGATCGGGACGAATGCGCGGCTCAAGGCAGCCGCGCCGGGCCGACCTCGACGATCAGCGGCCAGTCCCGCACATGGATCCCGCGTACCAGCCCGGCGCCGGGATCGGCCGCAAGCTCGTGACGCATTCCGTTGAGCGTGTCGATGGCGTGCGCGGCGCCGTACCGCGCGGCCGGCACGGCCAGGTCCACGACGTGCTCGCGCGAGGAGTCATCCACGGCCTCGCCCGCAAGCCACAGGGCGACGAGCAGGTCGCCGTCGCCGCGCTCGAACGCGTACCACTCGAGATCCTCGTGCGGGGGCGAGATGCACACCTCGGCCGAGGACGGCCGCACATCTTCGAGCGCCGTCGAGAGCGTGCGGAGCACGTAGTAGATGGGCTGAGGCTGCGTCGGGCTGATCGGGTCGGCCGAGAACGTGTTGCGAAAGAGGCTCACGTCGCGGCTCGTCATCTGCGTCTGGAAGGTCTCGTTCCAGAAGCTGTGGACGCCCAGCGCCACGTTGACGGCGGTGAATCGCGCCGCGATCTTCGCCTTCTGCAACTCCGTGAAGCGATGCGGATCGCGGGACGCCGGCGGGTACGGCGCGAACCAGCTCCATTCGGTCGCCATCAGTTCGCCCCGGAAGCCGAGCGGCTCGAGGCGCTCCCTGAGAGAGGCGATGCGCTGCGGATAGTCGCGGATGTCCTGGGGGTCCACGTGGTAGTACGGGTGGAACCCGACCACGTCCACAAGGCCCTTGAGCGCCCGGACCCATTCCTCGATCAGGTCGGCGCTCAACCCCGAGGTCGATCCCATGACGATCCGGGCATCCGGGTATTCCTCGCGAATGACGGCCGCCGTGGGGGCGGCCAGCCGCGCGTAGTGCGCGCGATGCTCCTCCGCCTTCTCGGGGGGCACCGGCACGTTCCACTCGTTCCAGATCTCGAAGTACCGCACCCGGTCCTTGAAATGCCGCACCATGTAGCGCACGTAGTCGAGCCACGCCGCGAAGTACTCGGGCTGCGTCGCCGGGTCGGGCCACGGCGGCGAGTTGAAGTACGTCTCGACGAGGTCGCGGTTGCGCTCGATCCGCCGCGGCTCGGGCGCGTGCAGCCAGTTGCCCTTGTCCAGCACGAGAACGACCTCAAGCCCGTGCCGGACCGCCTCCGTGATCGCCGCATCGGTGCGGGGATCGACGGCGAGCACTCCCTTCTCGCGCTCGACGTACGCCCACTGGAGCGCGCTCATGTCGTAGCCGACGCGCATCCACTTGAATCCGAGATCGTACTGCACAGGCCAGAGCATGTCCTGCGTGAAGCGATCCATGCCGTACCCCAGGTGCGTCGAGGACACCGTCACGCCCGCGCCGCGCGAATGCAGGGCGAGGTTCGCGCCGGCGCTCGACAGCACCTCGACCTCCGCGATCGAGAAGCAGTGGCCGAAGGTCAGGACCTCCGGGAACTCCTCGCCGATGATCCGGATCTGCTTGGCGCGGCGCGGCTCGAACCGAACATCGAGCGGCGCCATGCCCGGATCGGGAGCGAGACTGTCGGTGCGATACACGGTCTCCCACCGGCGCGCATCGCAGCTTGTCTGCACCTCGATCTTCCGGGGCAGCGCCTGCCCGACGGGCAGGACATCCTCCATGGTCTCCCACGGCACGGGCGCGTAGCCGCGCAGGCCTTTCCTGCACGGGACGAGCCGCACGGCGCAGACCTCGGCCTCGGCCGGCAGATCGATGCGAATCCACACGGGCTCGACATCGGCCTCGATCTGGCCACGGCTGCACCAGCACGTCTCGGGGTCGCCGTCAAGCAAGTGGACGCAGAGAAGCGGCTGGTCGTCGATGCGCAGCGACCGCGGCTCGCGCGCCGGCGTCGAGCCGAGAAGGTTGTTCTTTATCTCCCACGATTTCTTCGGGACGATCTTCTCGCCGCCACCGGCCCCGCGCTGCCACACGAGATCTGGTATGAAGTCGGGGCTCACGCCGTAGACATAGGTGTAGCCGAACGCGTGAACCGGCGCGCCCGCGCAGCGGGCCTCGACGGTCGCGAAGTCTTCGATGCAGGGCCGGGCGCTCTTCGCGCGCTCTGCCGGAACGTGCGCGCACCCGGCCAAGGCGCCGCCGAGGGCGAGCAGGCCCCCGCCGATGACCGCGATGCGGCTGACGTGTATACGAAGCGGAGCGAAACGCCTGCGGCGCCGGGGGGACCTCATGATCGGACGCTCCTTTCGTTCGCGCGCCGTCCCGGAATCAAGAACGCCTGGCGTGGACCCGGACGCGGTCCACGTAGAGGTACGAGGGGCTCACGGCCCGGTCGATGGGCCAGCCGCCGCCCATGGCCAGGTTGACGAGGAGGTACAGCGGCACCTTGGCCTCCTCGGGGGTCTTCTGCCTGAAGACTTCGATGCCGTCGAAGTACCAGACGACGTTCTCCTCGTCGATCATCACGCCGTAGTCGTGGAAGCCGGCGGTCATGCCGGGCGCGGTGAAGAGGTCGCCCTGCCCCCAGTGCCTGCCGTCGGGATGCCAGAGGTGCATGTTCCCGAACATCGCGTTCGGCATCACGCCGTACCACTCGACGACGTCGATCTCGATGTTCGTGCGCGTCTTGTCGGTGAGCGACGGCCGGCCCAGAAGCCAGAACGCGGGCCACATGCCCTGGCTCGCGGGGAACTTCGCGCGCATCTCGAAGTACCCGAGCCTCTGCGAGAAGCCGTTGCCCTTCGGGTCCACCGAGGCGAGGATGCCGGAGCGCCAGGCGCCGCCCGCCTTGGACGCCTCGATGCGCAGGACGCCGTTCTCGACGCTGAACGGGAACCCATCCTTCTGCTCGACGAACCGGGCATCGCCGAAGTTCTCCTTGGTGGCCGTGAACCAGCGCGTGCCGGGACCGGCCGCGGAGACGGAGAGATCGTCGAACTCCTCGTCGAAGGTCACGACGAAGCCGTCGAGATCGAGCGCCGGCGCGGGAAGCTCCGGCAAGGGCGCGCCGGCATCGACCTTGAGGATGCCGACCTGACAGCTCGTCGCGCGCTCCTGCCCCTTCTCCGCAATCGCGCCATCGAGGGCCTCGAGCGCCGGGTGGTCCCATCCGCGGTCGGCGGCCTTCTTGTCGTAGAGCCCGACGACGACCCTGTAGTCGCCGTCCGGAACGGTCGCGGGGACGAGGACGTTGTACGAGTACTCGACGCGGCCGGACCAGATCGAGGTCGGCGTTCTCGGAGCGTGATCGCTCTGGAAGGCCATCCGGCCGTCCGATGCCCGGAAGTGGACGAAGGCCAGGAAATCCCTGCCCATCGGCTCGGCCTCCCACCGGAAGGTGATCCGGGCGGAGAAGCCGGGCCGGCAGGAAGGCGGCGCGACAACCGCCGGCCGGACCGCCGCGCGCCCGCCGACGGCCGCCCCGAGAACCGCTTCCACGTCGTCGATGAAGAGCGCGGCCGGCCGGTCCTGCGCGGCGAGGCCGTCGCGGCCGATGTTGAGGCCGAAGGCCGCGGCCGGGCCGTGCCACTTGCCGTCGTTCGCGCCGCCCCAGTGCTCGCCGCCGGCAAGGTCGCGGACGACGAGAACGACTTCCTGCCAGTCGCCGGTCGCGCGAAGCGGCATGCCGCCTGCCTTCTGGTGGCACTGGCCGCTCGCATCGAGGATGCGCACGCCGATTCGCCGGACGTTCTCCGCCTTCACCCAGAGGCGCAGCTCGCGGAAATCCCTTCCCTTGAGCTCGCCGAGCTCGCGCCAGACGCCGACGTAGGCGCCGCCGCCGCTGAAGTCGGCCTGGAGCCGGTACGAACGCGCGCCGCCGCGGGCGGCGGCGGCATCGATCGCCGCGCTGCCCTTGGCCCCCGGGAACTCCTCGCCGCCAACGTAACGCCAGCCTCGAGGTTCCCCCTCGAAGTCATCGATCGCCAACCGGGGAGCGCCGGACTCGGTCTCCGCGGCGCCGAGAGTTCCCAGGGCGAGAATGCCGGCCGCGAGCGCGACGAGGCGGCGGCGGCGCGTTGTCGATTCCATCGGTCTCATTCTTTCCTCCGGATCGAGCCATGCGGGATCGAGCCATGAAGGATGATACGTCGAACGCGGCGACGGATTCAACGCGCGGCGGTCGCCGGCCGCGCGGAAGCCACGCGCGAGGACCGTTGATACCGTGACCGGAGAACTCCCGAGGCTCCTCCGCCGGTGCGCTCCGCGACGCCGGTCGAGAGCGGCCGGGCCGGGGCGGCGATCGTGATTCCGGCCGGGCAGCAGGCGGTCGCGGCCGTCGAGTTGCAGCGCTGCGTGGAGTTACACGGAAGATGCGACGTCGCGAGCCTGCGCGTAATAACGAAGCACCGATTCTTCGTGCAGGCGTGCCGGCAGCGTCGATGCATCGAGCGAAGGACCTTCGGCGATGGTGTGCCGCGGAAGATCGGTGTCGACGGCCTTCTCTTCGATGCGGATAGCCGTCACCAGTCGCGGGGGAACCACGACGCGCGTGCCGCTCGCGAGCTCCACCACGAGGTAGCGGATTTCCCAGGAATCAACGTCGACAATGAAATCCGCGATGCGCCCCGCCGCCCCATCGTCGGCCCTGAGCGTGAGTCCGATGACCACGCTCGTTGTGCGCAGGTGCGCATCGAACGGCTTGCCGTTCCTGTTGATCGGCGCGAAGGCAGGCGTCTCGAGAGCCTCCGGGACCGATGCGAGCGCCTCGCCGGCAAGGACCAGGGTCCAGTTGAACTCCGCTTTCCTCCGCGCCTGTCGCTGCAGCGCGACCGGCTTGTCCGTCGCGATGTCCGGGCAGTGTCTCACCTGTTCGCGGGTCATGGCGATCGCGATCTTCCGCTGCTCCCCGGCGACGTCTTCGACGAGTGCCGGCGACAGCAGGACTCTCCTGTTCGGGAACCACCGACCCGTGTCGACGACGAGGTACCGTACACGCCAGTCCGCGTCATCGAAGTACAACTCTCGGACCTTGCCGATGTCGCCGTCGACGGCATGGACGGCCCAGCCTGTCAATTCCCTGACGCTTCGTGTCGTACGCATGATTCGCTCCCTTCTCGATGCCCGATGAGAATCGGGCATCGTTTCTTGTTCTCCGCCGGAAATATCCGCGTTCGGTATTCCATGGTCCGCGCTCCTTCTTCGTCTCACCCGACCAAGGCCCGGGGAAAGAGGATGTTGTTCTCCAGATGGATGTGGGCCATCAGCTCGACCTCGAGCGCGGCCAGCGCGCGGTACAGCTCGCGCCAGCTCGCACAGGCGTGCTCGGGGACCCGGAAGTCATTCGTCAGCGTTCGGATGCGGCGCAGGTTCCGGCCGTGGTCCTCATGCTCCTGGACCATCACCTGCACCGGCATGCGGGCCATCGGCCCCCGGCCCGAAAGGATGAGCGGGAAGAGAATCTTCTCCTCCTTGACCAGGTGGCTCTCGACGGCTTCACACACATCCGCCAGCAAGTCGGCGAGACCCTCCGGGCACTCGGGCTTGCCGGCGTGCACCCGCTCCACCCGACGCGAGAGCTCGATCAGCCGCGGGATCTCCTTCCTGAGAGGCGCGTGGTAACGGTCGAGGATGTACCGGACAAGCTCCTCGATCGGCCGCCGGTCCCACCGGACATCCTCGTGCGCGCCGCCCGCCGCGGCGCCGATCTCCCGGAGCACGATCTCGGGATCGACGTCGCTCTTGGTGCATGCCTGCGCAAGCGACTGCCTCCCGCCGCAGCAGAAATCCAGCCCGAAGCGGTGGAAAACCCCGATCGCGGCAGGGTTGGCGGTTACCAGTTCGCCCAGAGTAGCGTCTGTGGTCTTCATGGCGTGCCTCCGTCTCGCGTCTCGTCGACGCCTCTTGATGACCACCCAAGCAAGACCCGTGCCGAGAGCCTAAAGTGAGGTTTTCAAATGGATTGCATGGCAATGTTATCGTATTCGCAACCAGTTGCTTGTTGCGCTTCTCGCAACAATGTTGTATACATCGCAACCATGGACCAGATCGATGCAATCGTCTCCATAGCCTCCGATCTCACCGCAGCGCTCTCTTCGCAGGAGCGCTATCGCCGCCTGCTCTCGGCGCTCAAGCGAGTGATTCCCTATGACGCGGCGGCGCTGCTCAGACTTGAGGGCGACGAACTTGCGCCGATCGTCTCGGCGGGGTTATCCGAGGATGCCATGGCCAGACGCTTCCCGCTCAAGGAGCAACCGCGGCTCGCGATCATCTGCCGCTCGACGGAACCCGTCCTGTTCCCGAGCGACAGCGACCTGCCCGATCCCTACGACGGCCTTCTCGCCGCCGACGACGGGGGCTTCACGCGCATCCACGCATGTCTCGGCTGTCCCCTGCGCGTCGAAGAGCGGCTGATCGGCGTCCTCACGGCCGACGCGCTGCAGCCGCACAAGTTCGACGGGATCGACCCCAGCTTCCTCGCCGCCGTCGGCGCCCTGGCGGCCGCCGAGATGAGGACCACGCACCTCATCGAGGCGCTCGAGCGCAGCGCCGAACGGCAGGGGCTGATCGCCCGCGACCTGATGCGCGACGTCCAGTTGCGCCAGGGCACGGAGCTGATCGGAACGACGCCGATCATGCAGCGCCTGAGGGAAGATATGGATCTCGTGGCTCGTTCCGGCTTCACGGTCCTGATCACGGGCGAAACCGGCACCGGCAAGGAACTCGTCGCCCGCGGCATTCATGCGGCATCGGAGCGGCGGTCCGAGCCGATGCTCTACGTCAACTGCGCGGCCTTGCCGGAAAGTCTCGCAGAGAGCGAGCTCTTCGGCCACGTGCGCGGCGCCTTCACGGGCGCGACGACGGACCGGCCCGGCAAGTTCGAGGTGGCGAGCGGCGGGACTCTCTTCCTGGATGAAATCGGCGAGTTGCCGTTATCGGTGCAGCCCAAGCTCCTGCGCGCGATCCAGCAGGGCGAGATTCAACGCGTCGGCTCGGACAAGCTCATCAAGACGGACGTCCGGCTCATCGTCGCCACGAACCGAGATCTCGATCAGGCGGTGAAGACGGGGAAGTTCCGGGCGGATCTTTTCCACCGCCTCAACGTGTACCCGCTGCGGGTCCCTCCCCTGCGAGCGCGCGCCGACGACATTCCGCTGCTCGCGGGATACTTCTGCGATGTGACCCGCCGCCGACTCGGTTTCGGACCCATGCGGCTCGACGCGGGAGCGGTCGACGCGCTGAAGCGCTATCCATGGCCCGGCAACGTCCGCGAGCTCGAGAACGTGCTGGCGCGAGTCACGCTCAAGATCGCCGGAGGTGCGCGGCACGGCGGCCCCATCCTGCTCGGCGCCTCGGACCTGGGCGCGGACTTCTCCGGCACGGCCCGCGAGCCCTCCTCGGACGGTCGCGCGCGCGCCGAGGAGCCGATTCCCGCGGCGCAGGACTTCAGACAAGCCACGCGAGATTTTCAGCGCGCGCTGATTCGCCGCGCCCTTGCGGAACACCAGGGAAACCGGGCCGCGGCAGCCCGATCGCTCGGCATGCACCGGAGCAACTTCCATCACCTGCTTGCACGGCTCGGGCTCAAGGACCGCGAGTAGCGCGGCGCCCTGCCCGGCGGTCTCGTCTACCGCCCGCGGGAAGCCCCCCGGCGGCGGGGGCATCGGCGCTGCCGGCGGAGGCGTCACCGCTCGCCGTCACGCGCGCCGCGGACGGAGCTCTCGACGGGCGCGGGCGTTCGCAGGATCGCATCGGCATGCCGGGCGAAATGCCCGCAGAGATCCTCGCGGTAGTCCCACAGAATCGCCGCGCCGAGTCCCTGCCGGTCGCCGCAGCGATAGAGCGCGCGCGCGAGGACGAGCTCGCGCAGTCGTTCGTTCAGGCAGGCAGCCGACCGCACGTCGCCGGCGGCGAAGACCTTCCTGGCCTCGTCGATCGTCCTTATCGCGTGGCCGGTCATGCCGGGCTTGCGGAGGAGCGCGGCCAAGCGCTCCGCCGCCCCGCGGTCGCCCATTGATTCGAGGGCCAGCGCGGCCGCCCGGCAATGAGAATACGCCGTGCGCTGATCGATCTCCTCGAGTTTCTCGATCAGCGGCGAGGCCTGCGACCTGTCACGGCTCAGTCCGAGCGCGATGACCGCGAGGTCAACGGCGCTGTAGTTGCCGCCGCGGTTGCCCCACGGCTCGACGTTCTGTCCGGCGTCCCACCGGGCCCGGCGGACGGCTTCGGCCAGGGTGGCCGCTCCGGCGTCGTCGCCAAGCACCGCGAGAATCCGCGCGCATGCGACCTTGGCCTCGCCCTCGGCTTTCTCGTGCGCCTTGCGAAGCAGTCTCACCGCTTCGGCGCGTTCGGCGGCCAGGATCACCGCCAGGTCGGCGTGGTCGAGCGCGGCCGCGCGCTCCACGGCCAGCTCCAACCTCTTTCCGTCCGGCGGAAAGGAATCCCGCGCATAGAGGACGGCGGCAGGCAGGTTGCCCTTCTCGACCAGATGCCGCTGGACCGCGCGGATGTCGATCGCCCGGGGCGACACGCCGCGCTCGGCCGCGGCGGCAGCCGCCACGCCGGCCGCGTAGCCCTCGTTCTGCACATCGGCCTGCATCCGCACGATCGGCATGGCATCGCTGTCGGCGCTTTTTCCCAGGCCGATCACGAGGATCCCATCCAGCCCCTTGGGCAGCATGCAGCGGTACGGCACGTAGGACCACACCATTAGCGCCTTGTCGGGGCTCCGGGCGAGATACAACGGATGGACGGGCATGTTGTACTTGTCGTAATTGCTCCGGCACAAGACCAGGCTGTCCGGGAACGTGCGCCCCGCGTGCTGGTCAACGGGCGTCAGCACGACCTCGCCGACAATCGAGCGCCGCCCGCGCGTCTGCACGAGCCGTCCCAGGTCATAGGCATCCTTCCAGCGCTCGCGGGCGCACACGAACGCCTGCCAGAGGTCGACCATGTCGGTGTCGTCGGCAAAGGTGAAGGCCGAGTTGCAGTGGGTTTCGGCCGGCGTGCGGAACGGAACGCCGGCCATCTGCATCGTCAGATCGTCTCCGCCCGGCAGCATGCACTCGGCTCCCGCGGCGGCCGCAACATCGGCGTTGCCGGTGGCGTCGATCACCACCTTCGCGAGCACGACGGCGCGGCCCGCCGGCGTCGCGACGATGATCCCTTCGACCTTGCCGCCTTCGACCACGGCGCCGCAGGCCCACACTCCGAGCCACACCTCGACCCCGGCCTTTCGGCATTCCCGCCGCCAGTACTCGGCCTTGCCGATGCCGCCGATGCGCGCGCCGATGGCGGCCACGCCCTGCTCGACCTCATCGAAGAAACCGACGCGGTTGCCGTGCCAGTAGCGGTTGATTCCGCCGATCGTCCCCACTCCGCCGAGCGCCGGCAGGCACTCGACCACCAGCACTCGGGCGCCCCGCCGAGCCGCCGAGATCGCCGCGGGGGCGCCCGACGTGCCCCCGCCGGCAACCGCCACATCGTACCTGCCCCACACCGGCAGCGACCGGGCAGCGGACCGCGCCGCCGGCATGTCGCGATGAATCGGACGCAGGCCGGAGAGGAGCTCGGCCGCGTCGCCGGACGCGGGCGCGGGGTCGGGCGGGTCGCCGGCGACGGCGACGTCCTCGGCCTTCGAGATCGCGCGCGCCTCCTCCGCCGCGGCCTTGCCGATGCGCGCGCCGGCTTCGCAGAGCGCGTCGGGCCGGAGGAGCCGCTCCGCAGCGGCGCGGTCCATGTCGGCGCAGCCCCCCAGCACGTAGAGCCGGGAAACGCCCGCGGGCCGGAAGACGTCCAGGTCGATCTTCTCCATCCCCGGCCATGCGCCGTTGAGAGTCTTCCGGCCATGCATCGGATCCGGCGGCACCTGGAACAGGCTCTCCGAAGAGTCGATCTGCCCCGGATGGAACGTCCTGTCGCGGGCGATCTGCTCGGCCTCGGCGAACGAGGGAAAACCCGCGCCTTCCATCGCGATGTGCAGGGTGTACTCGTACGCGTTCTGCCCGGCCGCCTGTCCTTCGAGCTGCCGGACATCGCAGCCCTCGGCCGGCTGCGGGGCGCCGCCCACCACCACCCACCGAAACGACTGCGTGCCGGCGGGATAAGGCCGAAAGCGGGCGCCGGCCAGCCGGGCAACCACAGCTCGATCGGTTGCGTCGATGATGATCTTCGACCGCACGGCCTGCCGCCCGTTGCGGTTGGCCATGACGATTCCGGCGGGGTTGCCCGCATCGTCGCGAAGGAGGTCGGTCGGCAGGCAGCCGTACAGGAACTCGACTCCGGCGGCCAGCAGGGCTTCGTCGAGCCGGCGCTTGACGAGCATCGGCCGGGGCGGCGATTCCTCGCCGAAAAGCGCTCGGAGCCGCGGGCCCGCGGGAGTCTCTTCGGGCGCCGGCCGCCAGCGCAGGGTCCCGCACACATCCTCGCCCAGATACGTCCGAGGCGCGGCCAGGAACACTCTCGCACCGCCGCGCGCCGCCTCCGCCGCCGCGGCCACCGCGCCGGTGGAGCCGCCGGCGACCACCACGTCCACGTCGTAGACGATCGGGATTTCACGGGCCGACTCGTTGATCCTCGTCTCGCCGGGGAGCGCGGGGCTCTTTCCCATCAGCACGATGGAAACGGCGAGCGAGATCAGGGACGGCGCCATGGGCGGTTCTCCGAGAGCCACCGATCCAGAGAATCCTGCCGGGGGCCTATCGCCCGGAAGGTCGCTTCTCGATTGTCCTCGGGGCGCACGTCCCTCGTCAACGGACGGAGGAAGAAACCTCGCCCGGCATGCGGTTCTCCGAGCGCGCACACAGTACCGCGTGCGCGCGCCCCTTGTGCGGCATCGCGAAGCAGGTGTAGAGTGGTTTTCGGCGCGGCTGTCCGGGAACCGGCATCGATTCGGGCGCGCGGCCGCGGCGACGCCGCTGATAGACGGAGGAAGCCATGACGGATCGCAGAACGTTCCTCAAGCTCCTGCCGGCCTTCACGGCGCTGGCCGGCGCATCGTCCGGCCTCGCCGGCGAATCGGCCGCCGGCCTGCAGCCGATCACGCTCGTGAAACCCGAGACGGACGGGGGCGCGTCGGTCCTGGCCGCCCTGAAGGCGAGAAAGACGACCCGCGCCGTGAGCGCGAAGGAGCTTCCGCCGCAGGTTCTCTCCAATCTTCTCTGGGCCGCCTTCGGCGTGAACCGGGAGGAGGGGCCCCGCGGCCGGATAGGGAGGACGGCGGCATCCGCCAGCAACTCCCAGGAGATCGACGTCTACGTGTTCCTGTCCGCGGGAGCCTACCTCTACGAGGCGATCGGCCACCGTCTCGTTCCGGTCCTTGCGGGCGACCACCGCGCGAAGATCAGCGATCAAGGCCGGCGGGGCGCCATGGCCGAAGCGCCGGTGAATCTCGTCTATGTCGCCGATATCGCCAGGTTCGCCAAGGCGCCGTTCCAGGAGCCGGGATTGAGGGATCCGGAGATTCAGAAGTCATACTACAACGTGGCGACGGGCCTCATTGCCGGCAACGTGTACCTGTTCGCCGCT
Organism: Planctomycetes bacterium UBA4800; assembly: GCA_002402755.1. Classification (GTDB taxonomy): domain Bacteria; phylum Planctomycetota; class UBA8108; order UBA8890; family UBA8898; genus UBA8898. The sequence goes on from DHGK01000071.1 coordinate 11,604, forward strand.
GCGCACGGCCTGGCCGCCTGGTTTCACAACTGCGCCAAGGAGCGGCTTGCCGGGGAATTGAAGCTCCGCCCCGACCAGCGCGTGCTCTACGCTCAGACGGTCGGATACCCCGCGTGAAGGAGGTGAGCACGTGAAGCATCTTGCCGGCGGCATGTGCGCGGCGGCGTGTCTGGCCATGATCGGCGCTGCCGTGTGTGCGGGCGAGCCGCCCGCGTTCAAGGTCCCCGCCGCGTGGGAGTACGGCACGCCGCTCATCAGCCCCGAGAAGCGCGATGAGAATCCCAGCCGCGCGCAGAAGGACCCGACCGTGGTCCTGTACGAGGGGAAGTGGCACGTCTTCATGACCGTGAAGCTCCCGGGCAGATCGGCCATCGAGCACTGCGCGTTCGAGCGGTGGGAGGACGCCGACCGCTCCCGGCGCACGATCCTGAAGGTGAGCGACAGCGACTACTACTGCGCGCCCCAGGTCTTCTACTTCGCGCCCCAGAAGAAGTGGTACCTGATCTACCAGATGGGCGTGCCCGGAGCGAAGTACATGTGGGTGGCGTATTC
>DHGK01000007.1:0-12068 GCA_002402755.1 Planctomycetes bacterium UBA4800
GCCGTGTTGCCGCCGCCGACCACCACGACTCTGCCATAGATTTCAGGCTTCTTATCGGCCTGCATCTGTCTCAGGTAATCGGCGCCGCCGATAACGCCTTGAGTCGACTCTTCACCGTCCACGCCCATCCGTTTTGCAAGCTGGGCCCCAATGGCAAGGAATACTGCGTCAAACCCATCTTTCTTCAGAGAATCAACGGTGATATCGTCGCCGACGGATACCCCGGTCTTCACCTCAACACCCAGATCGGTGATGCATTTGATCTCCCGGTCGAGCAAGGCCTTCGGGAGGCGGTATTCGGGGATTCCGTAACGGAGCATGCCACCCAGATGGTTCTGTTTCTCAAAGAGCGTAACCCCGTAGCCCTTCAGGACCAGGTAATAAGCGGCACTGAGGCCGGCAGGCCCGCCTCCCACAACCGCAACCTTCTTGCCGTTACGGGGCGGCACTTCAGGCATCCAGGGATCTTCTATGTCAACGTCCGAGGCGTACCGTTTCAGGAAGTCGATGCCTACCCGCTCGTCAACCAGGTTCCGGCGGCAAGCCGTCTCACAGGGGCGGATACAGACACGGCCGCAGACCAGAGGAAGAGGGTTCTTCTCTTTTATCAGCTTTATGGCCTCTCTGTGTTTGCCCATAGACATCAAGGCGATGTAGCCCTGTACATCCACGCCGGCCGGGCAGGTCTGTTTGCAGGGACCCAGGCAATCTGCATAATGGTTGGAGAGCAGAAGCTCAAGGGCCGTTTTACGGGATTCCTTGATCCGCTCGTTGTTGGTGTACACCGCCATGCCTGGTGAAACAGGGCTGGAGCAGGAAGGTACCAGCTTTTCAAGACCTTTGACTTCAACCACACAGAGATAGCAGGATCCGTAGGGAGGCAGTTTGGGGTCGTAGCAGAGGGTCGGGATATCGTCGATCGCGTTTTCCCGAACCACGTCGAGGATCATCTGACCCGGTTTTGCCGTATATTCTTTATCGTTTATTGTTACTTTGATTTCGTCGCTCATGCTAGCCTCTCCACGATTAGTTTTTGATGACGGCGTTGAACTTGCAGGTCTCAAGACATTTACCACACTTCACGCAGACCGCCGTATTGATCTCGTGTGCCTTTTTCTTCTCGCCGGTAATGGCGTCTGCCGGACATGCCTTGATGCACATTGCACAGCCTTTGCAGGCGTTCGGATCTATAGAATAGGTGACGAGTGCCGAGCAGCTATGGGCAGGGCACTTCTTGTCACGAATATGGGCGATATACTCGTCGCCGAAGTACTTCAGGGTGGTCAGAACGGGGTTTGGCGCTGTCTGCCCCAAGCCGCAGATCGTGTTGTTCTTGATCTGATAAGCGAGGTCTTGCAGGAGTTGGATATCGCTCTCCTCGCCTTTTCCGTCCGTTATCCTCTCCAGGATCTCCAGCATCCTCTTGGTGCCGATCCGGCAGAAGGTGCATTTGCCGCATGACTCGTCCTGGGTGAACATGAGGAAGAATTTTGCCATATCGACCATGCAGGTGGTCTCGTCCATGACGATCATGCCGCCCGAGCCCATGATGGAACCGGCCCGGGAGAGGCTGTCGTAGTCGACCGGGAGATCGAACGCGTCCCGGGGGATGCACCCTCCCGAGGGGCCGCCGGTCTGGACCGCCTTGATGGGCGCCTTGCCGGAGGGCCCTCCGCCGATCTCGTAGACGATCTCCCCGATCGTCGTCCCCATCGGGACCTCGACCAGCCCGGTGTACTTCACCTTGCCCACGAGGCTGAAGATCTTGGTCCCGGCGTTGTTCCTGGTTCCCGTCGTCGCGAACTCGCGCCCTCCCCGCTCGATGATGACCGGGATGTTGGCCCAGGTCTCCACGTTGTTTATGGCGGTTGGCCGGTCCTCGATGCCCTTCTCGATCGGGAACGGCGGCCGCTGCCGCGGCTCTCCCATCTTGCCCTCGATCGACCAGAGCAGGGCGGTCTCCTCGCCGCAGACGAAGGCGCCCGCGCCCTTGACGAGCGATATGTCGAACGAGAACGAGGTCCCGAGTATGTGCGCGCCCAGCAGCCCGAGCTCGCGCGCGTCCCGGAGGGCCGTCTTCAGATGCTTGATGGCGACCGGGTATTCCATCCGCACGTACACGACCCCCTCGGATGCGCCGGTCGCGAACGCCCCGATCAGCATGCCCTCGATGATGCTCTGCGGATTGCCCTCCAGAACGCTGCGATCCATGTAGGCGCCGGGATCGCCTTCATCGGCGTTGCAGACCAGGATCTTGCCGCGGGAGGCAGGCCGCTGCGCGAAGAGCTCCCACTTCCGCCCGGTCGGAAAGCCCGCGCCGCCGCGGCCGCGCAGCCCCGAGGCTTTCACCTCGTCGATCACGGCCCGAGGATCTCCGCCGCCGAGGGCCGCGGCGAACGCGGCGTAGCCGCCGGCCTCGATGCAGTCCTCGATCCGCAGCGGATCCACGCGCTCGTTGCGCGCGATGATGGTCCGAACCTGTTTCCGGAAGAAGGGCACATCGTCCTGCCGCCGGATCCGCGCGCCGCTCTGCGGATCGACGAAGAGCAGCTCCTCGACGACGCCGCCGGCCGCCGCCGCCTCGATGATCCGCGGCACATCGCGCGCCGCAACGCGGGGGTAGAACGTCCGGCTCGGCTCGATGAGGATCGAGGGCTCCATCTGACAGAAACCGTGGCACCCGGTGACGCGCAGGCGCACCTTCCGCCCATCGCCGAGCAGCTCCCGTTTCGCGGCCCGGATGAGATCGTTCGCGCCGCTTGCCTGCCCGCACGTTCCCGCCGGGATGACGACGGTCGGGAGGGGCGAACCGCGCGCGGCGATGAGGTCGGCCCGCATCGCCGCCAGAGCCTCGACCGAATGCAGCCTTCTCATGTGCGGGCGCTCTCCGCGGGCAGCCCGCGCGGCGGTTCCGCCGGCGCGCCGGGTCCGCGCACGTCCAGAAAACGCTCGTTGCAGCCGGAGCGCGAGCACCGGAGGAACACGCCGCCGCCCCGAACCGAGATCCTCAGCAGGGGAGCATCGCACTCCGCACAGCGGGGCGGGCCGGTGAGGCGCGCGTGGCAATGGGGACAGAAGTACTCGGCCGCCACGCCCTCCGGCGCGCCGTACTCCGCGTCGGTCGAGCGGCTGCCATAGAGGCTCGAGAGCCTGACCCAGCCGCGCACGCCATCGAACGCGCTGTCGAGCCGGATCGACGGGTGGCCGTCGAGCGCGCGCGAGGGGTCAAGGAGGCTGTGCTCGCAGCGCGGACACCGAACGCACATCGGAATGTCGCGTTCGGTCTTCCCGGGGTCCGCCGCGTCGACGCCTGCACGAGTTCTCGCCAGTATGTCCGCGACCTCGGTGGTGCTGACGTTGGAGAAGTAGCGGCCGTCGGCGACCACGATCGGGCCCAGCGCACAGGCGCCCAGGCAGTTGACCGTCTCGAGGGTGAATTCCCCGTCCGCGGTCGTGTCGCCCGCCTTGATCGCGAGCAGCCGCTCGAACTCCCCGACGATCCGGGGCGCGCCGCGAACGTGGCACGCGGTGCCAAGGCACACGGTGATGACGTGCCTCCCGCGGGGCGCGAGCGTGAACGCCTTGTAGAACGTTGCGATGCCGTAGATGTCGACGAGCGAGCGGGACGTTGCCGCCGCGAGCTGCCTGAGCACGTCCTCGGGCAGGTACCCGTGATCGTGCTGGATCTCCTCGAGCATCGCGATGAGCCCGCCCCTGGTCGCGCCGTAGGTTGCGACGAGCTCTGTGACGGTCCTCACGTTCATGGGCTGCCCTCGATCCTCGGCGAGCGGGTCACGCGTACTCCTCGCAGTGCCAGACGCCCCCGGGAAGCGCGGAAAGGGCGCAGCTCGTGCGATTCCGGCAATTCACGCACAGTCCGCCGCAGCGTCCTTCCTCGGGTTCCTCAGGCTGCGATCGAGCCGGTGCGGCCACGCGCTTCGATGCCCGCCGCGCCGGCGATTGCGCATCATCGAATTCCGTGCATTCGACGACCGGCGGCTTGAATCCTCTTCTCGCAGTGCAGGTTTCCTTCTGAATGCATGTCGCGCAGAGACCGAGGGGTTCGTGTGTCGCCGCCATGCGTACCTCTCTTTCCGTGCGAACCGGCACATGCCTGCACGTGCCCCGGCCTCCAGAGCAATCTGCATGCCGCGCGGCGAGCGGCGTCTCTCGTCTTCGCCGTCATGCCGTGCAACCTGTTGCGGCGTCAGGGGTTGTGCTTGCCGGGGCCGGAGAGAGACCGCGTGTGCCCTTCGATTCGCCGAGCGCGCGGCGCGCAGACGCGATGGAGAGAACCGCCCCAGCGGGGCGGTATTCCTCAGGAGCGCGATCCCGTTGCGTGCGCGAGCGCGGCGGCCGCGCCCGCGGCAATCAGTCGATTCCGGCGCGCTTGAGCTTCTCGCGCAGCGTCTTTCGGTCGATGCCGAGAATCGCCGCCGCGCGGCTCCTGTTGCCGCCTGCGCTCGCGCAGACCTTGCGTATGTGCTCGGTCTCGACCTCGGCGAGCGTTCTGGGGGATTCCCCGTTCTGGAACGCCGAGAAGCGCATGAACTGGGGCAGGTCGGGGACGTCGATGCTCTGGCCGTCGACCATGACCACCATGCGCTGCACCACGTTCTCGAGCTCCCTGACGTTTCCCGGCCATCCGTAGCGCATCAGGGCATCCATCGCCTTGTCCGAGAAGTGCGGGACCGGCTTGCCCAGCTCGCCCGCGAACCGCTGCGCGAAGTATCCGGCCAGAAGCAGGACATCGTCGCCGCGCTCCCTGAGCGGCGGGACCTCGATGGTGACGACGTTGATGCGGTAGTAGAGCTCCTCGCGAAAGGCCCTGCTCGCGATGAGGCCCGGGAGATCCTTGTTGGTCGCGGCGATGATCCTCACGTCCACCCTGCGGGGCCGCGAGTCGCCGACCATGTACACCTCCTTCTCCTGGAGGACCCGCAGCAGCTTGACCTGCATGCCGAGGCTGGTCTCGCTGATCTCGTCCAGAAAGATCGTGCCCCCGTCCGCCGTCTGGAAGAACCCGGCGCGCGTTTCGTGGGCGCCGGTGAACGCCCCCTTGACATACCCGAAGAGCTCGCTTTCGAGCAGGCCTTCCGGGATGCCCCCGCAGTTGATGGGCACGAACGGCGCCGGCGCTCGCGGTCCGTGGTAGTGGATCGCGCGCGCGACCAGTTCCTTCCCGCTGCCGCTTTCCCCGACGATCAGACAGGTGGCCGACGTGGTCGTCGCCTTCCTGATGGACGAGATCACGCGCGCCATGGCGGGCGAGGTCCCCAGCAGCCCGAAGCATTCCGCCGGCGCCCGGTCGGCCGGGGGCAGCATGATCGCGCGCTCCTTCTTCCTGTCGAGGACCCGGCGCACCGCCGCGAACAGCTCCTCGTCGGTGAACGGCTTGGCGAGGTATTCGGCCGCCCCGTGCTTGACGGCCTCGACCGCGCTTTCGACCGTGGCGTAGCCGGTCACCATCATCACCTCGGTGTCGCGGTGGTTCTCGCGGATGTGGCGCACCACATCGATGCCGCTCACCTTCGGCATCTTGAGATCCGTGACGACCAGATCGACCGGCGTGCACTCGAGAAACCTCACGGCTTCCGCCGCATCCGAGGCGACGTAGGCGACATAGCCCTGCGACGAGAGGCTCCGTTGCAGAACCTCCAGCGTGCTCGCCGTATCGTCGACGACGAGAATGGTCTCTCGGGACGGCCCTGGCGTCATGCTATTCTCCCGGCTCCTCGATCGGCAGCCGTATCGTGAACCGCGTGCCGCGGCCGGGATCGCTCTCGGCCGCGATCGTCCCGCCGTGGGCGGCGACGATGCCGTGCGCGACCGGAAGCCCCAGCCCCGTCCCGTGATCGACATCCTTGGTCGTGAAGAAGGGGTCGAATATGCGGCTGCGCACGTCCTCGCCCATCCCGACGCCCGTGTCATCCACGACGCACACGACATCGCCGGCGCCCGCCGCCGTCCTGATGGTCAAGGTCCCGCCCTGGGGCATCGCCTGGATGGCGTTGGTCACCAGGTTCACGAGGACCTGGGTCAACTGTCCGGGATCTCCCTCGATCTTCGGAAGGTACGGATCGAGCGCCGTCACGAGCGTTATGGCTTCCTTCTTCAGGTGGTGCTCGAAGAGATCCAGCGCGCCGGCGATGATCTCGTTCAGGCTGAGCCGGCTCCGCGCCCGCGGTCCCTGTCTGGCGAACAGCAGCAGACGCTTTATCACCTCGCGGGCATGCAGGCAGGCGTTGACGATCTTCTGGATGTCGTCGGCCGCGTGCGCGGGGACGTTCGGGTGCTTGCGCGCGAGCTGCGCGAAGCCCAGGATGCCGCTCAGGGGTTCGTTGAGCTCGTGGGCGACGCCTGCGGCCAGTTGTCCGATCGTCGCCAGGCGGTCGGCGTGAAGGAGTTGCGTCTGAAGCCTGCTGCGTTCGTCCTTGCCCTGATGCCGCTCGATGATGAGTCCGATCTTCGCGGCTACTTCATCGAGCAACGAGCGCTCTTCCCCGAGGAAGGGCCCTTCGTCGCGCTCCGGCCGCAGCTCGGTATAGACGATCTCGACGGAGCCGCGGGGCCGGCCGTCGGCCACGATGGCCGCGGCCTGCCGCTGCGGGCCGGGGCTGAATCCGGCGGTCGAATACGAGCAGCCGTCGATGGTGATCCTCGCCCGGGCGATGTCGGGATACTGCCAGCCTGCCGGGATCAGTTCGGCGACGCCCTGCAGGATCTTCTCGATGCACCCGTCGAACCGCTCGGACAACTGGCTGATCCCGTACAGGCACGTCAGCTCCTTGACGCGCTCCTGCAGCGCCGAGGCGGCATACACGGCGGCGTTCGCGTGTGCGCCGTCCGGCGGTGCTTCCTGAGCGGGTGTCACGGGCGGCCGACCTCCCATTGGTACCGGCGATGGTAGCCCGGAGCAGCGCATAGCGTCAATGAGGGTGAGGCGCCATCGACCGTGCCGCGTTCGTACCACACGCCCTCGTACGGCCCGTCCTTCGCGCTGAACGCGAGACTGCCGGCGCTCGAGTGCGCGGCAACGCGCGACATCGTCCCGCGGATCTGTCCGCGCGGACCGGACCCGAGGGCGATCTCCGAGACATCGTCGTTCGCGTCGACGGCGACGAGTTCGGTGACGAAACGCTCGTCATGGGCACAGAACGTCCGCGCGCCGGCAAGAAGCTCGATCGCGAAGCTGCCGCCGGCGGTGACGGCGATTGGCGATCCATCGCGGCGGGGATGCGATCTCGGCCCGGTCACGGCGCCCGCGCGGTGCGCGAATGCCGCCCCCGGTTCGGGGGCGGAGCGCTACGGCGCGCGCAGGCCGCCGGCGAGGAGGCCGGGTTCGATGGCGCGGTCGAGCGTCAGCTCGATGACCGTCACCGGCGCGACGCGGGCGTTCTCGGCGACGGTCACCGACAGGCCTTCGTCCTCCTGCGTGAAGGCGACGGGCGCGTTCGCGAACGTGCGGGCGGCGAGGATCTTCCGGGGAAGCGGGTCGAAGGCGAGGCCTCCCTTCGGCCACTTGCAGACGTGCAGGTAGAGCTTGTCGCCCTTGTGGCAACTGCCGCCCCAGGCGCCGTTCCGGTACGGGCCGCCGCGGGTGCCGTAGATGGCATCGCCGTGGACCTTGAGCCACGCGCCCATCGCGCGCGCGACCGCGGCCTCGCCCTCGGCAAACGTCCCGTCCGGGCGCGGCCCGAAGTTCAGGAGCAGGTTGCCGCCGCCCGTCGTGCAGGAGACGAGCATCTTGATGCAGTCCTCGGGCCCCTTGAACCCGTCCTCGCCGTGGTACGACCAGCCCCGGCCGACATGGATGCACGACTCCCAGTCGCGCGCGAGGTTCATGGCGCCGATGACGCCCTCGGGCGTCGAGTAGTCGCCCTCGGTCATCCGCGCGGTCTCCGGCGATGGCGGCCCTCGGTCCTCGGGCGTCCTCGGCCCGCAGAACCGCGCGGCGCGGTCGTTGACGATCAGCTTCGGATGCAGCGCGTACATCATGGCGAAGAGCTCGTCGAACTTCCACTTTCCCCAGTCCTGGCCGCCGACGTGGTCGAACCACATGACGTCGATCGCGCCGTAGCTGGTCAGGAGCTCCTTGACCTGCGCGCGGTAGAAGGCGTCGTACTTCGCGTTGTCGCCGACCAGGTACTCGGGGTGGTACCAGTCGCGCGTCGAGTAGTACAGGCCGAGCTTCATTCCCTGACGGTGGCAGGCTTCGGCATAGGCGCGGACGATGTCCTTGCCGTAGGGCGTCGCCATGATGTCGTAGTCGGAGACCTTCGAGTCGAACTGCGCGAACCCGTCGTGGTGCTTGGCGATGAGCACCATGTACTTCATGCCCGACTCCTTGGCGAAGCGGACCCACTCCTCGGCATCGTACTTCGCGGGGTTGAACTCCTTGTAGTAGTTGTCGTAGACGGGGTCCTCCGTCCGCGGGGTCTGGACGCCGTTGATGTCCCAGGGACGGTTGGCGTTGCGGCTCCAGCCGATCTCCTTCGCGCCGACCGAGCACGGCCCCCAGTGGATGAACATCCCGAACTTGGCGTCGCGGAACCACTGCATGCGCGCATCGCGCTCCTGCGCGGTCTCGCGGATCTGCGGCACGTGCGACAGGTCGACCGCGCCGAACGAAGCGCACGAGAGAAACAGCAGAGCGCCGACCGCGTAACGCATATACGGACCTCCAGGGCATTCCTCGCCGCAATGTCGCCCGCGATGATAACCGGCGGGCGCGGTGCGATCAATGCGGCCGCGCCGGCGCGCCGGGCTNNGCCGGCGTCGCGCTCGCCGGTGCGGACCTCGCCGGCGGGCGCGTACTCGAGGCGCGGCGCGGCAGCGGCGCCCGCGGGCGCGCTCGTGTAACGGACGGCGCGAGTCTCGAGCGGCCGGCCGGCGCCGTCCTTCTTCGTGACGAGCGCGCCGTCCGCCGTGAACGACTCGCGGGACTCGCCGCGTAGGCGCGTCCAGCCGCGCAAGCGGCCCTCGCCGTCGTAGTCGTACTCGTCGCGCCAGTCGGCGGGCGTGTGGAGCGCGGGGTCGGCGTAGTTGCCGCCGCCGGCGCGCGAGCGGTACTCGACGGAGAGAATGCGCGTCTCGCCCGCCGCGCGCGCCGCGCCGAGGATCTCCTTGTACGCGGCGGTCGCCCGCAGGGACTCCAGGTCGCCGTCGGCCTCCATGTGCGCCGCATCGACATAGCCGCGCTCGACCGCGGCGCGGAGGCTCGCGAGGGCGTCGTCGGTCTTGCCGAGGAGCGCCTGTGCGCAGGCGAGGTTGTACCGGTGGACGGCCGCGCGCGGCGATTCCGCGACGGCCGCGAGGAGAAGTTCCTCGGCCTTGGCGTACTCTCGCGCCGCAATGAGCCGCGCGGCCTCCTCCGCGATGCGCAGATCGCCGGGTCTCTCGCGCGGGGCGCCGAAGACGCTCGGCGGGGCGGCAGACTCGCCCGCGAAACCCGCCGTGCAGGCGCAGGCCGCGGACAGCCCAAGAACGATGTTCGACAACGTTGCAGGCGTGTTTCTCATACCACCACGCTATGTGGAATGCGGGGCGGGAGCCAGCGGGCGGGAACGCGCGATCCGGAACGCGGCGCCGGCCCGCCCTGTGGGGCCTTGCTCCCATCGCCGCGAGGAACTACGATCGCACACGTGGCTCTCGAACCGAGAGGAGGCTGCCATGGAGACGACGAGACGAGGGTTTCTTGCGCGCGGCGTGCGGACCGCGGCGGCCGCGACGCCGCTCCTGGCCGTGCCGGCGGCCGCCGGCGCCGAGCCGGCTCCCGCCGAGACGGTGTTCAAGGTGTACCCGGTGGGCCGCGTCGAGAAGGAGGAGGGCGGGCCCGCGCGCATCCGGATTCTCGATGCGTACAAGGACGCTCTCCTGGGGCTCGACCAGTGGTCGCACGTGCACGTCTTCTGGTGGTTCGACAAGAACGACGTGCCGGCGAAGCGCCGGATTCTGCGCGTCCGCCCGCGCGGCAACCGGGAGAATCCCGAGACCGGCGTCTTCGCCTGCCGGTCGCCGATGCGCCCGAACCTGATCGCGCTCACGGTCTGCAAGATCGTCTCGGTCGAGGGCCCGGTCGTCACCGTCGACGCGATCGATGCGTTCGACGGCACCCCCGTCATCGATCTCAAGCCGTTCACGCCGCCGGACGCGCCGGTCCGCGACATCCGGGTGCCTGACTGGGCGCGAGGGGGGGAGAAGGGCTCGGGGCCGCCGGCGCCGAAGCCGCCATCGGCGGACGCGCGCGATCGCTGAACATCGACCGTTGCCGGCCCCCGCATGCGGGGTTTTCGCCGTTTGCGCGCCGTTCGGCGCTTTGTTATACTCAAGGCATGATCGGCGAGAAGGAACTGCAGCGTTACCGACGCATGTCCCTTGATGACAGGTTACGCGAGTTCGACCTGCTCATGGACGTTTCTTTCGAGTTTCTGGCGAGCCTTCCTCCCGGGGAGCGAAGGCGACGCTGGGAAGTGTGGTCGAAGGAGGATGAAGAATCGGCGGGCACGATGGCCGAGAAGCTCGCTCGATTGCCGCGATGAACCCGGTGCTTGCGACGTTTCACTGGATGCTCGATGCGCTGGAGAGTGCGGGCGTGCCCTACATGGTCATGGGAGGATGGGCGGTTCAGGCGTGGGGCAGGCCGCGGCCGACTTTCGATGTCGACTTCACGCTGTCCTTGTCGGAGGACGAGTTCGACGGGCTGTTGAAACAACTCGACGAGAAAGGAGCGCTCGTTGATCATGCGTTCCTGAAGGGCTTTCGGGACACGCTCGCGGGCTTCTCGAAGGTGCACATCTCCCGCTTCGAGTTTCCCGATCCGATTCGCGTCGATCTGTTCCTGGTCCGAACCGAGTACCAGAGGACGGCCTTCTCGCGCCGGAGGCAGGTCGCCATGTTCGGCCGTACCGTGTGGGTCATGGCTCCAGAGGATCTCATTCTGCACAAGCTCATGGCGGGGCGCCACAAGGATCTCGCCGCCGTCGAGGAGATCGTCGACCTGCACCGTAACACGGGCGTGCTGGACGGCGACTATCTGCGGCACTGGGCGGCGCATCTCTCGGTGGGCGAAGAACTCTCGAGATTCCTGCCGAGCTAGCGCTGCGGCGATAGCACGGCGTCTCTCAGGGCTGCGGAGATAGCACGATGGATGCGAAGAAGTCCCGAATAGTCGTCGCGTTCGCCCTTTCCTGCCTGTCGATCGGCGCGGCTGCGGCGCCGGGCGCCGATGGCCCGGCGGCGGCGGCCCGCCCCACGATCGTCTTCATCCTCGCCGATGACCTCGGCCGGCGCGATGTCGGCTTCATGGGCGGGACCGAGATCAAGACCCCGAACCTCGACAAGCTCGCCGCCGCCGGCGCGAGGCTCGACCAGTTCTACGTGCAGCCGGTCTGCTCGCCGACGCGTTGCGCGCTGATGACGGGGCGCTACCCGATGCGATGCGGGCTCCAGGTCGGCGTCATACGGCCTAATGCGACCTACGGCCTGCCGCTCGAGGAGCGGACGCTGCCGCAGGCGCTCCGCGAGGCGGGCTACACGACGGCGATGGTCGGCAAATGGCACCTCGGGAGCTTCGACAAGGCGTACTGGCCGAATGCGCGCGGGTTCGACCACTGGTACGGGCATCTCTTCGGCGCCCTGGACTACTTCACGCACGTCCGCGACGGGAAGCTCGACTGGTACCGGAACGGCGAGCCGCTCGCCGAATCCGGCTACACGACGAACCTCCTCGCGGCCGAGGCGGTCCGCCTCGTCCGCGCGCAGCCGAAGGAGAAACCGCTCTTCCTCTACGTCGCCTTCAACGCGGTGCACGCGCCGCACCAGGTGCCGCCGCGTTACGAGGAGCCCTACGCGCACCTGACAGGAGTGCGCCGCACCTATGCCGGCATGGTCGCCGCCATGGACGAAGCGGTCGGCGAGATCGCCGCCGCGATCGACGAGACCGGCCGGCGCGCGAACACGCTCTTTGTCTTCTCGAGCGACAACGGCGGGCCGAATCCCGGCCGCGTGACCGACAACGGCGCGCTTCGCGCCGGCAAGGGGACCCTCTACGAGGGCGGCGTCCGCGT
>DHGK01000007.1:12096-12328 GCA_002402755.1 Planctomycetes bacterium UBA4800
CTCAAGATCGCCGGCGCATCGCCCGACCAGCGCCTCCCGATCGATGGCCGCGATGCCTGGGCGGCGATCGCGGAGGGGAAGCCCTCGCCGCGCGGGGAGGTGCTCTTCAACACGACGCCGAGGGGCGGTGCCCTCCGGATCGGCGACTGGAAGCTCGTCCTCGCCGCTCCCGCCGCCGCGCCGCGCAAGAAGAAGGCGCCGGACGCGGCCGTCGAGCTCTTCAACTTGCGGG
>DHGK01000037.1:0-163 GCA_002402755.1 Planctomycetes bacterium UBA4800
GGAAGACGGGAATAGCCACGAAGACACGAAGACACGAAGGGCCTTGGGCGCATCCCGAGGGCGCGGTGGTTCACCGCTGATCCTTGGTGCCTTCGTGTCTTGGTGGCATCGTTCTTCCTTCCTCCCCGGATGCGGGGGGCGGCCGCGCGGGTGGAGGACAAGA
>DHGK01000037.1:189-18386 GCA_002402755.1 Planctomycetes bacterium UBA4800
GCGTCAGGCGGACGCGCGCAGGCGGCTCTTCCGCATGCCGTACGCGCAGTAGATCGCGAGCCCGACCGCGAGCCACACGCCGAAGCGCACCCACGTCACGCGCGGCAGCTCCAGCATGAGGTAGCCGCTCGTCGCGATCGCGCCGAGGGGCACCCACGGGACGAGCGGCGCACGAAAGGGGCGCGGCCGCGCGGGGTCGGTCCGGCGCAGGACGAGAACCCCCGCTGCGACGAGGATGAAGGCGAAGAGCGTCCCGATGTTGCAGAGCTCGACGATCTCGTTGATGTTGGCGCAGCCGGCGAGGGCGGCGACCGCCACGCCCGCGATGAGCGTGTTGATGTGCGGGGTGCGGTAGCGCGGGTGGACGCGCGCGGCCCAGGGGGGGAGGAGCCCGTCGCGCGCCATGGCGAAGAAGATGCGCACCTGCCCGAACTGGAAGACGAGCAGGACCGATGCCGTGGCGATGACGGCGCCGAACGAGACCAGGCCCGCGGTCCACGTGAGCCCCCGCGCCACGAACGCATCGGCGAGCGGCTCGGCGGTCCCCAGGCTGTGCGAGGGGACCATGCCCGTCAGGACGAGCGCGACGGCCATGTAGATCACGGTGCAGACGCCGAGGCTCGCCAAGATCGCGATCGGCATCGTGCGCTGGGGGTCGCGCGTCTCCTCGGCCGCCGTCGAGATCGCATCGAAGCCTATGTACGCGAAGAAGATGATCGCCCCGCCGCGCGCGATGCCGGCCCACCCGCCGGGCGCGAACGGCGTCCAGTTCTCCGGGACGACGTAGCAGGCGCCGATGGCGATGAACACGGCGAGAATCGCGAGCTTCACGATGACCATGATCGTCGTGACGCGCGCGCTCTCGCGAATGCCGATGACGAGGAGCCACGTGAGCAGCATCACCACGGCGAAGGCAGGCACGTTGAAGACGATGGGAATGCCGGCGAGCCGCGGCGCGGTTTCCAGCGCCTCCGCCGCGTGTCTGACCGCGGGCGCAGCCGCGGCGATATCGATGCCCTGCGCCGATGCCTCGGCCAGCTCCCTCGTCGCCTGGACCGCCGAGCGGTAGTCGACGCCGAGCCAGGCCGGAATCTCCAGGCCGAAGCCCTGGACGAGCTGCTGGAAGTAGCCCGACCACGAGATCGCCAGCGCGACGTTGCCGACCGCGTACTCCAGGATCAGGTCCCAGCCGATGATCCACGCGACGAGCTCGCCGAGCGTCGCGTAGGCGTAGGTGTAGGCGGAGCCCGAGACGGGCACCATGGCCGCGAACTCGGCGTAGCACAACGCCGCGAACGTGCAGGCGACGGCGACGAGCGCGAAGGACACGACCAGCGCGGGTCCGGCGCCGGGCGCGCTCGCCGTTCCTGCGACGGCGGTGCCGATCGTCGAGAAGATGCCCGCGCCCACGATCGCGCCGATGCCGAGGCACGTGAGCTGGAAGGGGCCCAGGACGCGCGGGAGCCGGCGCTCGGGCGCCTCGGTCTCCCCGAGGAGCCGCGCGAGCGGCTTGGTCCGGAAGAGGCGGTTCATAGGCCGGCCCCGGCGCTCACGGCTCCCCGCCGTATTGCTTCAGGCGGTAGAAGAGCGTTCGCCTGCTGATGCCGAGGAGCGCGGCCGCCTCGGTGCGGTTGCCGCCGGTCTGGCGCAGCGCCTCGCGGATGGCGCGGCGCTCGGCCTCCTCGACGTTCACGACCGGCCCCTCGCCCGCGCGCGCGGAGGGAGGCGCGCCGGGCGCGCGGAGCTTCTCGGGCAGGTGCTCGGGCAGGATGACCGCGCCCGCCGACAGAATCGCGGCGCGCTCGATGACGTTGGCGAGCTCCCGCACGTTGCCGGGCCACGAGTAGGCCGCAAGCAGCGCCTGCGTCGGGGGCGACAGGCGCGCCTTTTCCTTGCCGGCGCGCTGGAGGAACAGGCGAATGAGCTCGGGAATGTCCTCGGGGCGCTCTCTGAGCGGCGGGACGTGCACGTGGAACACGTTGAGCCGCCAGAAGAGGTCCTCGCGGAAGGTTCCCGCGGCCGCCTCCTTCTCCAGGTCCCGGTTCGTGCACGCGATGATGCGCGCATCGGCGCGTCGCGTCGCGGACTCGCCGACCCGCTCGTAGTCGCCGTCCTCCAGAACGCGCAGGAGCTTGGGCTGCACATCGAGCGGCAGCTCGCCGATCTCATCGAGGAGCAGCGTGCCGCCCGTTGCGGTCTCGAACCTGCCGCTGCGGTTGGCATCGGCGCCGGTGAACGCGCCCTTCACGTGGCCGAAGAGCTCGCTCTCGACGAGCGTGCGGGGAATGGCGGCGCAGTTGACCGCGACGAACGGCCCCGCGGCGCGGGCGCTCCGCGCGTGGATCAAGGCGGCGATCTTCTCCTTGCCCGAGCCGCTCTCCCCGGTGATGAGCACCGTGGCGTCCGTGCCCGCGACCATGTCGGCCTCGCGCACGACGCGCGCCATCGCCGGGCTCGCCGCGACGAAGCCGGCGGGAAGCGGCGGCGCCGCGTCCTCCTCGGGCGCGGCGCGCGCGCCCGCGAGGCCCTCGATCACGGCCATGAGCTCGTGGAGGTCGACGGGCTTCTCCAGGTAGTCGGCGGCGCCCTTTCTCATGGCGTCGACCGCATCGCGCACCTCGGCGTAGGCGGTGAGCAGGATCACGGGCAGCGCGGGAACGCGCGCGCGCATGCGCACGAGGCCCTCGATGCCGCCCATGCCGGGCATGCGCACGTCCATGAGGACGAGCGCCGGCGTTTCCTCGTCGAGGAGCGCGAGCGCGCGCTCCGCATCGCCCGCGCCGCGCACGCGGAAGCCGCGGCCCTTCAGGAACTCCACGATGATCTCGCGCTGGCGCGCATCGTCGTCGACGACGAAGATTGTGGCGCTCATGCGGCGGCGGCTCCCCGGATGCCCGCGATGCGAACGGTCGTGCCCGCGCCGGTCGCGCTCTCGATGGCGGCCTGCCAGCCGTGGGCCTCGGCCAGGCGGCGCACGATGGCCAGCCCCAGCCCCGTCCCGCCCGGCCTGAGCGAGTAGTAGGGCTGGAACACCCTGCCGAGTTCCTCGGCCGGAATGCCCTTGCCGTCGTCGGCCACCTCGATCGTGACGGTCCCATCGCCCGCCGGCGCGGCGCGCAGGCAGATGCGGCCGCGCCCGCCGATCGCCTGCGCGGCGTTGACGAGGAGGTTGAGCAGGATCTGCCTGAGCATGCCGGCGTCGGCCATGATCGCGAGCGGCTCGGCCTCGATCACGACGGCGCCCTCGCGGGGTGCGAGGTCCGCCTCGATGAGCGCGGCCATATCGGCGAAGAGCGCGCGGAGCGGCACGGGCGCGAGCGCGGGCTCGATGGGGCGGGAGAACAGCAGGAACTCATCGACGCGCGCGACGACGCGGTCGATCTCCTCGACCATGCGGTGCGCGGCATCGCGGTGGCGGTCCGGCGCGGCGGGGTCGTCGGCGAGCTGCTGCGCCAGCCCCCGCACGACCGAGATGGGGTTCTTGGTCTCGTGCGCCAGGCCGGCGCCGAGGAGCGCCCATTCCCGGTGCTGCGCGGCGCGCGTCTCGGCGACCGCCAGCTCGCCGCGCAGGAGCCGCGTCCTCCGGCCGCTCTGCATGAGGAGAAAGAGGCCGGCGAAGGCCGCGCCCGCGGCGGCCGCGATGCCCGCCCGCAGGAGAAGATCGCCGCGGATCCGCCCGTCGGTTTCCGTGCGGTCGAGGAAGAGAAGGAGATCGGCCGGCCTGTTCTCGAGGATCTCGTCGGCCGCGGCGCGGCCGCGCCCGGCGGGTCCGGGCCCGAACGGGGGAGCAGGCGCGCCGGCGGGGCGTCCCGCCCCGAAACGGCCGCCGAGCCGCATCCCGCCGATGTCGATTCGGCGGACCATGATCAGATCGGCGTCCGTCCAGCGCACGGGCGCGATGCGCTCGGGGAGGGGCTGGGAATCGGCCGCGCCGGCGGACGCGATGCGCGCGCCGTCCATGCCGAGGATGAGCGCGCCCCGCACCTGCGGCATCTGGAGGGCCTCGTCGAGCGCGCCGCTCAGGAACTCCGGGACCTCGCGCCGGCGGGGGCCCATCGAGCGCAGCGCGGCATCGAGCATGTTGAGATAGGCCCGGCCCTCGCGCTCCAGGCTCTCCTTGTGAGCGTGCACGGCAAGATCGTGCTCGAGCGCCTGCCAGACGAGCAGGCCGCACCACGGCAGCGCGCACCAGAGCGCGAGGAGAACCGTGGCGCTCGCGGTGAGCGCGGGGCGCCCGCCGGCGGCCGGCGCCTGGGGAACCGGGACATCGCGCATGGAAGCTCCTTGGGCGTTCAGTGTGCCACGGCCGGGCGGGATTGTCCACCGGCCGGGCCGCATCCTTGCGTCCGCCCGCTACCAGGGGTACACTGGTTCCGTTCACCATTGCGGTGAAGGAGAAGAATGAGACCCTCCGCCCGTCCGCTCGTCGTGACCTTCCTGGAGCTTCCCGCAACCGTCGATGGCAGGCTTCACGGACCGCAATCGCGCGATGTCTACTCGCTGTTCAGGCTGCCGGCGCGCTCGGCGGACCTGCTCGCGGCCATCGCGAAGCGCGCCGGCCACGGTAATGCCGTGGCGTTGACGCCCGCTCTCAGGAAGGGCGGGCAGCTTTCGGCCGAGGACTGGCAGCGCCTGCGCGCCTCCGATGTGGTCGGGATCTCGGTCATCACGCGCACGGCGCCGCCGTCCTACGAGGCCGCCCGGCTGATTCGCGCCGCGAACCCGCGCGCGACGATCGTCTTCGGCGGGCCGCACACGTCCGCGCTGCCCGAGGAGGCGCTCGAGTTCGGCGACATCGTTGTCATGCGCGAGGGCGACCACACGCTCGTCGAGGTCCTCGATCGCCTGGCCGAGTCGCCGGAGCGCCCGCCGCTCTCCGGCATCAAGGGCATCGCGTACAACGACGGCGGGCAGGTCGTCGTGGCGCCGCCCCGGCCGTTCCTCACGAGCGCGGAGCTCGATGCCCTGCCGTTTCCGGTGTTCCCGCAGTACGTCCTGAAGCGCATCACGCACCAGACCGTGTGCACGTCGCGCGGCTGCCCGTACGGGTGCGAGTACTGCTCGGTCATCCAGAACTTCGGACGCGGCTACCGCTGCATGTCGGAAGACCGGACGATGGAGCTCCTGCGGCACCACCTCGCGCAGTCGCGCGCGCCGATCTTCTTCGCCGATGACAACTTCACCGCCAATCGGACGCACACCAAGTCGCTGCTGGAGCGCTGCCTCTCCGAGGGGCTCAGGCTGCCCGCCTGGAGCTGCCAGTCGCGCGTCGAGGCGGCGTTCGACGACGAGCTTCTCGACCTCATGGTCAAGACCGACTTCAGCACGATCATGGTGGGGTTCGAGTCCGTCAACAACGAGACGCTCAGGCTGTGGCACAAATCATCGTCGCTGGAGAAGAACATGGAGGCCGTGCAGCGCTTCCACGCCAAGGGAATCTCGATTCACGGCATGTTCGTTCTCGGGTCCGAGGCGGACACGGTCGAGACCATCGATCAGACGATCGCCTTCGCCAAGCGCATGAAGCTCGACACCGCGCAGTTCTTCGCCATCACGCCGCTTCCCGGGCCGCCCCTCACGCGCAAGCTGGAGAAGCAGGGCTGCATCCTCACCCGCGCGTGGCACCTCTACGATGCGCAGCACGTCGTCGTCAAGCCCGCGCGCATGACGGCGCTGGAGCTCCAGAGCGGCATCATGCGCGCGTTCCGCGAGTTCTACAGCCCGTGGGAGGGCGTGAAGCGGCTCTTCGCGCGCGCCCCGCAGCGCATCGAGAACTGCGTGATCAGGTTCCTCGGCCGGCGGCTCGTCCGGCGCGTCGCCAAGGAGACGCTGCCGCACCAGCGGGGCCTGGAGCGGCTCAACGAGTGGATCGGGCGCGTCGATGCGCTCTACGCGAGCTACAAGGAGAGTCTCAAGGAGCTCGGGACGAAGATCGAGTCCTCGCGCGCCGATCTCTCCAAGGCGCTCGACCGCGGCCGCGCCGACCTGGCCGAGCGCAAGGCGCGCGTCGTGGCAAGCTTCGAGGCGCACGTGAAGTCGCTCAGGGAGAGCCTGTCAACGCTCGGCGAGAGCTACCACCCCTTCTGCCAGCGGTTCCTCGACGAGCTCTATGCGCGCTTCTGCATGGAAGCCGAAGCCGTGCTCGTGCCGGCGTAGCACGTTCGGGCGCCGGCCGTGAAGGCCGGGGCGCCCGCCCGCGCGCGGTTGTCGTCGGATCCGTCTACAGCTCCCAGCCCGGGCGGTACGCGCGCGCGAGGAGGCTGTTGGCGGCATCCGAGTTCGTGAACCGGCGCGCCGCCGCATCCCACAGGAGCTTCTTCCCGACGCGGAGCGCGATGTTGCCGAGGAGGATCGTCTGGCTCCACGGCCACGCGCGCTCGAAGCTCGCCTCGGTGGCCGGCCCGCCGCGGCAGGCCTTGATCCACTGGTCGAGCTCGGGAAGCGGCCGCGGCAGGCTCTCGGGCGGCTTGGCGAAGGCGCGCATCTTCCTGGCGGGGATCAACCGGGGGTTGTCGCCCATGAAGTCGGCGAGCAGCGTGCCCTCGTCGCCCGCGAACATCATGCCTTCCTCGGGGAGATCCTCGCCGTCCTCCCCGAGCTCGGCGGGGAGCGGCGGCTTCATGCCGCCGTCGTACCAGTGGAGCGCGACGGGCGGCATGCCGTCGCGCGCCGGGAACTCCCAGCGGATCATCGACGCGCGCGGGAACGACACGGCGTTCTCCTGCTTGATCCACAGGCAGTCCTCGATCTTCCAGAACTGGTCGCGGCCCGCCTCGACCGCGGACGGCACGCCGAGATTCAGGATCCTGAAGATCTGCGAGAAGCTGTAGTGGCCCATGTCGCCGAGGGCGCCGCTCCCGAACTCGAGCCAGCCCCTGAACACGGCGTGCGTGTAGGCCGGGTGATACGGCCGCGGCGGCACGGGGCCGAGCCAGAGGTCCCAGTCCAGGCCGTCCGGGACCGGCGGCCGTTCGCGCGGCAGCTCGATCATGCCCTGCGGCCAGAACGGCCGCGTCGTCCAGTTGTGGACCTCGCGCACGGCGCCGATGGCGCCGGCCCGGATCCACTCGCACATGAGCGGCGTCGTGTGCTTGTCGGCGGCGCAGAAAAGATGCGTCGCCAGGCCGGTTTCCTTCGCCGTGGTCATCGCCAGGTGCGACTCGGAGAAGACGTTCGCGACCGGCTTGTGCGTGATCGCGTGCTTGCCGAGGCGCATGGCGGCGACGACGACCGAGCCGTGCAGATGGTCGGGCGTCATGTTGTAGACGGCGTCGAGCCCCTTTTCCTCCGCGAGCATCTCCCTGAAGTCGGCGTACGCGGCGCATTTCCAGCCGAGCCCGGCCTTGGCGTAGTGGCGGTCGACGAGCTCGACGCCGATCTCGCGGCCGCAGCGGCAGCCCTTCGCATCCGCGCCCCAGGACTGGTCGCCGAGGAAGCGCCTGACCTTGTCCCTGATCTCGTTCCTGCCCCATTCGACGTAGTCGTCGGATCTGCGGTTGGGGTCGCACATGGCGGCAACGCGCATGTCGCCGCGCGGCAGTGCGTCGATGAGCTGGCGAATGCCCTGCGTGCCCGCGCCGATGAAGGCGACGTTCACGCGGTCGCTCGGCGCGACGAACTTCGCGCCGGCGATGGCGCGGCTCGGCACGGCGGTGAAGGCCGCCCCGGCGGCGGCGGCGGCGGAAAGAAAACGGCGTCGGCTGGCGGTGTTCATGCGTTCCTCCTGCGAGAACGGCGTTGTACGCGATGCGTGCATCGTACCCGGCGCGCCGCGCGGCTCCAAGAGCGAACAACGAAAACGCGGCGCGCGCGGACGATCCGATCCGCGCGCGCCGCGCGAGCCGCAGCCGGCTACTGCACGCGATCGCAGACGCCGTCGTTATTCTGGTCGATGAAGCACCGGCCGGGGCCGGCCGCAGGGCCTGCGGCCGGGGCGGGCGGCTGCGGGGGCTGCACGGGAGCGTTCCACATGGGTCCGCGTCCACGGCCGAAGCCGGGGCCGCCCTGAGGCTGTGCCGGAGGATTACCCATGGGCCCGCGTCCGCGGCCGAAGCCGGGGCCGCCCTGGGGCGGCGCCGGGGGATTGCCCATGGGGCCCTGGCCGCGGCCGAAGCCCGGGCCGCCCTGGAACGGGACGCCGGGGGGCGGACCCCACGGCCGGTTGCAGCACGGGCAGCACGCGCGTCCCTGAACGGCCGCGCGCGGCGCCATGCCCTGGAGCCTGTCGCAGACGCCGTCCCGGTTGCGGTCGACGAATCTCAGGCCTCGTCCGAACGCGGGACCGACAGGCTGCCCGAAGACGCGACCGGCTCCGCGCCGCACAGCCGGGCCGCGCGGCGCCGCGCCCTGGAGCCTGTCGCAGACGCCGTCACTGTTCCGATCGACAAACCACGGGCCGCGTCCGAACGCGCGAGGCTGTGCGCACGCGGGCGGGCCGCCCGTGCGGTGATCGCAGACGCCGTCCTTGTTCTCGTCGGCATAGGTCTTGCCGCACGCGCCGCAGCACGGCTGGCCGCAGACGCCCTGTCCGCCGGCCGCGACCTGCGGCTGCGCGGCGGAGGGACACCCCGCCTGCGGCGCCGAATCCTGTGCCATCGCAATGCTGCCCGCCCAGACGAACGCCGCCGCAAGCGCCATCGCCGTCATCGTTCTCGATCTCAACATACGTCACCTCCTGTGTGGTCCACTCTGACTTGCCATTCTAACGCTGTGTTACCCTTAGCAACAACCATGCCAAACCGTGTTGGGGCGCTATCTCCCCTCCGGGGCCCGGAAAGGCGGCCGCGGCCGCGCCGTCCTGCGGGCCACGGGTGCAAGCCTTGCACTCGGGCGGGAGAAGTGCAAGAACTGCCCGCGCCGGACGGTTGCCGCCGCGGATTCGAGGTGGTACAAGAACGGCCGCGGGCGTGCGGCGCCGGAGAATCCACGGTGGACGAGGTCACGATACTCATCCCTCACTTCCAGACCCTGGATGCGATCAGGCTGTGCCTGCGCGCGCTCAGGCGCTACACGCCCCCCGGCGTCCGCGTCCGCGTTCTGGACAACGGTTCCCGCGATGCGTCGCGCGCCTATCTCGAGTCCCTGACGTGGATCGAGCTCGTCGACACGGGATGTGCCAACGAGACGTGGCAGAGCCATTTCGAGTGCCTCAACGCGCAGGTCGAGCGCGTCGCGACGCCCTGGTTCGTTGTCATGCACTCGGATCTGCACGTGCACCATGCCGGCTGGCTCCCCTTCCTGCGCGCGAAGCTCGCGTTGGGCCCGTACGCCGCGGTGGGGCCGCGGCACCAGTCGATTCCGGCGCCGGGCCTCTGGATGCTGCCGGCGCGGCTCGGCGCGTTCTTCGAGCGCACGCTCGCCGGCAGGAGCCCGCGCCTCCGTTCGATCTGCACGCTGTTTGACGCCGGCGCGTTTCGCGCCGCGGGCTGCCGCTTCACGACGGGAGCGCGGCACCAGGACATCGCCTTCGCGCCCGCGCGGCGGCTCATCGCGGCGGGGCACAAGGTGTTGACGCTGCCGGCGTGCACGCTGAGCCGCTACATGTTTCACACGAGCGCCACGACGCGGATCGCCAACCGAACCTACCGGAAGAACCCGGCGCGCCACCTCGCGCTGCGCGCGGCGTACTGCCGCCGGCCCGATGTGCGGGCGATTCTCGCGGATGAGGCGCTCGACGCCTGAGGAGCGCGTCGCGGCCGCGCGGTTGACGCGCCCGCGCCCCCGCCCGAAGATGGATGGCATGCGCGACTGCCCCCGCCGCCCACCCGAGCGCAACTGCCGCGCGCGTGCGCGCGCAGCGTTCCTCGTGCTCGTTTCCGCCGGCGCCGCCTCGGCCGCGGAGCTCATCCTCAACGGGTCCATCGAGCAGTATCACGGCCTGGGGCGGCCGTTCGCCTGGGACTTCCGCACAAACGCGGGCTGCAAGGTCAACTCGAATCCGGCGTTCGCCCGCAGCGGGACGCGTTCGCTCGAGTTCGACCTCTCGATCGCCGACGGACCGGAATGGGACAGCCGGCGCTACGCGGTCTCGCCCGGCCGGAGCTACCGGGCCCGCTTCTTCCACCGGACGACGGAGGCGCTCTCGATCGGCGAGGTCCTCGCGTTCGTGCGCTGGTGGGCGGACGACTCGTGGAGCGACTGGAAGGGCCAGGCGCTCCTGGCCGGAGACATCGGCCGCATACAGACGGCAGGCTGGGTGGAGGTGCGGGCCGATGTCGTCGCGCCCGCGGGCGCCCGCTACGGCGAGTTCCACGTGTGGGGCGTCGACACGGCCCGCGGGCCCCGCGGGCGGGTCTACCTCGATGACTTCTCGCTCAAGCCCCTGGCGGGAGGGGCGCCGCTCGGTGCTCCCGCGCCGGCCGATGGCGCGGACGGGGCGCCGCTGTACACGGTTCTCGGCTGGGACGCGGCTCCCGGCGTCGAGGGCTACGAGCTTTACGTCGGCACCGACTTCGAGGCGGTGCTCGCGGCGGTCCCCGGCGCGCCCGAGCATCTGCTCGCGGCGCCTGTCGCCGGGCCCCGCGTGCGCCACGTGGTCACCCTCGCTCCCTACACGCGCTACTTCTGGCGCGCCGATGCGCTCGAGGGCGGCGCCGCGCTGAAGGGCGAGGTCCTCAGCTTCGCCACGGGCTTCGATCTCCTCGAGGACCTGGTGGGTCCGACCGGCGTGCGATACGCCGCGAAGGACAACCAGGGCCGGGGCCTCGACACGCTCCAGATCATCGAGAACCCCGCCGCGCCGGGCTACATCGGCGTTTACCACAGCGCGATTGACGGCGAGTTCGAGGTCAGGCTCGCCACATCGACGGATCTCCTCGCATGGACGTACCGGCGGACGCTCCGGCCGAACGCCGACATGCCCGCGATCGCATACCACCCGCAGACGGGCGGCTTCTTCCTGGCGCACGAGCAGTGGGGCAATCCCGGCAGCCGGAGCCCCTCGAACCTCAGGTTCTGCTTCTATCCGAGCTATGCGGCGCTGCTCGCCGGCGCCTGGACGCTCGACTTCACGGCGCCGCTCACCCTCGCCGCTCAGAACGGCTCCGACCTGGAGGGCACTCCCAGCCTCTTCGCCATCAGCGCCGACGGCAGCCGCATCGATGTCGGCTTCCACTTCTTCGATGCCGACAGCGGGAGCGTCGACCGGAACGGCACGGGAGTTCTCCGCGGCATGCTCGCGGGCGCGGCTTCCTGGACGACGGCCGTCTGGGCCGCGCTGAACGACGCGCTCGTTGCGAACGAGGCGAGCGCCAACATCGGAGACCGGGATGACGGCGCGCTCTTCGGCCGCCGGCACATGCTGGTCGAGGGGCAGTACATCCGAGGCGACTTCGGCTCCTGGCGCGCGTGGTTCTGGGATCACGCCCGGCAGGACGTATTCCCGCTTCACCTGCGCACACGCGGCGGGTCGACATCGTTCGGCAACATGACATGGCAAGTCCTCCGCTCCCCGCGCGGCAGCCGAGCCGTGTGCGGGTCGTGCTTCATCTTCTCGGAGGGCGCCGCGGCGGGCGAGGCGGGTCAGGCGGTCTTCTACCGCGAGCTCGTCTCGGAGGCGTGGGAGCCGACGCCTCCCGCGGGTGCGCGCGAGGTCGGTCCGGAGCCGCGACTCCATTGGCTGGCCGCCGCCGGGGCCGAGAGCCACGACGTGTATCTCGGCACCGATGCGGCCCGCGTGGCCGCCGCCGGCAGGGCATCGAGCGAGTACTTGGGCCGGTTCGAGACCCCGCTCGTTCGCCCCGGCCGCCTGCGGGGGGCTGCGACCTATGCGTGGCGAGTCGACGAAGTGTTCGCGGACGGGAGCGTTCAGGCGGGGCCCGTGTGGAGCTTCAGCACCGCCCCTTTCTTCCGGCGCGGCGACTCGAACGCGAGCGGCGCCGTCGACATCGCCGACGCCGTCTTCACGCTGAGCTTCCTCTTCGCCGAGGACGTCGCGCCCTCCTGCGAGGATGCCGGAGACGCCAACGACGATGGCCGGATTGATATCGCCGATGCGATCAAGATCCTGGGGCATCTCTTTGCGCAGTCGGGGCCGCTCCCCCCGCCTTTCGGCGAGTGCGCCATCGACCCGACGGCCGACGATCTGGAGTGCATGGCGTTCGCGCCGTGCGGGTAGCGACATGCCGCTTCACTGGCTCGTGACGTTCGCCGCGAGCGCGGCAGGCGCGTGCGCCCTCCGGCGCCGGTTCGATCTGGACCCGCTCGCGAGCTGGCTCATTGTCGAGAATCTGGTCGCGTTCGCGGCGTTCGGCTACGACAAGGCGATCGCCGGAACGCGCCGCGCGCGGGTTCCGGAGCGCCTGCTCCTGGCGCATGCGCTCGCCGGCGGGTGCGCCGGCGCGTTCGTTGCGATGCAGCTCTTCCGCCACAAGACGGCGAAGGGGTCCTTTCGGCTGCGCTTCTGGGCAATCGTCGCCATCGAAGCCGCGGCGGTTGCGTGGTACATCTGCGGCCTGCCGCCGATCCGGCGGTGAAGGAGCTTCCCGCCGGCATGGATGCCGAACGCGCTCCTGCGGTAGAATAACGAGGTACACGCGCGGCCGGGAAATCCCCGGTCGCTGGAAGGACACGACGGATGATCGACTTCGTTCGGCATGTCGAGCCCCGGCGGGCGTCGCGCGGGCGCTGCGCCGGCGGGACCTGAGCGGGCGGCTGCCAGGGAGACGCATGGCGCGGCTCGGCACGTTTCGGCACATGTGCTCGCACGGCGAGAGCTCGGCCGGCGGAGACGGCGGCGCCCGGCGGCTTCTCGCCCCTGTCCTGACGGCCTTTCCCGGCCGCGCGCCGCTTCGCGGCGCACCCATCCCCGCACACACCATCACCGCAAGGGAGCCACGCCCATGAAGAGCCTCGTCACCGTCGGACTGCCGGATGTGCAAGCCGTGTACCGCGGGTTCGAGAGAGAGCTCTGGGAACTCATCATGGGCGAGCAGATCCACATCGGCGGCTTCGCCTCGTCGATGGCGCTCGCCGAGAGGGCGAAGATCGGGGAGGGGATGCGGGGCGCCGACCTGTGCTGCTGCACGGGCGCCGGCATGCGCTTCCTCGTGCGTTTCCGGGGCGTGGCGGCCATGCACGGCGTCGACGCCACGGCGGAAGTGGTGGAGCTCGGCCGCCGCCGGTGCGCCGCGCAGGGCCTCGCGGACGCGATCGCGCTCACCGTTGCCGACGCCTGCGCCACGGGGTTTCCCGCCGCGGCCTTCGATTTCGTCTGGGGCGAGGATGCGTGGTGCTATGTCGTCGACAAGGAGGCGCTGATCGCCGAGGCCGCGCGCATCGTCAAACCCGGCGGCGCCATCGCCTTCACGGACTGGATCGAGGGGCCGGCGGGGCTCGCCGAGGATGAGGCGGCCCATTTTCTGGCCTTCATGAAGTTCCCGAACGTCCTGGACATGACGGAGTATCGCGCCCTGCTCGGCGCGCACGGCTTCCGGGTGATGGTCGCCGAAGATACGGGCGCCTTCGCGCCGGCGGTCGATCTCTACATTGCCATGCTGACCCGACAGCTCGCCTACGATGCGCTCAGGATCGTCGGGTTCGATATGCCCCTCATGCAGGCGCTGGGCGCGGAGATGGAATTCATGCGGCAGCTCGCCCGCGCGGGGAAGATCGCGCAGGGGAGGTTCGTGGGGACGAGGACGAGCTGAGCGGCGCGCGCCGCACGGGAGGCTGCAATGAGCGGATGCACAGGCACACGCCCCGAAGGCTGCAAGGAACGCATCGAGGAGCACGATCCGTGCGAGAGCGCGGCGGCGCCGTGCACGGGGCCGGCGGCGCGCCGCAACGGGGCGCTCGCGTGGTTCGGCGACATGATCGACCATTGCTACGAGTACGCGTCGGCGGCGAGCGCCGAAGGCAGGCCCATCGTCGGCATCATGTGCGAGTACACGCCGCGCGAGATCATCATGGCGGCGGGCGCCGTGCCCGTCTGCCTCTGCGGCGGCTCGGCCGAGACGATTCCGGCCGCCGAAGAAGAGCTCCCCTCGAACCTGTGCCCGCTCATCAAGTCGACGTACGGTTTTTGCCTCGAGAAATCCAACCCCTTCCTGGAGATGGCATCGCTCGTCGTCGCCGAGACGACGTGCGACGGCAAGAAGAAGNNAAGCCCATGCACCTCATCGAGCTCACGCAGAAGAGCGACGACCCCGAGGCGTTCGCGCACTGGCACGCCGAGCTCGGTAAGTTGAAGGCGGCCCTGGAGCGGCGCTTCGAGACGACGATCACCGACGACGCCCTCAGGGCGCAGATCGAGCTCATGAACAAGGAGCGCGCACTGCGCCGGAACCTTGCCGTTCTCATGCGCCGCACGCGGCCGCCGCTCGCGGGCCGCGAGCTTCTGAGCCTGAAGACGAGCATCGCGGCCATGCCCGAGGCGCTCGCGCAGTACGCGCGCGCGCGCAAGGAGCTGGAGGATGTCGAAGGGCCGCCCGAGATGGCGCGGCGCGTGCGCGTGCTCCTCACCGGCGTTCCGGTCGTGCACGGCGCCGAACGCGTCGTCGAGCTGATCGAATCGGCAGGCGGTCTCATCGCGGCCATGGAGAACTGCACGGGCCTGAAGCCGATCCTCGACGATGTGGCGCCGAACGCGCCCGACCCCCTGCGCGCGCTCGCCGAGAAGTACTACCGGCTGCACTGCTCGGTGATGACGCCCAACACGCGCCGGCAGGAGTTTCTCAGGGAGCTCGCGCGCGACTACGGCGTCCAGTGCGTCATCGATCTTGTCTGGCAGGCCTGCCTGACGTACGACGTCGAGGCGGCGCTGATCAGGCGCTTCGTCGAGGACGAGTTGCATCTGCCATACCTGAGAATCGAGACCGACTACTCGCCTTCCGATTCGGCCAGAATCCAGGTGCGCGTGGAGGCGCTGTACGAGACCGTGCGGCGAAACGCGAAAGGATGCACCCGGGCGTGAGCGGACGCATCGTCTACAGCTCGCCGTTCGTGCCCGCCGAGCTCATCGCGGCGCACGGGTTCGTGCCGGAGCGCACGATTCCGCGCCGCAGGTCTGCGCCGCCCGAGGGCGTGTGCCCCTTTGCGCAGGCGTTCGCCGACAGCGTGGGCGCCGGCACGGGCGCCGCGGCCGCGATCTTCACGACCATGTGCGACCAGATGCGCCGGGCGGTCGAGACCGTGCGGGGCCGGGACGCGCCGCCGCTCTTCGTGCTGAACGTGCCGCACACGTGGCAGACCGCGGGCGCACGCCGGTACTACGCCGCCGAGCTCGACCGGCTCGGACGATTTCTGCAAGGGCTCGGCGGCGTGCCGACCGCGGATGCCGACCTCGCCCGCGTGATGCGGGAGCACGACGATGCGCGCCGCGCCGGCGCCGCGTCGGCGGCGGGCGGCGTAACGCCCGGGGACGGCGCGGCGCCGGTTGCCGTGGTCGGCGGCCCGCTGAGCGCGGGCGACCGCGTGCTCTTCGATTGCATCGCGCGGGCGGGCGGCGCGGTCGTCCTCGATGCCACCGAGCACGGCGAGCGCGCGCTGCCGCTGCCGTTTGATCGGCGGCGCCTGGGCGGCGACCCGCGCGGCGAGCTTGCGGCGGCGTACTTCGACGGCATTGTCGATGCCGGCAGGCGTCCCAACACCGAGCTCTACCGGTGGCTGAAGGCGCGTCTCGCGGCCCGCGCCGTGCGCGGGATCGTCTTCGCGCACTATGCCTGGTGCGACGCGTGGCATGCCGAGGCGGCGCGCATGCGCGAGTGGGCGCGCCTTCCGTTCCTGTGCCTGGAGTTGACCGGCGAGGCCGGCGCCGCGGCGGTCCTGGCTCACCGCGTGGAGGCCTTCGTGGAGACCGTGCGATGCGCCCCATGAAGATCTCGCTCCGCGAATGGGATGCGCGCCATGCCGAGCTCACGGCGGCGGGGCTCGCCGAGCCGTCGTACGGCGGCCCGCTCTCGCGGCACGCGGCCGGGGGCGACCGCAGACTTCTCAAGCTCGCCTTCGACAACTCGGCGGCGGCGCTCAGGCTGTGGAACTTCCTTCTGACCGAGGAGGAGCGGCTCGCGGCCGCGCGCGCCGCGGGCATGAAGATCGTGGGCGCCATGAAGGACCTCGGCACCGTGCCGGTCATGGCGTACTCGTTTCCGGCGACCGTGGCGTTCTATCCCGATGGCGCGTGGTGGCTGCCCTGCTTCAAGGAGCTGTCGACCGACCTCTTCGCGATCGCGGATGGGCTCGGCATCGACGATTCCTTCTGCCCCGTGCGCGCGATGCTGGGCGCGTTCGTCAGCGGGGCGCACTTCCCGCGGCCGGATCTCCTGGTCGCGAGCACGGGGGCGACGTGCGATGATTTCTCGGCGATCGCGCAGCGGCTGCAGGGGCTCGGCGTTCCGATCCTGTGGTGGGAGGCGCCGCATCGCCGGCCGCCCGACCCGGGCGAGGAGGGCGTCGAGCTGCCGGGCGGGCTTGCGGCGCCGAGGGCGCAGGTCGAGTTCGTGCGCGGGGAGCTCGTGCGGGTGCGCGAGGCGCTCGGCGCGCTGGCCGGGACGGCGATCGACGACGCGGCGCTCGCGGCGGGCATCCGCGCCGCGAACGAGATCCGGACGGTGCTCGCGGACCTGCGCGAAGGCGTCTTCGCGACGCCCGCGGCTCCCCTGCCGTCGCTCGAGATGCTCGTTGCCGAGATGCTTGCGCTCCACTTCTGCTCGGATCGTGCGGAAGCGCTCGCCGTGCTGCGCGATCTGCGCGACGAGGCCCGCGCGCGGGCGGCGGCGGGCGAGGGCGTCCTGCCCGCCGATGCGGTGCGCGTCTTCTGGGTGAACCCGGTCGCCGATCTTCGCGTCATGAACCTGCTGGAGGATTGCGGCGGCCGCGTGTGCGGGACCGAGTACATGATCTGCCACGCGCTCGACCTCATTCCCGAGGACGTGCCGCCCATGGAGGCGCTCGCACGCATGGTGCTCGCGGATCCCATGGCAGGCAGCGCGGCCGATCGAGTGCGCCGAATTCTCCGGGACGCGCAACGCTTCGGCGCCGAAGGCCTCATCGTGTCGCGCATCCCCGGGGCGAGCCACTGCGCCTGGGAGGGCGCGGTCATCGCGGAGGCGGCGGCCGCGGCGGGCCTGCCGGCGGTCGAGATCGAGGTCCCGCCGGTTGCGGATGCGCTGCGTCCCGCCCTGCGCACGCGGATCGAGGCGCTGGTCGAAACGTGCCGCGCCGGCGGCGGGCGCGCGAAGGAAGAAGGAGTCGGCGCATGATCTTCATGGGAGTCGATGCGGGGTCGCGCGCGATCAAGGTCGTGCTCGCCGGCCGCGATGGGACGGTCATCGACCGGGGCGTGGCGGACCAGGGCGTCGATCACGCGGCGCGCGCGCGGGCGCTCGCCGAGCGGCTGCTCGAGGCCCGTGGCGCGTCCCTGCGCGATGTCGAGGCGACCGTGGCGACGGGCTATGCGCGCGCGGCCATCGACTTTGCGACCGTGCGGATCACCGAGATCACGTGCCACGCCCGCGGCGTGCGCGCTGAAGCGCCCGCGGCCGCGAGCGTGATCGAGATCGGCGGCCAGGACAGCAAGGTGCTGAGGCTGCATCCGGGCGGCGCGGTCAGGGATTTCGCCATGAACGACCGCTGCGCGGCGGGGACGGGGCGCTTCCTGGAAGTCGCGGCGCAGCGCCTGGAGGTGCGCCTCGAGGACCTCGGGCATCTCGCGCGGCGGAGCCGCGCGCCCGCGGCCATAAGCAGCATGTGCGTCGTGTTCGCGGAGACCGAGATCATCGGTCTGCTTGCGGGCGGGGCCGCCGCGGCCGACATCGCGGCGGGGATCGAGCACTCGATCGCGACGCGCGTGGCGGCGCTCGCGGGCCGCATGCTCGCCGATCCGGTCGTGTTCACGGGCGGCGTCGCGCTCGTGCCGGGGATGCGCGAGGCGCTCCAGGACGCGCTCGGCCGGTCCGTCGAGATCGCGCCGTCGCCGCAATTCACGGGGGCGCTGGGGGCGGCGCTGCTCGCGCGCGAGGACGGGGAACGATGACGGCAGGCGTCAAGGCGCGGATTCTCTCCCTTGCGGCGGTCTGGATTGTCGGATGCGCGGGGCCGCAGGCCGCGCCGGCGGGAGCGCGCGCGCTGGAGAGCGTCACGATCGGGCGCTCGGTGCGCGGCGCGCCGATCGAGGCGCGGGTGCTGCCGGGAGGCGAGCCCGGCATTCTCATCATCGGCGGAGTGCACGGCGACGAGCCCATCGGCACGGCGCTTGTCGA
>DHGK01000037.1:18452-18693 GCA_002402755.1 Planctomycetes bacterium UBA4800
CGCGGCGTCGACGTGAACCGCAACTTCCCCGCGCCCAACTTCGCGGCGGCGGCGCGTCACGGGAGCGAGGCGGCCTCGGAGCCGGAAACGCGCGCCCTCGTCGAGCTCCTGGCGGCGCATCGGTTCGCGTGCGTGATCTCGATTCACGCGCCGCTTCGCTGCGTGGATTACGACGGCGAGGGATCGAGGCCCGTCGCGGAGGCGATGTCCGCGGCGGGCGGGCTCCCGCTCCGGCGCCTGG
>DHGK01000174.1:0-21096 GCA_002402755.1 Planctomycetes bacterium UBA4800
AGCCCCTACACGGACGAGCGCGTGGTCATCGTCGACTACAACCTGGGCAGCCTGCTCATCGTGGCGCCCCAGGAGGTCCAGGCCGAGATCGCGGTCGTCATCGCGCAGATCGACTCCCTCGGGCCCGGCAAGCGCGAGATCGCGCACTACCGCGTGCCGCGGACGAACGTCAGGGAGATCGCCTCGACGCTCGCCAGCATCTTCGACCTGGAGCTCGCGAGCGCCGTGCCGCGGACCGGCGCGGCGCGCACGACGGCCGCGCGCGAGGTCCGAAAGTCGCTCGTCATCCCGAACGAGACCCTCGGCGTCGTGATCGTGGTCGCGCCGACCGAGCTCCAGAAACGGGTCGCCGAGGTGATCCAGGGCCTGGAGACGATCGGCCCGGATGAGAACGAGCTGCGGTACTACACGATCGAGAAGGCCGATCTCCTGGAGGCCGCGAACATCATCTCCCAGGTCTTCGGCATTCCGCTCGGCACGGTCGAGCAGACGTTCCGGCCGCGCGGCCAGCAGACGGGCGGCGACCTCCTCACCAAGGAGCGGGTCGTGATCCCGAACGAGAACCTCAAGACGCTGCTCGTCGTGGCGCCGCACGAGATGCAGAAGGAGATCGCCGAAACGGTGGCGCGCATCGACACCGTCGGGCCGCGCGACAACATCTTCAAGATGTACGAGGTCGCCGTGTCCGAGGTCACGACTGCCGCGCAGACCATAAGCCAGCTCTTCGACCTGCGGCTGCTCCAGGGCGCCGCGACCGCGGCGCGGACGCGGACTACGGCGCCGGCCTTCGGCCCGAAGCTGACGACGCAGCCCTTCATCATGCCGGACGAGGAGATCGGCGCGCTGATCATCAACGCGCCCGAGGAGATCCACAAGGAGATCGCCCAGGTCATCGAGAAGCTCGTCACGATCGGGCGCCAGGAGAAGATGTCCATTCGCTTCTACCGCCTCAAGAACACCAACCCGGACGAGGTGGCGGTCAAGATCGGGAACCTCTTCAACATCACCGTGGGCGATGTGTCGACGGCGCTCAGGCGGACGACCGCGCCGGGCGCGGCGGGTACGACCACGACGACGCTGTCGGCCGCGCGCACGACGCGCAGCGCATCGACTCGCAACCTGTCCGCGGCGCGGCGCGGGCGCTTCTCGCTGGACGACGAGGAGGACCGCGCCGGCCCGGCCCCCGGGGTCGAGGGGCCTGCGGCGCCCGCCGAGTCGGGCTTCACCGGGGCGTCGCGGTCGCAGAGCCGCAAGGAGTTCTACTTCGAGGGCGAGTCGGTCGTGATTCCCGACTTGAACCTGAGCTCGATCATCCTCATCGCGCCGGAGTACATCCACGAGGAAGTCAAGAACGTGCTCCAGACCCTCGACGTCAGGCGGCCGCAGGTGCTCTTCGAGGTGGCGATTCTCGACATCAAGAGCGACGGGCAGATCAACTTCGGGACCGAGTGGACCACGATCGACGCCCAGGGCGGGCCGAGGATCCGCGGCAGCGGCTTCGCGAACTACGGCGTGGCCGACCGCGACAACACGGCCGGCGCCGGGTTCCCCGACCTGACCACGGTGCCGACCGATGTCGCCGGCGTCTTCGTCGGCATCACCAAGGGCGAGATCGGCAACGTGCCCCTCCTGATCCACATGCTCCAGCAGACGACCGATGTGAACATCCGCTCGACGCCGCTCTTGCTCGTCAACGACAACCAGGAGGCATCGTTCAGCAGCCTCCAGGAGGAGCCGACGACCACGACCAGCCAGGGGACGTCGACGACGAAGGTCTCGTTCGGCGGGTTCGTCGAGGCGGGCACGGTGCTCAGAATAACGCCGCACGTGTCCGAGGGCAACTACATCCGCGTCGACATCGACCTGAAGGCCGACAACTTCTACGGCAAGTCCCTGGAGCCCGGCATCCCGCCGCCGCGCGCATCGAACCAGCTCGTCACATCGATCACGGTCCCCGACAGCCGCACCGTGGTGATCGGCGGCCTGACGACGACGAAGCGCAGCACGATCATCCGCGGCGTGCCGCTCCTGAGCCAGATCCCGCTCCTCGGGTACCTTTTCTCGAGCACGACCGAGGAGGATATCACGACGCGGCTCTTCCTCTTCATCAAGCCGCAGATCCTCGACGACGTCGATTTCAAGGATCTCAACCGGATCTCCGTGGGGAAATCGTTCGAGGTCCAGGAGCTGACGGGCGAGGAGATCGTGCCCAAGACCGAGGAGGAGGCGGCGCGCGAAAAGTACCAGAAGAAGGCCGATGCCGAGAATGCCGGCGCGGCGTCCGGGACGGCGAGCTCGCCCGCGGCCGAACCGCCGGAGACGGCGGCGCCCGCGGCCGCGCCGGCGGACGCGAAGGCGCCGGCGGACGGGGCGGCGACCCCTGCGGAAGCCGCCCCGGCGCCCGCGGGCGCGCCGCCGGAGACGACGGCGCCGCCCGCCGATGCCGAGGAGGCCGCGCCCGCCGCGGCCGCGGGGGAGTAGACGATGATCGAGGCGGTGCTGCACAGGCTCATCGACGCGAACCGGCTGTCGCCCGAGGCGGCCGAGGCCGTGCGCGCCGAGCAGCACAAGACAGGCAAGCCGCTCGCGGTGGTCCTGACCCACGCGGGCCACGTGCCCGAGGAGGCGGTGCTCGATGCCATGGCCGCGCACCTGGGGATCCCCATGCTCACGGATCTCGAGGGCGCGCGCGTCAACGTGCAGTTCATCGAGAAGGTGCCGATCGAGTTCGCGCGGCACCACGCCGTCGTCGCCCTCAACGGCGCGAACGGGGCGCTGCTCATCGCCACGGCCGATCCCCTCGACACCTATCCGCTCGACGAGGTGGGCATGCTGCTCGGCAGGGAGATCGCGCCGGTCGTCGCCCCGCGCGAGAAGATCCTGTCGCTCGTGAGCAACGCGTACGAGATGGATCTCTCCGCCGTCGATTCCATGCTCGGCGGCCTGGACTCGGCGAGCCTGGAAGGCATCACCAGGGAGATCGCCGAGTCCGAGGATCTCGCCGACATGGCCAACAAGGCGCCGATCGTGAAGCTGCTCAACACGATCCTCTTCCAGGCGCTCAAGCAGCGCGCATCCGATGTCCACATCCAGCCCTACGAGCGCCACGTCCAGGCCCGCTACCGCATCGACGGCATCCTCTACGACGTCATGCGCATTCCCAAGGTCGTCCAGGAGGCCGTGATCAGCCGCATCAAGGTCATGGGCAAGATGGACATCGCCGAACGCCGGGTGCCGCAGGACGGCCAGACGTCGTTCGTCGCCGGCGGCCGCGAGGTCGACGTGCGCATAAGCACGATTCCGAGCGTCAACGGCGAGCGCGCGGTCATGCGCCTGCAGGACAAGTCGACGGGCATCTACGACCTGCGGAAGATCGGGCTCCTGGAGCGCGACCTGGAGACCATGACGCGGCTGATCGCCATGGCGCACGGGATCATCCTCGTGACGGGCCCGACGGGCAGCGGCAAGACGACCACGCTGTACGCGGCGCTCAAGGAGATCAACGGGCCGGAGGTGAACATCATCACGATCGAGGACCCGGTCGAGTACCAGCTCCCGGGCATAAGCCAGGTGCAGGTCTCCAACAAGAAGGGCATGACCTTCGCGACGGGCCTGCGCTCCATTGTCCGGCAGGATCCCGACGTGATCATGGTCGGCGAGATCCGCGATCTGGAGACGGCGGGCATCGCCATCCAGAGCGCGCTCACGGGGCACCTGGTCTTCAGCACGCTCCACACGAACGACGCGTCGGGCGCGGTGAGCCGGCTGCTGGACCTCGGCTGCGAGCCGTTCCTGGTGAACTCCGCCCTGATCGCCGTGGCGGCGCAGCGGCTCGTGCGGCGGGTGTGTCTGGCCTGCCGCGAGGCGTACGCGCCCGCCGGCGAGGAGCTGGCCGCGAACGATCTCGCGCGCGCGCAGCTCAAGGACGGCCTCCTGTACCGCGCCCGCGGCTGCCCGGCGTGCCAGTCGACGGGCTACATGGGGCGCATGGGAATCTACGAGATCCTGCAGATCGACGATGCGGTCAAGGACGAGATCACGCGGCGGGAAAGCTCCGCCGCGATCAAGAAGAACGCGATCGAGCGCGGCAGGCTCGCGACGCTCAGGCAGGACGGGATGGCCAAGGCGGCCCTCGGCCTGACGACGATCGACGAGGTGCGGCGCGTGACGCAGCTCGACATAGCGTAGGGACGTATGCCGGTATATCGCTACACCGCGCTGGACGCGGACCAGAAGATGACGACGGGGGTGATCGATGCCTCCAACGCCAAGGATGCGCGCGTGCAGCTCCTCGGCGGCAACCTCTATCTTCTGGACCTGGACAGCGCGACGGGCGGCACGGCGATCCGGAGGAACGTCGCGCTCTCCAGGCGCAGGGCGAACGAGCTCTCGCTGGTCACGCGGCAGTTCGCGACCCTCGCCAAGGCCGGCATTCCGCTCGCCGACGCCCTCGCGGCGCTCGTCGACGTGATCGAGGACCCGCGGCTCCAGATCACCTTCCGCGACGTCAAGGAGAACGTCACCCACGGCATGAGCCTGGCGGAGGCGCTCAAGCGCCATCCGCGGCACTTCAGCCCCCTGTACGTGAGCATGGTCAAGGTGGGCGAGGCGAGCGGCAACATGACGCTGGTCCTGAACCACCTCTCGGACTACCTGCACGCGCACGCCCGGCTCAGGACGAAGGTCAAGCAGGCGCTGACCTACCCGGTCCTGATGCTGATCGTGGGCGCGTTCGTGGTCGGGTTCCTGCTCACGTTCGTGATCCCGAGGATCACGGACATGCTGCTCGAATCCGGGAAGGCGCTGCCCGTGCCCACGGTCATGCTGATCGGGGTGAGCGCGTTTCTCGGCCGGTTCTGGTGGGCGATCGGGGCGGCGCTCGCCGGGCTCTACGCCGCCTACCGGGCGGCCGTCGCCACCGAGCGCGGCGCCCTGGCGCGCGACACGTTCGTGCTCTCGCTGCCGGTCGCGGGGCCCCTCCTGAAGAAGAGCCTGGTGAGCCGCTTCGCGATGACGTTCGCGACGCTGCTCCGGGCCGGCCTTCCCGCGGTCGAGAGCCTGGCGATCGTCAAGGAGACGGTGGGCAACAAGCTGCTGGAGACGACCATCGGCGCGATTCACGACCGCATCATTGAGGGCCAGGACATTGCGGAGATAATGAAGCAGAGCGGCGTCTTCCCCCCGCTCGTCGCCTACATGATCGCCGTGGGCGAGAAGTCGGGGAGGCTGGAGGAGATGCTCGGCATCATCAACGAGTACTACGATGAGGAGATCGAGGCGGCGACGGCCCGCTTCACGAGCGTGCTTGAGCCGGTCATGATCATCGCGCTCGCGCTGATCGTCGGCTTCGTCGTGATGGGGGTCATCCTGCCGATCCTGGATATGGGCAAGATCGTGTGACGCGGCGTTCCGGACAGGGAGAGACCAGATGCAGAAGGCACGTGGCAGGCGCAGGGGATTCACGCTGATCGAGATCCTGGTCGTGATCGCGATTCTGGCGGTCATCGGCTCGGTCGCGGCCGTCAAGTACATGGCGTACCTCAAGGATGCGTCGATCAAGACTGCCGGGCTCAAGATCAGGGAGCTGGAGAAGACGATCGAGCTGTACTACTCGCAGAACCAGCGCTATCCCGAGACGCTCGATGAGCTCGTGACGCCCCAGGAGGAGGGGACGCAGAGCGTGCTCAAGAGGAGCGGGCTCCTGGATCCCTGGAAGAACCCCATCCAGTACGAGGTCGCCGAGGGGCAGGAGCCGCCCTTCGAGCTCATCTCGTTCGGGCCGGACGGGCGCGAGGGCACGGAGGATGACATCTCGCTGAGCGTGCTCGAGGCGCTGGCGGAAGAGGAGGCGATCAGATAGATGACGCGGGCGCGGCGCGGGTTCACCCTGATCGAGATGCTGGTCGTGCTGGGCCTCATGGGCGCGATCTTCGCCGCGGCGGCGGCCAGGTTCGACCGCATCTTCGTGCGCACGCACCTGGAGGCGAGCGCGCACGGGCTCGGGGACCACTTCGCGTACGCCATTCAGCGGGCCTACACGACGGGATCGTACCACACGTTCGTCCTGGACCTGGAGGCCGGCCGGTACCGGATCAAGCTGGGGCGCGAGAGCGAGGACGCGCAGGAGCTTCTCGAGCGCTCGCTCGGCCGCGGCGTGCGTTTCGTGGACGTGCAGGTCGCGTACCAGACCTACCTGCCGCCCGGCGTTCTCCAGATCGAGATCTCGCCGCTCGGCGTCACGAACGATGTGGTCATCAATCTGCGGGACGCCAGGGAGATGGAGCTCGCCGTCGCGCTCAACGCCCTGGTCCAGAGCGTCGAGTACTTCGACGAGCACAAGGACTACGAGGAGCTGCAGGATGTGCCGGCGTTCTAGCGCACCCGGAGGCCTCGCGCGCGGGGCCCGCGGATTCACGCTGCTCGAGGTGATGGCGGCGCTGCTCATCGCCGCCGTGGCGATCACGTATCTCCTCGAGAGCCAGATCGCGGGCATCAGGCTCGCGAACGCGACGCGCGAGCTCAGGGAGGCGACGGTGCGCGCGAAGGCGAAGATGCAGGAGCTGGCCGCGGGCATCGAGAACGCGGAGGCGGGCGGCTTCGAGGAGCGCGAGCGCTGGGCGTGGGAGGCGCGGCGCGAGGAGGTGCCGGAGGCGCTGGGCATGGCGAAGATCGTCCTGACGGTCACGTACTTCTCGGCCGGGGCCGAGCGGACGCTGGTGCTGGAGCAGATCGCCCCATGATGCGGATGCGCGGCGGGTTCACGTTGCTGGAGATCATGGTCACGCTCGTGATCGTGGCCATGTTCTCCTCCGCGGTCTACGCCATGTTCCTGCGCGCGGTCGTCGACACGCGCACGGTGCAGGAGACGACCGCGGCGGGGCGCCTCTGCCAGTCCATTCTGAACCTGATCGAGCGCGACCTGGCGGGCTGCCTGCCGGCATCCGAGGAGCTCCCGCACTTCACGGGAGGGATCGATGCCGGCGGCGCGGCGGAGCTCGAGTTCCTCACGGCGGTCGATGCGCGGGCCGCGGAGGCGGCGGCCGCCGACCTCGTGCGCGTCGCGTACGTGACGCGGCCCGGCGAGGACGTCGAGGGCGCGCGCGCGCTGTACCGGCGCGAGACCTGCGACGCGGCGGGCGGCGCCGGCGAGCGCTGGGTGCTGCTCGACAGGAGCGTGAAGGAGTTCGCGCTCGAGTACTACGACGGGACCGGCTGGCGCGACGCGTGGAGCGAGCCCGCGGCGCCCCGCGCCGTGCGCGTGACGCTGGTCCTCATGCGGAGTTTGCAGCTCGGCGCGGAGGCGCCGGCGGCGGGCACGGATTTCACGGCGAGCGCGGTGGTCATCATCCCCGCGGGCGCGTGACGGAGCGGCGATGGGCATCGGGATCTTCCCCGGACACACGACGGTCACGGCGGTCCACCTGAGAACGGGGACGCGGCGGCCGCGCCTGCGCGCGGTCGTCGAGGCGCCGCTCTCGGGCGGCCCCGGCCTCGCGGCCGTGCTCCGCGAGCACGGTATGCCCGCCGGCCCGCTCGCCCTCGCGCTGCCGACCCGCAGCGTGACCGTGCGCAAGACCACGGTGCCGCTCACGCATCCTGGCCAGCTCAGGCGGACGATGAAGTTCCAGGCCGAGAAGCTGATCCCGGGGCTCGCGCCGGAAGACGCCGTCGTCGACTACTACGTGACGCGGCAGGGGAAGGAGCACACGGAGCTCCTGCTCGTCGTCGCCAGGAAGGCGGACATCCGGGCCTGCATCGCCCGCGCGGGCCTGAACGGGAGCGTCCCGAAGACGATCACGGTGGAGTTCGCGGCGCTCTTCAATCTGCTCGCGCAGGGGAAGGCGTTCGACGGCGCGGCGCAGGTCGTCGTCATCGACACGAGCGGCGAGGGCGTCTGCCTCCTCCATGTCGAGGCCGGGACCCTCCAGGCGGTGCGTGCGCTCGCGCCGGGGGCGGCCGCGCACGCCTTCGAGCGCATCGCGCGCGAGATCGCGTACACGCTCTCGGCGGCGGGCGCGCCGGCGCGGCCCGACCGCGTGATCCTCGCGGGCCCGGCGCGGGAGGGCATCGACAGGGCCCGCCTTGCCGCGGCCCTGGGCTGCGAGGCGGTCGCGTTCGACCCCTGCGCCCACATCCGCGCGGCCGACCAGGCGAAGCCCGCCCTGCCGTCGGCGCTCGCCACTCTTGGCGCTGCGCTCGAGACGCTCGGTCCGACGGCGCTGCCGCTCAATCTCGCCCGCGAGGACGCCCGCTACGAGACGTCCTACGAGCGGCTCAGGAAGCCGATCTTCCTGTGCGCGGTGGCGCTGCTCGTCCTGCTCGCCGCGGCGTTCATCCGGGCGATGGAAGCGTCGCACGGGGGAGCGCGGTATCTCGACACGCTGCAGAAGCACGCCAAGGTCCTGTACGCCAAGGTCGTGCCGTCGGGCAAGCCGAAGTTCTCGGCGGCGTTCCACAAGGACATCGAGAAGATCGCCAGGCAGAAGGCCGCGGCGGGCACCGCCGGGCAGGAATGGCTGAGCTTCCTGGACTTCATGAAGGTGCTGAGCGAGCACCTCCCGGCCGACCAGGGCGTCGTGATCCAGTCGGTCGCGTTCCGGGGCCAGAAGGTGACGATCCGCGGCGAGGCGCGCGACACGGATTCGTTCGAGGCGCTCGCGCGCGGGCTCGAGAAGGCCGGGAGGTTCGACGTCCGCACGCCGTTCCGGATGCGGAGCGGCCGGCCGAACTCGCCGGCGCGGCTGGCCTTCACGATCGAGCTCTCACCGAGGACCAGGTGATGGAAGGCAACGAGCGGCCCACGTTCGCCAGGGACCTGCGGCTCTTCGCGCTGCTCGCGGTGACCGCGGCGGCCCTGGCGCTGTTCCTGGTCGATGAGCACGCCCTGCGCGCGGAGCAGGAGGCGAAGATCGCGGATCTCGAGAGCCGCGTCAGGGAGGCGCAGGACGTCGTGCGCGAGCACCAGGATGTCCTGCTCCCGCCCAAGGAGAAGATCCTCAATCCCAAGCTCCTGGCGGAGAAGAGCCTCATGACCGTGGTGATGGAGGCGGCCGAGAGGATCGGCATCGCGCCGAACCTCGAGTCGCTCGACCCGAGCGAGGACAAGAAGGCGAGCCTCTGCAGGGCGCGCGTGGCCCTCAAGGACGTCAGGCTCAGGCAGATCGTCGAGTTCCTCGTGGCGCTCAAGGGCCTGTCGGCGGGCATTCGCGACAACGAAGCGACGCTGCGCATGCAGGGCTACAACCAGGACCTGTGGCGCCTGGAGGTGATGCTCGAGGCGCCGCTGGGCAAGCTGTAGGAGCGGCGCCGGGGCGCCGCGGAGAGCGATGAACGTGCGGACGGCATGGCATGCACACGGCACGGGACGGGACGAGCGCGGCGTCGTGCTCCTCCTCGTCATGCTCGTCGTGAGCATCCTCTTCGTCATCCTCGGCCAGTTCTCGTATTCCGTCGGCATCGACCGGGCGCTCGCCGAGAACCACGTCCGCAACGCGCAGGCGTGGAGCGATTTCATGAGCGCCATCGAGGTCTGCAAGGCCGCGGTCGCCCGCGGCGGCGCGCCCGCGGCGCTGTCGTTCGAGCTTGCCGGCGGCGCGGTGTCGGCCCGGTGGACGTCCGAGTCGGGCAAGTTCAACCTCAACAACCTCAGGGCCGAGGACGCGGGCATCCCCACCGAACAGTGCGAGCGGCTCTTCACAACGC
This sequence comes from Planctomycetes bacterium UBA4800, assembly GCA_002402755.1. Classification (GTDB taxonomy): domain Bacteria; phylum Planctomycetota; class UBA8108; order UBA8890; family UBA8898; genus UBA8898. Next base: position 9,703 of record DHGK01000174.1, read on the forward strand.
TCGAGGAGAACGGCACGCTGGCGGCGCTCGGCCTCGGAAAGCAGGTGATCGAGTTCGTGAAGGCGTCCCCGCGGCCGCTCCTCACGATGGGAGAGCTGCGCGGCATCGAGGACGTGACGGAGGAGATTCTGCGCGGCGGCGACGGCACGGAAGGGCTCGCGAAGTTCCTGACCGTGTACTCCGACGGCGCGATCGACATGTCCGCGGCGCCGGCCGAGGTGATCGCGTGCCTCGACGAGAGCCTGAGCAACCCGCGCACGCTCGAGCTCCTCAAGGAGAAGATCAACAACCCCTCGGCGCAGGTGCCGGGCTACGTCGAGGAGCTGGCGCGGCAGCTCCGCGATTCCGTGACGGCGGATGCCCCGACCTACCTGGCCCGCGTCACGCTCCGGGGCGCGTTCGCCGTGCGCAGCCTCGACGTCGCCGTCAGGAAGACGGACGAGGGCGCGGCGGTGGTACTGTGCAACGAGATCGGTGAGGCCAATGAACCCGTTGATGAGTAAGATCGCGCTCGCGTGCTATGCGGCGGCGGCGGGCCTCTTCTGCATCGCCGCGGTCACGGTCGCGGGCGCGGTCTTCCCGGGCACGGCGGCGTCCGGCCCGAACGAGCTCCTGAGGGACCTCCGCCCGAACGCGAGCCCCGCGGCGGCGCAGGCCAAGATCGAGGACTACGTCGCGATCAAGCCCGACCGCTTCATGAGCTTCCCCCCGCCGCAGCCCGCGCAGCCGAGCGCCGAGCAGCCGAGGGAGCAGCCGCCCCCGAGCGGTGTGAGCGCGGCCTACGTGCTCAGGGGCGTGATGTATCACTCCACCCCGGCGCTCTCGCGCGCCTTCATCGAGATTCCCGGCGTCGAGGAGGAGCGCGCGTACAAGATCGGCGACACGGTCCACGGCGCGGCGATATCCGCGATCGGCGAGCGCTCGGTCGCCATCGTGCGCAACGAACAGACCTACACGCTCACCGTGCGCTTCGACGATCTCGGGAGCGCACCGCAGCCGGCGCCCCAGTCCCAGCCGCAAAACGCGGGGAATCGCGAGGAACGCCGGGACCGGCCGCAGGGGAGGGTCGAGAACCGCGAGGAGCGCCGGGATCGGCCGCAAGGCGCCGTACAGGGCGCGGCGCAGGGCCGGCCGGATGCGCTGGAGAACCTGCCGCAGAGGGTGCGCGAGCGCCTCCAGTCGCTGGACCCCCAGGAGCGCGAGCGCTTCCTGCGCATGTCGCAGGAGGAGCGCGCCGAGTTCTACCGGACCAGGCTCAGGCAGATGCGCGATCAGGAGCGCAGCCCCAAGCAGCGGTGATCCCCGCGGTCGCGCTGTTGCCACGAGCCGCATGGGGTGAGTACACTTGGGCCATGCGTGCATGCGCGAGCGTGGCCAGAGCGGGCGCCCGGACGGCGCAGAGCGGCCGGAGGCCGGCCCGATGAGCACGGCGATCGCCATCGTGCTCGCCGCCGCCGGGCTCGGCGCCATGTTCCTGCCGGGCCGCCGCGTCCGGGCGATTCGCGCGGTCGCGCTCGCGGCCTCGGGCGCGGCCTTCGCGGCGGGGCTCCTCGGCGCCGCGGCGAGGGAGTGGGTTCCCGGCGCCGCCGCCCTTGCCCCGCGCGAGGCGTGGATGCTCGCCGTCCTCGCGGGGAGCTTCTTCCTGACCTTCGTCGCGCGCGGCCTGGCCGCGAAGGCGGAGAGCGTCGCGACGCTTTTCCTGATGGCGGCCGGCATCTTCGCCATGGCGGCGCCGAGCCTCGAGAGCTTCTTCGCGGCGGTCGTCGTCCTCTGGGTGAGCGCCGGCGTGCTCACCCAGCTCCGCGGCATCGAGGGCAAGGCGGCGGCGTTCCGCGCGTTCGGCGCCGCGGCGGTGCTGAGCCTCGCGCTCGGCCTGGCGGCGCTGCTCATGGCGCGGCATCCCGCGCTCGCGACCGTCTCGCAGTCGCTGCGCTGCTTCGCGTTCCTGTGCCTCCTGTGTGCGTTTCCGCTGCACTTCTGGCTCCCGGCGGCGCTGCCCGGCGCGCCGTTCCTGCTGGCGGCGCTCGTGCCCGTCCTGTTCGTGCGCGTGGGCGCGGCGGGATTCGCGCACTACGCGATGGTCGAGCCCGCGGCAGGGGTTCTGCGCGTGCTCGGCCTGATCGGCATCTGCTGGTGCGCCTGCGCGGCGCTGGCTGCGGGCAATCTCCGGGAGAAGGCGGCCTATCTCCTCTGCGCGCAGTCGAGCCTCTGCGCCTGGGCGCTCGGGAAGGGCCTGTCGCACGAGGTCGAGCTGCTGCTCCTCGCGACGACGCCCGCGGCCGTGCTTCTCGGGATCGGCCCGAGCATCCTCTACGACCGGCTCAAGTACCTGGACTGCGGGCGCCTGAGCGGCATCGCGGGGCATCTGCCGCGCATGCACTTCCTCCTGGTCGTCGCGACGCTCGGCATGCTCTTCCTGCCGGGGAGCGCGAGCTTCATGGGCCTGTGGCTCGTCCTGCCGTACGCCAAGGCGGCCTGGGAGATGTGGCTGCTCGCGGGCGGCCTGCTCGTCCTCCTCGTCGCCGGCGGCCACACGTACATGACGGTGTGCTTCGGCGAGGGCAACGACGACCTCAGGCGCGCGGGCGACCTGAACCCGCGCGAGCTCTCGGCGGTGATCCCGCTCGCGGCCTGCGTTCTGGCAGGCCTGTGGCCGGGGCTCGCACAGGTGCTGCGGGACTTGCGGTAGCTGCGGCAGCTCGAAAGGAAGGAGGCCATCATGGCCGGACGAGGAATCCTGCGGTTCGTGTTCGTGCTCCTCGCGGCATCGCCGCTGCCGGCGGGCGAAGCGGCTCCCGTGCCGTTCGCCGGCCGGTTCGTCGATCCGCCGCCGGCGCCCGCCGGAACGCTGCGCCTCTGGTATCCGCGGCCGGCGGCGGGCTGGACGGAGGCGCTGCCCATCGGGAACGGCCGCATGGGGGCGATGGTGTGGGGCGGCGTCACGGCGGAGCGGATTCAGTTCAACGAGCACACGGTGTGGACCGGCCGGCCGCACAGCTACGCGCACGAGGGCGCGGCCGCGTTCCTGCCCGAGATCCGCCGGCTTCTTCAGGAAGGACGCGCGGCCGAGCGCGAGGCGCGCCGGCTCGACCCCGACCTGAAGACGCCCGCGGCGCGCGCCGCGATGTCGGCGGCCGGCGCCGCGCAGAAGAAGGCCGAGGATCTGGCGCACAAGGAGTTCATGAGCGTTCCGTTGCACCAGAAGGCCTATCAGCCCTGCGGCGACCTGTGGCTCGATTTCCCCGCCGCGGATTCGGTCTCGGGCTACAGGCGATGGCTCGATCTGGACGCGGCCGCGTGCGTTGCCGAGTACCGCATCGACGGCGTCGCGTTCCGCCGGGAAGTCTTCGCATCGCACCCCGATGCCATGATCGTGACGCGCATCTCCGCCGATGCGCCCGGGCGCGTCGCCTGTCGCGTGCGCCTGACGAGCCCGCATCGCGAAACTGCAACACGCGTCGAGGGGGATCGCATCGTGCTGAGCGGCCGGGTCGAGGAGGACGGTATTCGCTTCGAATGCATCGCGCACGTGACGGCCGCGGGCGGCACGGTCGCGGTCGAGGGCGCCGGCCTCCGCGTGACGGGCGCCGACGCGGTCGAGATCCGGCTCGTCGCCGCGACGAACTTCAACACCTTCCGGCGGCTGGACGCCGACCCCGCCGCCCGCTGCGCGAGCGCGCTTGCCGCCGCGGCCGGGAAAAGCACCGCGGAGATCCGCGACGCCCACCTGGCCGACCACCGGGCGCTCTTCCGCCGCGTGGCGCTCGATCTGGGGCGCACGCCCGCCGCCGGCAAGCCCACGGACGCGCGCATCCGGGAATTCCGGGAAGGCAACGATCCCGACCTCGCCGCGCTCGCGTTTCAGTACGGGCGCTACCTCCTCATCGCATCGAGCCGCGCGGGCGGCCAGCCCGCCAACCTCCAGGGCATCTGGAACGACAGCCTGCGGCCGCCGTGGGACAGCAAGTACACGTGCAACATCAACACGGAGATGAACTACTGGCCCGCCCTGCCCTGCAACCTCGCCGAGTGCCAGGAGCCGCTCTTCGATGCCATCGACGACCTGGTCGTCTCGGGCCGCGAGACCGCGACGGCGCACTACGGCGCGCGCGGGTGGGTGCTGCACCACAACTTCGACCTATGGCGCGGCACGGCGCCGATCAACGCCTCCAACCACGGGATCTGGGCGACGGGCGGCGCATGGCTCTGCGAGCAGCTCTGGGAGCACTACCGCTTCGCCGGCGACAGGGAGTTCCTCGCGCGCCGCGCCTACGGACCGATGCGCGCGGCAAGCGAGTTCTTTCTCGATTTCCTGGTCGAGGACGAGCTCACCGGCCGGCTGATCAGCGGCCCCTCGAACTCCCCCGAGCAGGGCGGCCTCGTCATGGGGCCGGCCATGGACCACCAGATCATCCGCAGCCTGTTCGCGAACACGGCCGCGGCCGCGCGCGCGCTGGAGCGCGATGCCGACCTCGCCGCCGCGCTCGATGCGGCGAGGGCGCGGATCGCCCCGAACCTCATCGGGCGCCACGGCCAGCTCCAGGAGTGGCTGGAGGACAAGGACGATCCGCGCAACACGCACCGGCACGTCTCGCACCTCTGGGGCGTCTATCCCGGCGCCGACATCACCTGGCGCGACGCCGAGCTCTTCGAGGCCGCGCGCCGGTCGCTCCTCTTCCGCGGCGACGCGGCGACGGGCTGGAGCATGGGCTGGAAGGTCTGTCTCTGGGCGCGCTTCCTGGACGGCGACCACGCCTACCTGATTCTCGGCAATCTTCTCCAGCCCATCGGGGCCGTGCGGGGCCAGGGCGGGATGTATCCCAACCTGTTCGATGCGCACCCGCCCTTCCAGATCGACGGCAACTTCGGCGCTTGCGCCGGCATTGCCGAGATGCTCCTTCAGAGCCACGCGGGCGAGCTGCACGTCCTGCCCGCGCTCCCCAAGGCGTGGCCCGCGGGCGGCGTGAGGGGTCTGTGCGCGCGCGGAGGCTTCACGGTCGACATCGCCTGGAAGGACGGCAGGCTCGCGAGCGCCCGCATCGGATCCCGCGACGGCGGAGCGCTCGCCGTGCGATACGGGAAGAAGGTCGTGCACGTCACCGTACCCGCCGGAGGGACGATCGCCTTCGACGGGGATCTGCAGGCGGAAACGCCCGCGCCTGAGCGTCTGTGAGCCGCCGAATCCGCGACGAGAAGACGAAGAGACGGAGCCACGAAGACACAAAGACACGAAGGGACGAATCGTACCGGAAAGACCCATGCACGTTGGTTCTCCGGCCGCGGCCGGCGTTTCCCCCCTTCTCCCGAAGGGGGGANNCAGGGACGCCGAGCGATTGCCGCCGGGCAGACCTCCGGTCCCCGCCTCCATCGCGCCGGCAGAGCCGGAATTGCGCAACGGACGTGTTCATTGCACGTTTCGACACACGGATCCACCGAACATGTACCGGCCGCGGCGGACGCCGAAAAGAAAGAGGGCGCCTGTGCGCCTGCGTGAACACGGTGAGGAAACCGTGAACGGTGGCCTTCTCACGAAGACCCTATGGCGTTCCCGTGTGTATGCTCGTCCTCACTCGAAGCGAATGATCGTGAACGAGTGGGGCGGGAACATGTAGTCCGCGCACCCATCCGCCGCCTCGTGCGTCCACGCGCGCTCCTTCGGCGCCACCCGCGGATCCTCCCCGGGCGCATTCGTGTCGTCGAGCCCGCCGGCGAGCTCGGTGACGCGCGCAGTCGGCGCGGCCGGCGTGAAGCCCTCGAGCACGAGACGCGCGCGCACGGCCGTATCCGCGAGGTTGACGACCTGGAGAGCGAGCGCGTCCCCGCCGCCGCTCGTCTTCGCCGCCGCGTTGAGCGCTCGGGCGCAGCCGCGGATCTCGACGGCCACGCCGCGCGGCAGGAACGCGCGCGCCCGCATCTGGTGGACGAAGTAGGGCGGCTGCGGCCAGACCCTCGCGGGGTCCAGAAAGAGCAGCCCCTGGTCCCAGCCGTTGTCGTTCTGGCGGTGGGGCTGGAGGCAGTTGGCCGAGCAGATGACGGGAAGGCGCGTTCCCAGGCGCTCGAGCATGTTGAGCGCGGCCGCGTTGCCGAGCGCGCGGCGGTGGGCGTGGTTGTTGGCGTTGAACTCGAAGATGACGACCTTGTGCGCCGCGCCGCCGGCCACCTTGGCCAGGGCGTCGACGTAGGCCGGCGCCGCCTCGACCTCGCCGAGCCGGAAGGGATCGCCCGTCCACACGTGAATGTCGAACCAGAGCTCCTTGCCGCGCTCCTTGGCGAACTTGAGCATGCGCTCGTGGGCGGCCAGGCTCGTGATGCCCGACGCGGCGCCCTTGAAAGCGTGCGGATCGGCGATCGGCTGCGAGTAGACGAAGTCGCCGGCGACGGGAATCACGCGCGGGTCCTTGGACCACATCGCCTCGGCGAGCGCCTCGAACTTCGCGGCGTACGCATCGTCGACCCGCTCCTCGTTGCCGAGCTGGATGTGCGTCAGGCCGTAGGGCGCGCGATGGCCGCCGGCGGCGCGGCGGCGCCCCCATTCGCTTCCAGGCGAGCCGTTGACGTACTGGACGAAATCGGCCATGTCCTCGGGCGACTCTCCCATGTTGAAGGCCGGAACGGCGAGGAACCCGGCCGCCTCGCACAGGTCGAGGAAGTCGATGATGCCCCAGCCGTTCGTCGAGTACGGGTACCACGTGCCCTTGTACGGCGGGCGGCGGTCGCGCGGCCCGATCATGTTCTTCCAGCGGTACTCGGGGCAGTTGACCATGGAGCCGCCGTACCTGAGGACCGTGAGGCCCTGCGCGATGAGGCCCTCGACGACGTCCCTTCGGACCGGCAGGCCCTTGAAGCGGCCCCAGCGGCCCGGCTGCAGAAACGCATGGCCGATGACGACGGCGCCGGGCGACCCGAGCGTGAACGCGAAGCGCGCCTCGGCGTCGCCTCCCGAGGGCCTGAGCGTGAAATCGAAGCGCCGCCATTCGGGGGAATCCACGCGGAGCGTGGTTTCCGCGTACCGCGCGCCGCCATCGCCGTTCTCGAGCGCGACGCGAAGCTCGGCCGGCTTCTCGGCGCGGGCCCACACGTACCCCTCGTAGCGCCGCTCGGCGACGACGCACAGGCCCCGGCGGTTCAGGCCGCGGTTCTCGATGCCCAGCTCGCCCTCGCCCTCCTCGAACGCGATGCGCTGGCTTTGCGCGCCCACGAACGGATTCTCGGCGACGAGCGCGAGCGCGCCCTGCGGGGCGCCGCGGCGCACGGCGCGCCACATGCCGCTCACGCCGTCGTTCGTGGACGAGACCGGTTCGAAGCCGAGCCCGCGGGAGTCCGTGCCGGTCGTGACCGTCACGTTGCGATAGCCGGCCCGTCGCGACCAGGGCCTGAGGCCGATCGTGCCCGGTCCGAGGGGGTGCTCCTCGTCGCGGTAGGTCGCGATGCGCGTGTCGCCGGCGGTCACGTCCAGGAGGCCCTTCTCGATCCTGACGACGAGCGGTATCCACGCGCCGGTCGGAATCGCGCAGGGCACGTCGCGGATATGCTCCCAGTTCTTGCGATGCCGGCCGAGGACGGCGACGTTGCGCTCGGCATCGAGCGAGATCTCGTAGCCGACGAAGCTGTCGGCGCCGAGGCCGGGGTCGCGCACGTTGACGATGAGGCCGGCGTTGCCGGCGCTCCGGTCGGCGAGGAACAGCTCGAGCCTGATCGTGCCCTCGGCGAACGGCGGCAGCTCGGCGATGAGCTTCGGGCCGCCGGCGCCCGAGGCCCAGAGCTCGCCGTCCTTCGGTTCCCACGTGCCGCCGTAGGCCTTCCAGTCCTTGAGCGGCACGGGGGGCGCGGGTTCCTGGAAGCTCTCGCCGAAGAGCATCTGGCTGTAGATGCCGCCGTAGATCTCGTGGTTCACGTCCTCGATGCACGCGCCGGTCGTGTAGGGCGAGACCGCGGCGATGACCTCGCCGGCCCGGACCGTGATCACGGCGTCCGGGGTGTCTGCGCCGGCTGCGGACAGCGCGTGCAGCAGCAGGAACGCGGCGCAGAGTGCGGGCATATGCATACCTCCGGGCCCCACGGCCCTATTCCATCCTACTTCCGCCGGGGGGATTCGTCACGCGGGAGCCGCCCCGTCATCGCTCACGGCGCGAGCCAGATCGGCGCCGTCGGGGTCGCATCGAGCCGGCGGAGGGGTCCGTGGCGCCCCTTGCGCGCGCGATGCGCAGGCGACTCGTCGCCGCCGCGCGCGGCCGCGATCATCGCGGCCGCCAGGCGGTCGCAACGCTCGTTCTCGGGCTGTCCGGAGTGGCCGCGCGTCCAGGCCCAGGACGTCGCGTGCGCAAGGGCGGCGCGCGCGAGCTGTTCCCACAGCTCGTGATTCGGGATCAACTCGCCCTTGCGCGCCCAGCCGTCGCGGGACCACTTCGTGATCCAGTCGGTCATGCCGTTGAAGAGGTACTGGCTGTCCGTGACGACGGTGACGCGCGAGGGCGCGGCGAGCGCGCGCAGGCCTTCCAGGGCGGCGGTCATCTCCATGCGGTTGTTGGTCGTGCGCGCGGCGCCGCCCGCAAGTTCCAGCTCCACCCCGGGCGCCCACAGAACGGCGGCCCAGCCGCCCGGCCCCGGGTTCGGTTCGCAGCCGCCGTCGGTGTAGATGAGAACCTGCGGGGCGGCGTCTCCGAGGTCGGGAATCCGGTGGAGCACCGAATCGCGCGTGTCCATCGTCGGCGCCGCGGCTTCGGCAGCCGGCGCCAGGAGAGGCGCGTCCGCGTCCGCCTCGCGCAGGAGCTTGGCGGCTCGTTTCGGATCGATGAGCGCAACGAGGGCGCGGAACTCGCTGCGGCGGCCGCCGGCGGCCTCCGCGGGAGAGAAGGCATGCGTTGCGCGCTCCCACTCGGAGGCCGCGCGCTTCCAGCCGCAGGTCAGACACACGCAGGTTCCATCGACATCGACGACGGCCGAGTGGCAGCCGGGGCGGGGGCAGGGCTTGCGGCCGAGGAGCCCGCCTTGTTCGAGGATGTGTCTGCGGATGCGCGCAAGCTCGCCGGGTGTGACGCGGGGTGCTTTCGCCATGGGGTTTCTCCTGCCGGTCGCGCTATTATGACCGGAAATCCGGGGACAGTCACTGGGGACAGTCACCGATTTCCCACGGGGAAATCGGTGACTGTCCCCGGAAGACGGAAAACCCCCTCCGCTCCGCGTGCGAGGCCGCGCTCCATGGAGTAAGATTCTACTATGTTCCGCAGCCGCCGGTCCCGGCGGCGCGGGGGCGCGATGCGCGGGAAACTGAGCCGTGGAGCGACTCATGGCCGAGACCGTCGAATCGTTCGTGGCGAAGCTGCGGGCCGAAGGCGTTGACGCCGGCAGGCAGGCGGCGGACAAGATCAAGGCGGATGCCGAGGCCGCGGCGGCCGAGATTCTGCGCCGCGCCGAGGAGAAGGCCGCCAAGGTCGTCGCCGATGCCGAGAAACGCGCCAAGAGCATGCTCGCGCGCGGGAAGACCGACCTGGAGCTCGCCGCGCGCGATGCGCTGCTCGGGCTCAGGCAGGCGCTCAGCAACGTGCTCGTGGGGATCCTCATGCGCCCCGTTCGGGCCGAGCTCGCCGACGCCGGGTTCCTGAAGCAGCTCATCCACGACATCGCGATCCAGTACGCGCGGGCGGACTGCGAGTCGAAGGGGACGCTCCAGATCAACGTCCAGCCTGAGATGCGCGCGAAGCTCGCCGACTGGGCGCTCCAGGAAGCGCACGCGGCGGCCGCCGCGCGGAACACGGCCGTGGACCTTCGCGGCACGCTCGCGCAGGCGGGCTTCGAGTTCCGGACCGAGGGCGGCACGGTCGAGGTCACCGAAGAGGCCGTCCTGGAGCTGATGCGCGGCCTCGTGAGCGCGTCGCTGCGCGAGATCTTCGACGCGATGCCGGCCGGCGCCGCGCGATAGGCGGGATTCATGGGCTGCCGCAACTTCTACCTTCTCGCCTCGCTGCCGGCCCTGGGCGATCTCGGCGACGCGCCGCCGCTCGGAACCGCCGACTTCCTGGCGCGCGTCGAGGATGGGAACGGCCCGCGCGATGTCGCGGCCATGCTGTTCCTGGGCCACGATCTCCTCCAGCGCGAGGCGCTCCGCGCCGGCGAGATCGACGATGCGGACCTGGCCGCGCTCACGCCGGCGCAGGCGCGCGACGAGGCGCCGCTGCCCGACCTCCTCGTGCGGCGCGAGGAGAGCATTCGCAGGATTCCGTCCGACGATGTCTGGGAGGCCTACTTCGCCGCCGCGGCCGAGACGGCCCGGCGGGCGCGCAGCGCCTTCCTCGCGGCGCACGTCGCCTTCGAGGTCGGATTGCGCAACGCGCTCGCCGCGGCGCGGGCTCGCGCGCTCGATCTGGAGCCGCGCGAGTACCTGGTCGGCGCCGTCCTGGGCTCGCCGCCCGAGGCGTACGCCGAGCTTGTCACCGAGTGGGCCGCGGCGCGCGACCCCCTGGCGGGACTGCGCGTCATCGAGACCGCGCGCTGGACGTGGCTCGCCGCCCACGACGGCTGGTTCAGCTTCACTGATGACGAGGTTGCCGCCTACGGCGCCAAGCTGCTCGTCCTGCATCGCTGGCATCGCGTGGCGGAGGCCGCCCGCGCGGACGAAGCGGCGGCGGGCGGCGCGCCTGCGCACAGAGGGTGATCGCGTGAGTGGAAGAATCGTGGCCGTGTTCGGAAACCTGGTGATCGCCGAGAGCGCCGATCGCGTCGTTCAGAACTCGATCGCGTACATCGCGCGCGGCGACGGGGCCAGGCTTCTCTGCGAGGTGATCCGCGTCCGCGGCCGCGTGGCGGACCTGCAGGTCTTCGAGGAGACGCGCGGCCTGCGGGTCGGCGACCCGGTCGAGTTCCGCGAAGAGATGCTCTCGGCGACCCTCGGCCCCGGCCTGCTCGGGCAGATCTACGACGGCCTCCAGAACCCGCTGCCGCAGCTCGCCGAGAAGGCGGGGTTCTTCCTCGTGCCCGGCATGTACCTGCCCGGGCTCGATCCGGCGAGGAAGTGGCAGTGGACGCCCGCGGTCGAGGCCGGGGCCGCCGTCAGGGCGGGCGACGCGCTCGGCAGCGTCCCCGAGAACCTGTTCACCCACAGGATCATGGCGCCCTTCGGCCTGCGGGGCGCGCACAAGGTCGAGACGATCGCCCCCGCCGGCGAGTACGGCGTCGAGGACGAGATCGCGGTCCTCGCGAACGATGCCGGCGCCCGCGTCGCCGTGCGCATGGCGCAGCGCTGGCCGGTCAAGCGGCCGCTCTGCATCGCCCGGCGGCGGCTCCTGCCCGCCGAGCCGCTCGTCACGCGGATCCGCATCATCGATGCCATGTTCCCCATCGTCCGCGGCGGGACGTACTGCATTCCCGGCCCCTTCGGCGCCGGCAAGACCGTGCTCC
>DHGK01000174.1:21112-32168 GCA_002402755.1 Planctomycetes bacterium UBA4800
ACGATCAGGGAGTTTCCCGAGCTCACGGACCCGCGCACGGGCCGGAGCCTCATGGAGCGCACCATCATCATCTGCAACACGTCGGCGATGCCCGTGGCCGCCCGCGAGGCCTCGGTGTACACGGCGGCGACGCTCGGCGAGTACTACCGCCAGATGGGGCTCAACGTGCTGCTGCTCGCGGACTCGACCTCGCGCTGGGCGCAGGCCATGCGCGAGCTCTCCGGGCGCCTCGAGGAGATCCCCGGCGACGAGGCCTTCCCCGCGTACCTGGAGAGCCGCATCGCGGCCTTCTACGAGCGCGCGGGCCAGGTGGAGCTTCCCGACGGCAGGGTCGCGTCGCTCACGATCGGCGGCACGGTCAGCCCGGCCGGCGGCAACTTCGAGGAGCCGGTGACGCAGGGCACGCTGAAGGTCGTGGGCGCGTTTCACGGTCTCTCCCGCGCGCGCAGCGACGCGCGGCGCTACCCGGCGATCGACCCGCTCGACTCCTGGAGCAAGTACGCGGGCATCATCGAGCCCGCGCGCGCCGCGCGCATGCGCGCGCTGCTCCGGGAGGGCAACGAGGTGCGCCAGATGATGACCGTCGTCGGCGAGGAGGGCACGCCCATCGGCGAGTTCACGAGCATGCTCAAGGCGGAGTTCTTCGACAGCGTGTTCCTGCAGCAGGACGCGTTCGACAAGGTCGACGCCGCGACGCCGGCCGAGCGGCAGCGCTTCGTGTTCGGGAAGGTCGAGGCGGTCGTCGACGGCGACTTCGGCTTCGAGTCGAAGGACGAGGCGCGGAAGACCATGGTGTCCGTGACCGATCTCTTCCGCAACCTGAACTACGCCGCCGAGGACGGCCCGGACTACGCGCAGATCCTCGGCCGGATCGATGACTTCATCGCGAAGAAAGGCCGCGCGCAATGAGGAAGTACTACGACGAGATCATGCGCATCGCCGGCAACGTGGTGACGGTGCGGGCCGACGGCGTGGGCTACGACGAGCTGGCCGCGATCGTGTCCGACCGCGGGACATCGCTCGCGCAGGTGATCCGCCTGGAGGGCGACCACGCGAGCCTGCAGATCTTCGCGGGCACGCAGGGCGTGTCGACGAGCGACAAGGTGCGGTTCTTCGGCCACCCCATGCAGGTGCCGTTCTCGGACGCGCTGCTGGGCCGCATTTTCGACGGCTCGGGCCGGCCGCGCGACGGGAGGCCCGAGATCGACGCGCGCGCCGTCCCCATCGGCTCGCCGGCCGTGAACCCGATCAAGCGCCGGCGGCCGGACAGGATGGTCGCGACCGGCATCCCCATGATCGATGTCTTCAACTCGCTGGTCGAGTCCCAGAAGCTCCCGATCTTCTCGGTGGCCGGCGAGCCCTACAACGAGCTTCTCGCGCGGGTGGGGCTCCAGGCCGATGCGGACATCATCCTCCTGGGCGGCATCGGGCTCAGGCACGACGACTACCTCAAGTTCAGGAAGGCCTTCGAGGACGGCGGCGTCCTCGGCCGGACGATCATGTTCATCCACACGGCCGCGGATCCCGTGGTCGAGGGGCTGCTCGTGCCCGATCTGTGCCTGGCCGTGGGCGAGCAGTTCGCGCTCCAGGGCCGGCGCGTCCTGACGCTCCTGACCGACATGACGGCGTTCTCCGACGCCCTCAAGGAGATCGCGATCATCATGGAGCAGATCCCGTCGAACCGCGGCTACCCGGGCGATCTGTACACGCAGCTCGCGCGCAGGTACGAGAAGGCGGTCGACCTGGACGGCGCGGGCTCGATGACGCTCCTGGCCTGCACGACGATGCCCGGGGACGACGTGACGCACCCCGTGCCCGACAACACGGGCTACATCACCGAGGGGCAGTTCTACCTGCGCAACGGCAGGATCGAGCCCTTCGGCTCGCTCTCGCGCCTCAAGCAGCAGGTCAACGGCAAGACGCGCGATGACCACCGCGCGATCATGAACGCGTGCATCCAGCTCTACGCGCTGTGCCGGGAGAGCCGCGAGAAGCGCGACATGGGTTTCGAGATGTCCGCGTGGGACGAGCGGCTGCTGCGGTACGGCGAGCGCTTCGAGGCGAGGATCATGGACCTGGCGGTCAACATACCCCTTGCGGAGGCGCTCGACCGGTGCTGGGCGATTCTCGCGGAGTGCTTCGAGCCGGCCGAGGTCGGCATCCGGCGCTCGATCATCGAGGCGCACTGGCCCGCGCCCCTGCGGGCGAGCTGAGGTTCGATGGCGCAGCGGAAGCTCAAGTTCACGCGGCCCGAGCTCAAGCGCCGGCGCGACGCGCTGGCGCGGTTCTCGCGCTACCTCCCCATGCTCAAGCTCAAGCAGCAGCAGCTCCAGCTCACGCTCAGGGACATCGAGCGCGCGCGGGCGGCGGCCGCCGAGGCGCTGGCGGAGGCGCGCGCGCGGCTCGACCGCTACCGCGCCGTGCTCGCCGATGTCGCCGGCGCCGGCGTCGAGCGGCTCTCGACCTGCGCCGAGGTGCGGACGGGCAGCCGCAGCATCGCGGGCGTGAAGATTCCCGTGTTCGAGGGCGTGCGCTTCCCCGAGGCGCGCTACAGCCTCTTCGCGACGCCGCCGTGGGTGGACGCGGCGATCGCGGACCTGCGCGCCATCAACGAACGAAAGGCGGCCGTCGATGTGCTCGACGCCCAGCACCGCCTGCTTCGGCGGGAGTTCGTGAAGATCGTCCAGCGCGTCAACCTGTTCGAGAAGATCAAGATCCCGGAGGCCAAGGAGGCGATCAGGGTGATACGCATCCAGCTCGGCGATGCGCTCACCGCGGCGGTGGGCCGGGCGAAGATCGCCAAGAGCATGTGCGCGGAGGCCGGGACGGCGAGCGAAACCGGGGCGGCTCGTGAAGCGGAGGCCGCGCCGTGATCGAGAAGATGCTGAAGGTCTACTGCGCGGCGCGCGCGCGCGACCGGGAACGCCTGGTCGATGCGCTGGGGGAGCTCGGCGCCGTGCATCTCCTGCCCGTCGACCCCGCGAAGGCGGTGGCCGACGCGCGGACGAGCGCGGATATCGACACGCTGGGCCGCGCCATCCAGATCGCCTCGAGCGCCGGCGAGGCGGGAACGCCGCCGGGGATCGGCGGTCTGGAGGCGGCGCGGGAGATGCTCGCGATCGCGCGGCGCGCGGCCGAGCTCGGGGCCCGCATGAGCTCGCTCCACCGGCAGATCGAGGAACTGGCCCCCTGGGGCGATGTCACGCGCGAGACGCTCGACGCGCTCGATGCCGCGGGCGCGGCGCCGCGCGTCTACAGGCTGGCCGCGGACGATGTGCGCTCGATCCGGGCCGAGTGCGTGCAGGTCGTCGCCGCGCTGCGGGGCGGGAAGGTCCTCGCGGCCGTCATCGACCGTACGGGGCGCGCCGAGCTTCCCGAGGGCGCCGAGGAGCTGCCCCGTCCGGCGACGGATCGGCCCGCGCTGCGCGCCGAGGCCGCGCGTATCGACGAGGAGCTTGCCGCGGGCCGGGCGCGGCTGCGCGCGCTCGCGGGGCTGCGAGAGCGCATGGCGCGGGAGCTGGCCGTGCTCAAGGAGAAGGCGGCGCACACGATCGCCGTGCGCGGCGGCGCCGGGAGCGAGGAGGTGTTCGCGCTCCAGGGGTGGGTGCCGGCGCGGCGCGCCGGCGCGCTCGCGGAGGGCCTGGCGCGCGCGGGCCTGGACGCGGCGCTGCGCACGTTCGAGCCCGCCGAGGACGAGACCCCGCCGACGCTGATCGGCTACCCGCGGTGGGCGGCGCCGATCAAGGGGCTCTTCGACATCCTGGGCACGCTGCCGGGGTACCGCGAGGTCGATCTCTCGCCGTTCTTCATCATCACGATGCCGCTCTTCGCCGCGATCATCATCGCCGATGGCGGCTACGGCCTCGTATTCGCCGTCGGGGCGCTGTGGCTCGGCCGAAGGACGCCGCGCGCGGCCGACAAGGTGAAGGTGCAGTTGCTGCTCGTCATCGGCATCGCGACGATGGTCTGGGGGTTCCTGACGGGCAGCGTGTTCGGCATCGGCCCCGTGCAGATGGCGGGCTGGGGCGGCCCGTGGGAGACGGCCGGCAAGGCGTACAACTCCGTGCTGCTCGGCGGGAGGGTCGATCGGGCCGCGTTCGAGGCGGCGCTCGCGGTCACGGACCCCGCCGCGCGCGCCGCCGCGCTCGCCGCGCTCGGCGATGCGGGCATGCTGCACCTGCGCATCATGCTGATGAAGCTGAGCTTCCTGATCGCCGTGGCGCACCTCGTCAGCGCGCGGCTGCGCGAGGCCCTGGCGCTGGCCCCGAGCCAGCGGGCCCTGGCGAGCGTGGGCTGGGCGATCGTCCTCGCGGGCATGTTCCGCGTCGTCTGGTTCCTGTTCTTCGACCTGCAGGCGGACGCGGCCGCGAGGATCCCCGGCTGGGTGCTGGGGGCGCTCGCGTGCGGCGCGGCGCTCGCGATTCTCTTCGGCGTCCCGCACCGCAGCGTGCTCAGGCGCGTGGGGGTGGGCTTCGCATCGTTCCTGCTGCCGCTGCTCGGCACCTTCGGCGACACCATGAGCTACATACGGCTCATGGCGATATCGCTTGCCGGCCTCTACATCGTGCAGGTGTTCCAGATCCTGGCCGGCCAGCTCGCGGGCGTGGCGACGTGGGGCGTGGGCGCGCCGCTCCTCGTGCTGGGACACGCCTTCAACATGAGCCTCTGCGTGATCGCGATCTTCGCGCACGGCGTGCGCCTGCACATGCTCGAGTTCTCGAACAACGCCGGCGTGACATGGGCCGGATATCCTTTCAAGCCCTTTGCACAACACGATGGGGAGGAGCGCTGACGCATGGAAATGACGGAATTCCTCGGACAATTCTCCGGGCAGCTCGGGTTCGGGCTGGCGCTGGGGCTCGCCGCCGCGGGCAGCGCCCTGGGCATAGGCGCGGCCGGCAGCGCCGCCGCGGGCGCGTGGGCGCGGGAGGGCCGCGAGGGCAAGCCCCTGCGCTTCACCTACATCATCTTGATGGGCATGCCGCTGTCGCAGACAATCTACGCGTTCGTGTTCATGCTGATCGGCCTGCGCGGAATCGCCGCCGAACCCTCGGCCCTGATCGCCAACGGAGGCGCGGTGCTCGGTTTCAGCGTGGCGTGCGGCCTGGCGCAGCTCTTCAGCGCCTGGATGCAGGGCGCCATCGGCGCGGCGGGCGTCCGATGCCTGTCGGAGAGCGAGGGCAAGGGATTCGCCTTCCTCGTCATCTCCATGGGCATCGCCGAGACGGTCGGACTGTTCGGCTGGGTGCTGCTCTTCCTCGTGCTGCCGGTGGTGACACGATAGCGCGGGCGCGGCGCCCGCGCCGCGGACACGGCCATGGGAATCTACGATCGCGAGTACTACCAGGAGGGGCGGCGGTTCCGGCTGCAGTTTTCGCTCGGGCCGCGCTGGCGGACCTCGGCGGTCGCGTGGATCATCGGCGTCACGATCGGCGCGTACTTCGTGCAGCTCATCCTGGAGGGCTTGCGGCTCCCGTCCGTCCTCGAGTGCATCCCGGCGAAGGTGGTCGGCGAGTTCCAGGTCTGGCGCCTCCTCACGGCCGCCTTCTGCCACGCCGACCTCGGGCACCTCTTCTTCAACATGCTGTGCGTCTTCTTCTTCGGGCCGCAGATCGAGGGTCTGTACGGGCGGCGCGACTTCACGGTCTTCTATCTCGCGGCGGCGGTCATCGGCAACGTCGCGTTCACGGCCGCGGCGTACGCATCGGGCGACATCGCGCAGCCCGTCATCGGCGCGTCGGGGGCCTGCTACGCGGTGCTCGTCCTGTGCGCGTTCCACTTCCCGCGCCAGCTCGTGTTCCTGTTCATCCTGCCGATGCCGCTCTGGCTCCTGAGCGCGTTCTTCGTCCTGAAGGACGTGGTCAGCCTCCTCAACCCGCACGCCGACCCGCTCGTCGCGTACGTCGTGCACCTCGCGGGGGCGGCGACGGGGGCGCTCCACCGCCTGTTCGATCTGCGCGCGGGAACGCTGCTCGCCCGCGCGGCGCGCTTCCGCGCCCGCGGGCGGTGGCGCAAGGCCCTCCGGAACCGCCCGATCGCGGACGACGGCGTGCCGCGCGACATCGAGGATATCGAGCGGCAGCGCCTCGACCGCCTGCTCGCGAAGATCCACGAGTCGGGCAGGGAGAGCCTCAGCGCCGAGGAAGTCGCCTTTCTCGACCGCATGAGCGAACGCTACCGGAGGCGCACGTGATTCCCCAGGCGGCGTGCGTCCCGTACCGGCGCGCGGCCGATGCCTACGAAGTTCTGCTCATCACGAACCGCAAGGGCAAGTGGGGCCTCCCGAAGGGCATCGTCGATGCGGGCGAGACGCCGCAGGAGACGGCCGCGAAGGAGGCGCTCGAGGAGGCCGGCATCACGGGCACGGTCGAGAATGCCGTCATCGGCAGCTTCACCTACGCCAAGTGGGACGAGACGCTGGAAGTCGCGGTGTATCTCATGGAGGTCGCCGAGACGCGCCCCGCGTTCTCCGAGTCCGCCTTCCGCCGCCGCGAGTGGTTGCGTCCCGAGGACGCGCTCGCGCGCATCCGCGGCCGCATGCGCGATGTGCTCCTGCGCGCGGTCGAGATCCTCGACACGCGCTTCGGGAGAATCGGGAAATCGGGGGGGGAAATCGGGGACGAAATCGGGGACAGTCACTGATTTGGGGAAATCGGGGACAGTCACTGATTTGTCATCCGAGTGCAAGGATGAGTTCCCACGTCGTGGATGACAAATCAGTGACTGTCCCCGATTTCCCCCCACGTCGTGGATGACAAATCAGTGACTGTCCCCGATTTCCCGTCCCCGATTTCCCCGCCTACACGCCCAGATCGCCGGCCCAGAGCGCTTCGAGAAACTGTCGCCACGGCAACGCGTCGATGCCGGGAGCGATCGCGCGCTTCTCCTTCTCCAGGCTGACGAGCACGGCGCGGCGGACGCGATGCTCTTCCTTCAGCGCAGCGAGCCCCTTGAGGTCGCCCGCGTGGAGGCGTTGCGCGCCCTTCGTCTCGACAGCGACTTCCATGTCGCCGAGCACGAAGTCGACTTCTTGTCCGCTGCTTGTTCGCCAGAAACGGATATCCAGCTCGGGCTGCGCATAGGCCTGATACGCGCGCAGTTCCATGAGAATGTAGTGCTCGAACGCCTTCCCGAACTCGGGTGAACCCAGGCGCGGCGCGCTCCTCGCCAGGTAGTTCGCAACGCCGATGTCGAACAGGTAGAACTTCTCCGTTTCTATCAGACGCCGTCCCTTCGCCTTCCTCCAGGGTGCGACGCGCTGCCCGAGCAGCGTGTCTTCCAGGATCTGAAAGTACCCGCGCACGACCTTGGCGCTCACACCGGTTTCCCGGGCGACGTTCGTGTAGTTGAGAAGCTCCCCGGATGTCACGGCGGCGACTCGCAAGAACTCCGCAAACGCCGGTATGCGCTGCTCGGCGGCCTCCGCCGCGATCTCCTCCTTGAGGTAGTCGCCGACATAGGAGCGAAGGTCCGCCACCGGGTCCTCCGAGAGGAAATGCGGCGGCAGCAGGCCGGAGACGAACACGCGCTCGAGGTCGAAGCCTTCCGTTTCGAAGAACGTGAGCGGCGCCATCGTGAAACGCCGCGCGCGACCGGCCAGGAGGTTGGCGTGCGAGCGCCGGAGCTTCCGGGCACTCGATCCTGTGAGCAGGAAGGACATGCCCCGATTCTCGATGAGCCAGTGGACCTCGTTGAGCAAGTCCGGAACCATCTGGATCTCGTCGATCACAATGAGATCCTTGTGGTCCCCGTAGCGCTCGCGAAGGAGCGCGGGCCGAGAGGCGTAGTCCCCGAAGACATCCGTCTTCAGGAGATCGATGACGACCTTGCCGGGAAACGTGCGCCGGATCCAGTAGCTCTTGCCGGTCCTCCGCGGCCCCCAGAGGAACGCCGACTTCCTCGAAGGAAGCGAGATACGCACGCGTCGCGAGATAATCTTACCCATAAGGGAAGTTTATCCGGATATTCTGCCCTACGCAAGGCGAAAGGAAATCGGGGACAGTCACTGATTTGTCATCCACGACGTGGGAACTCATCCTTGCACTCGGATGACAAATCAGTGACTGTCCCCGATTTCCCGTCCCCGATTTCCTCCCCCTCAGACCGTCTCCGGCACGACGTACGGCGGGCGGTAGGTGCGCGTCAGGAGCGCGTTCGCCTCGGCATCGTTGACGAACATCTCCTTGTCGCCGTCCAGGACGAGCCTCCGGCCGCCCACCCGGTGCGAGATGTTGCCGAGGTGGCAGAGGAAGGTCGAGAGATGGCCCTCCTCGATGTCTGCCGCCGGGCGCGCGCGGTTCCACATGCACTCGATGAAGTTCTGGATGTGCGGCGCGGTCGACTGCCTGCCGTGGCCGAAGGGGCCGGGCGTGCCGTCCTTGTTCCAGACCTGCCAGCCGTCGCCGTGGCGCCCGAAGACCATGATGCGGTCGCTGCCGTAGATTTCGATCTTGGTCGCGTCGAGCTGCCAGAAGGGAAAGACATCGGCGTCGCGCTGCTCGCCCGCGCTCTTCCGCATGTACGGCGTCCAGAGCGTCATCTCGAACGTCATGAGCATGTCGTCGTACTCGTAGGTGACGATCTGGGTGTCGGGCGTCGCCTGCTTGTCCGCGAGCTGGAACACCCCGGCCGCGCAGGTCACGGCGCGCGGATAGCGCGTGCCCGAGAGCCAGCGCGCGAGGTCGAGCTGGTGGACGCCATCGTTGATGATGTCGCCGCCCGAGTACTCCCACTTCCAGTTCCAGGTGCCGCCGTAGAAGTGGTTCGGGTTGAAGCGCCGCGCGGGGGCCGGGCCGAGCCACGTGTCGTAGTCGACGCCGGCGGGCGTGTCGCCGTCGGGCGCATCCGAGAGCGCGCCGCGGTCCTTCATGTTGTAGACGCGCACGAAACGGACCTTGCCGAGCCCGCCGCCCTTGATGTACTCGAGCGCTCCCTTCGCGTACGGAGCGCTCCGGCACTGCGTGCCGAGCTGGACGACCCGCGCGTACTTGCGCGCGGCCTCGACCATCTTTCGGCCTTCCCACGCGTTGTGCGAGGCGGGCTTCTCGACGTAGACATCTTTTCCCGCCTGGCAGGCGAGAATCGTCGCGAGCGCGTGCCAGTGGTCGGGCGTGGCGATGACCGCCGCGTCGAGGCTCTTGTCGTCGAGCATCGCGCGCAGGTCCTGGACCGCGGCCGGCTTCTTCTTCTGCACCTTCTCGATCGCCGCGGCGCGCTGCTCAAAGAGGCGCGAGTCCACGTCGCAGATGCACGCGACCTCGACATCGGCGCGGCTCGCGAACTCGTGGGCGAGCGCGCTTCCCCGGCCGCGCACGCCGACGACGCCGATGCGGATGCGATCGTTGGCGCCCGCGGCCCTGCGCGCCGATGCAGCGGCGGCGGCGCAGGCCGCCCCGGCCACGAAGCTCCTTCGCGTGAGCATGGCGTACCTCCTGCCCGATCGGGCTCCGGACCTCGCCGCCCGGCTACACGTCGCAGAGGCGGAAGGCCTGTTCCAGCGACGCGAACGGATCGCCGGCCGGCACGAACTCGTGCGCCACCCAGCCCTCGAACTTGAGGTCGGCAATGGCCTTCATGATCGCCGGGTAGTTGAGCTCCTGCGATGCGTCGATCTCGTGGCGGCCCGGGTTGCCGCCCGTGTGGAAGTGGCCGATGTACTGGATGTTCGCGCGGATCGTCCTGATGACATCGCCTTCCATGATCTGCATGTGGTAGATGTCGTAGAGGAGCTTCAGGCGCGGCGAGCCGACGCCCTTCACGACCTCGACGCCCCAGGCCGTGCGGTCGCACTGGTAGTCCTTGTGGTCGACCTTGCTGTTCAGGAGCTCCATGCACATCGTGACCTTCTTCTGCTCGGCGTGGCCGGCGACGCGCTTCAGGCCCTCGACGCAGTTCTTGATGCCCTCGTCGTCCGGAAGGCCCTTGCGCTCGCCCGACATGCAGATGACGTTCGGGACGCCGGCCTCGGCGGCCAGGTCGATGTTCTTCTTCATTTCCTCGACGAAGCGATCGTGGTTCTCCTTGCGGTTCCAGCCGTTGCTGATGGAGCCCGCGCCCGGCGCCATCGTCGGCACCAGGCCGTGCTTCTTCGCCGCCGGCCATTCGTTCGCGCCGATGAGATCGATGCCCTTGATGCCGATCTTGACGCAGTTGGCGGCGAGCACATCGAGCGACCACCACTTGCCGAAGCACCATTTGGAGACGGACTGCCGGATCCGTCCCTTGACGGCGGCCGCGGCCTCCGCCGCGGCAAGATGCGGGCGCGGGGCCGCGAGCACGGCGGCGGCCGCGGCGGCGCCGGCCGCGTGCGTCAGCGCCGCGCGGCGGCTGATGGCGGAATGCGTGTGCGAGGTTCCCTTGTGCATCGAGGACTCCTTTCTCGTCGGCCGGTCTGCGGCCTGCTCGGACGTTCGGCGCGGGGGCGTAACGCCCGGCGCGTACGTAATGTCTGACGTGATGGTAGCCGAGGCGCTCGCGAGGGTCAATCGCCCGGCGGGCAGGCCGCGGCCGCGCGCGTTAATATTCTTGTCCGCCGGCCCGGCGGCGCGTACAATAACGCCGTTTCGCCGCCGCGCGTCTCCGCCGTGTGCGACGCGCGCACGGCACGGAGGGCACGTGGACGAA
This sequence comes from Planctomycetes bacterium UBA4800, assembly GCA_002402755.1. Classification (GTDB taxonomy): domain Bacteria; phylum Planctomycetota; class UBA8108; order UBA8890; family UBA8898; genus UBA8898. The sequence continues at coordinate 31,736 of DHGK01000174.1, forward strand.
TTCCTGGTCCTGTGCATCGCGCTTGCCATCCTCGGCACGCTGATCGCCGGCGGCATCGCCTTCATTCTGGTTCTCGTTCTCAGGAGGCGGGTCAGGCGGCTCGAGAGCAGGCTCGCCATTCTTGAGCGCCGCGGTGCTCCCGGCGAGGAGCCGCAGGTAGCGCCGATTCCCGTGCCGGCGCCCGCGCCGGAGTCCGCGCCGCCCGTTCCCGCGCACGCGGCCGCGCCGCCGGCCGCCTCCTCGTGGGCCGAGTCGTTCGAGGCGCGCCTCGGCACGCGCTGGCTGAGCTGGATCGGCGCGCTGATCAGCCTCGTCGCCATCGCGCTCCTCCTCAAATTCCTCTACGACCAGGGACTCATCGGGCCGGCCGGCCGCGTCGCCATCGGCCTTGCCGCGAGCCTGGGAATCCTGTGCCTGGGCGAGCTGGGGCTCA
>DHGK01000347.1 GCA_002402755.1 Planctomycetes bacterium UBA4800
ACCTGCCTGGAATGACGCACGCCGGTCCGCCGCCGCCGCCGTCGCATCGTTCGCCGCCGCCGTCGCGTCCGCCCCGGCCGCTCGCACGCGCCCGCCGAAGAAGAACCGGTCGGCCTCCCATGCGGCCCCGTCCGCACCGCGACAGGCGCCGCCGCCTTCTCCAGGAGGGCGAGGCCCTCGCGGCGGATCTCGAGGAGCGCGCTCGTTTTCGCCAGCGTGTTGCCGAGGCGCTCGTAAATCCCTGCCAGGTGCACGAAGGCGGTGTGGTGGTCCGCGCGCAGCGCCTCCGCCAGCAGGAGCTTCTCCAGCGCCTCCTCGTACTTGCCGAGGTTCAGATAGAGCGCCACGCCCCAGTTGAACCACGAGAGCCAGAGCGTGGGATCCAGGCCGACCGACTCCTCGTGGAGTTCGATCTGCCGCTCGACGTAGCCCGGCGCGCGAAGCGTCTCCAGCGTCAGCGCGAAGAACACCAGGGTGAGGGCCGGCGGCTTCGCTCCAGGTATTCGAGCCCCTCTGCGGGGCCGCCCGACCGGACCAGCGCGACTCCGAGGTTGCACAGCGTGTTGGGATAGTCGGGCTTCAGCGCCAGGGACTTGCGGGAGTACTCGATGAACCTGGAAGAACCCTCGAACGCTCGAATCCTGGTCCCACCGTGCGGCCTTCGGAGTGTACGCTTGAGGCTGCCGGGGATCGGCAGGCGCGGGCAAGAGCGCGCCGGCGGGATGTTGACCGGGAAGGCGGCGGATGGTATAGCTATAGTAATCGCTATGACAATGAGGGTACCCATGCGCACAGTGCAACTGACGCTCGATGAGAAGCTGGTTCGCGAAGTCGATGCTGCGGCCACCACCTTGGGGACAACGCGATCCGGGTTTACGCGTGAGGCTCTCCGAGAGGCGCTCGAGCGCATGCGGGAGCGGGAACTCGAGCGCAAGCAGCGCGAGGGATATCGCTGCAAACCCGTACGCGGGAAGGAATTCAAGCCGTGGGAGCGCGAGCAGGCGTGGGGTGACGCATGAAGCGAGGCGAGGTACGGTGGTACAAGTTCCGTCCGCCGGACAAGAAACGGCCGGTCGTGATCCTCACGCGGAATTCGGCGCTGGATTTCCTGGGCGAAGTGACCGTGGCGCCCGTGACGAGCACGATTCGCGACATTCCGACCGAGGTGGCGCTCGGACCTTCCGACGGCATGCCGATGGAGTGTGCCGTCAATCTCGACCACGTACAGACCGTCTCGCGCGCCAGAATCGGCGGCCTGATAACGGTTCTCGATACCGATGTCATGACGGCCGTTCGCGGGGCGCTGCTCTTCGCGCTCGGCTTTCGCGCGTGAGCCGCTCTCCGCGTTAGGGGCCGCGATCCGGGGACAGTCACCGATTTCACCCCGCCGGCCTGGGCGTACCGCCGGCGTCAAGAGTGAAATCGGTGACTGTCCCCGAATTAAAATCGGTGACTGTCCCCGGATTCTACTCGCACGGTGCGAAAGCGGTGCAATCCAGCGCGTCAGGCTCATCCGCGATCGGATCGGGATCGATGCCGCACGCGGGGAACGGCGCCGGCAGGGGCCCCGCCTGCGCGAAGAGATACCCGAGAATCTTGACCGCGTCGGCGATATCGATCTTGCCATCGTCGTTGGCGTCGGCGGCGTCGAAGCACGCCGGGACCTTCTGCTTGCATGCGTCCTCCGCGCCGCCGAAGAGGTACCCGAGCACGCAGATCGCGTCGGCGATGTCGAACTTGCCGTCCGCATTCGCATCGCCGCGAACGAACGTCGCCGCCCCCGGCGACAGCGCAAGATCGGTCACGCGCACGCGCATCGCCGTGAAGCTCGTGTACGGATCGCCCGAATCGGCGCCGCATGCCGCGAGCCCCGCGAGGGGCGCCGAGGAGAACGAAAGCGGCTCGCGAGCCGCTTCGGTCCAGGCGATGCCGTCCGGAGAGTCCTCCATCACGATCTCTTCGCCCTGTTGCGTGATCCTGAGCCACGCGGGGAGTGTCCTCGCGCCGATGGCGCGCACGGATACAACGCCCGCCTTCCTGGAGCGGAGAACAAGCCTGGGACCGTCCGTGTAGCTGTACCTCTGGTACGTGATCGCCGTGAAGTCGGCGGCGGGATCGAGGCTCTCGCGCAACATCAGCCCGATCCTCGCGCCCACCCGCCAGCTCGTCGGCTCTTCCACCCTGACGACGACCGCGTTGTCGGTGCCATCCGTTTCCCGGTACACGTACAGGAACTCGTCGCTCGCGGAAGTCGCCTGCCCGCCCGCGCACAGGGCAATGCCCTCCCCATCCTGCCAGGCGCTCCCGGGGCAGAGCGGTTCTCCTGTGTTGGCGACCGTCCAGGGGGCAACATCGCCCGAGGCCGGGCAGCACATGCCGAGCGGGCGGCTGACGCCGATCGGGCGGGTCGCCATGCCGATCACGCCGTAGTCATCCGTGACGGTCAAGCGGACGGTGTACCGGCCGGCTTCGGCATAGGTGTGCGTGGCCGTGACACCCTCGACAACCGGCGACCCGTCTCCGAAGTCCCATTGATGGCGCACGATCTTTCGAACGGACGCTGATCCGTTCC
>DHGK01000070.1:0-33286 GCA_002402755.1 Planctomycetes bacterium UBA4800
GCGAGAAAACCGTGAACGGTTACAAGTTATTGTTGCGCGGCCCCTAACGTACCCGTACGCCAGGCGTCTCGCCGCCGCGCGTTCTCTATGCCCGTCAAGAGCAGCCACACGAGCGCGCCCGAGGCGAGGCCGCCGAGCGCATCGGCGGCGTAGTGGGCCTGCGTGTAGACCGTCGCCGCGCAAATGGCCGCGGTTGCGGCCGCGGCGGCGACGCACAGCCTGCGCCAGCCGAAGCGCGCGGCGATGAACACGTGCAGGAGCGCGATCGAGACGTGGGAGCTGGGGAAGCCCCCGCCCGGGACGTCGCCGTTTGACACGACGAGATGGTGGAGCGCGCTCATCGCGTAGCCGGGATCGCGCGCGACGCCGCCCGCAAGGTGGAACGCGGGGCCCTCGACGGGGAAGAGGAAGAACGCCAGGTAGTGGAGCATGTAGGCGAGCGCGCAGCACGCCGTGTACCAGGCGACATCCGCGGACGGGCCGGCGTGTTGTTTGAGGCGCGTGACGATGAGATGCACGGCGTACACGGGGACGAAGAGATAGTAGGCGAAGTACGAGAGGCACATGAGCTCGCCGATGAGCGGATGCGGCCAGGCCTCCTGGAAGCGAAGGCTCGCGTGCGGGTCGCCGAGGAGCAGGCGGTCGAGCGCCATGATCGAGTCATCGAAGTGCCCGAGCGGAAAGAAGGGCGCGATCTGGCCAGTGAGGCGGAAGAAGAACGGCAGGAAGATCAGGCAGGCGCAGTACCTGAGCGCCCAGAGGAGCCACGACGACGGGAAACGCGATTGCAGGGCCGCGGCGAGCGCGATGACGGCGGTCGGACACAGGCAGAAGGCGAGGCGGACGGGGATGAGGTGCCGGTCCTGGGGCGAGATGAGGACGAAGACCATGCAGATGAGCGCGAAGATGAGAACCGCGCGCTCGCAGAGCGCCCGCCAGAAGCGCTCGCGGCGCGCATCGTCGCCGCGCGGAGGCGCGAGCGCTTGCGCCGCGTCCCGTGTCAGCGCGTCCGCCACCTGTCGTACTCCGAGAGGACGCGTGCGAGCCGCTCCAGATACCGGTCGACGCGGTCGAACACCGACCCCGGCGTCCACGTGCCGTCGCCGCGGCGCGCGCCGGCCTTGAGGCCCGTCAGGATCGGCAGGCCTTCCTCGATGGTCCTGATCGCCCAGATGCGGAAGCGGCCGGCCCTGACCGCCGCGAGCACGTCCTCCCGGAGCATCAGGTCGACCATGTTGCTCTCGGGGATGATGACGCCCTCCGCGCCCGTCGGAGCGGACGCGCGGACGACGTCGTAGAAGCCCTCGATCTTCTCGTTGACGTTGCCGATGGACTGGATCTCGCCCTTCTGGTTGATCGAGCCCGTGACCGCCACGTCCTGGCGGAGCGGCGCCTCCGCGAGGCTGGAGAGGAGCGCGTAGACCTCGCTCGCCGATGCGCTGTCGCCCTCGATGCCCGAGTAGGATTGCTCGAAGCAGATGCTCGCCGTGAGGCTCAAGGGACGCTTCTGCGCGAAGATTCCGCGCAGGTAGCCGGCGAGAATGTGGACGCCCTTGTCGTGCGTCGCCCCGCTCATCCCGGACTCGCGCTCGATGTTGATGATGCCGGCTCTGCCGGCCGCGACCTGCGCCGTGATCCTGGACGGCCGGCCGAAGGTGTAGTCGCCCACGTCGTAGACGGCCAGGCCGTTGATCTGGCCGATGACCTTCCCGCGCGTGGCGATCATGATCGTCCCGTCGGCGATGGCCTCGGTCATGCGGCGCTCGCACGAGTTGACGCGCCGGATCGCGCGCGCATCGGCGGCCTTGATGTGGCGGTCGCGGATGAGTCTGCGGCGCCGGCCGCGCGCCAGGTAGTCGGCCTCCCTGAGAAGGTCGGCGATCTTGCCGAGCGACGCCGTGAACTTGTCGCGCCTGCCGGCCATGCGGACGCCGTGCTCCGCCACGGCGGCGAGCGCGCTGCGGTCCAGCGGCAGGAGGCCGTCCTGCGCGCAGATTCGCGCGATGCACGCGGGCAGGCCCTTGCGCAGCAGCGAGGGAGTGAGCGGGAAGTCGGGCTCGAGCTCCACCCTGAGCTTGAAGTTGTGGCGGAACTCGGGGTCCATGTCGTACAGCATGTCGAAGATGCACTGCTCGCCGACGAGGATGACCTTGACGTCGATGGGAATCGGCTCGGGCTTGAGCATCGGCCCGGGGTTCGGCGGGCCCTCTGGCTCCTGCACGGCAAGGTGTCCGGTTCTGAGGACCGTCTTGAAGGCGTTCCAGAGCGGCGCCGACTGCAGGACGTCCGAGACGCTCAGGACCAGGAAGCCGCGGTCGGCCTCCAGCAGCGACCCGGGCCGGATGTCGAGAAAGTCGCTCAGGCCGCCGTCATCGGCGCCGGGGCGCTCGATGAAGCCGAACAGGTTGCTGAAGGTCGGCGTGTTCTCGAACACGACGGGCGGCCCCTTGAGGCCCGCACCGCTCGCGATGAGGTTGCCGCGGAACTCGCGGAAGCGGTCGCGCTCCTCGCCGTCGGGATTTTCCTGGGGCGGCCGCGGCCGGAAGAGGTTGATCTTGTCGATGATGCCGTCTTTGAGCTGGCGCAGGTGCGAGGCGACCCTCGGGTGCGGGAACTCGCGCGCCAGGTCCTGGAAGAACCCCTGGAGCGTGCGGCCGATCCGGTCGCGCTCGAGCCGGAGCAGCTCCTGGGCGTACTCCTGGTCGAGCTGCGCGATCCTGGCCATCGCCGTGCCGAACTCCTTCATCTTGGATTCGTACGTGCGGCCGATCCTGGCGAAGCGCTCCTCGGGAAACTTGCCCGTGTGCGTGAGATCCTCCAGCTCGCCGATCGAGGTCGGCTTCTGCTCGTGGAGGAAGAAGAGGTCCGGCCGCACGCCATCGGTCGTCCGGATCTGGCCGAGGACGAAGCCCCGGCGCTTGAGGTCGCGCTCGAAGGCGCCGCGGACGCGGTTGCGCTGCTTCTCGAAGCGGGCGCGAAGCGCCGCGATGCGGCTGTGCGGCTCGGCCGCCTGGGCGAGCCTGGCCACCTCCTTCTTGACCGTCGCCGCCAGATCGTCGAGCGCCTGGCAGAAGTCGTCGCCCTTGCCGGCCGGGAACTCCAGCAGCCGCGGCCGGTAGGGCGCGGCGAAGTTGTTGACGTAGACGCGGTCGTCGGGCGGCGGCAGCGCCGGCTTGAAGCGCCGCAGGCACTCGCGGATCATGGCGCGCCTGCCGCTCGCGCTCGGCCCCGCCACGTAGATGTTGCAGCCCGGCTTGCGCATCTCGATGCCGGTCTTGAGGGCATCGAAGGCGAGATCCTGTCCCAGGATGCCGCGCAGCGGGCGCACGGACGCCGTGGTCGCGAACGTGAAGGTCGAGGCGGGACAGCGCCACCTGAGGTCGGCGGGCGTGAGCGTGCGCATGGGATCAAGCTCCTTCCGGCGCCTGCGGGGCCCCGGTATCGTCTGCGGCGCCGGCATCGGCCGCGCCGCCGCCATCGGACTGCGGGCGCATGAACGGGAAGAAGACCACATCGCGCAGGTTCTCGCGGTCGGCCAGGAGGCACAGGAAGCGCTCCAGGCCGAGGCCCCAGCCGGACGTGGGCGGCATGCCGTACTCCATGCAGAGAAGGTAGTCGTCCTCCGCGGCCATGGCCTCCGCGTCGCCCTCGCGCCGCAGGGCGGCCTGCTCCTCGAAGCGCTCGCGCTGCTCGATCGGCGCCACGAGCTCGGAATACGCGTTGACGATCTCGCGGCCCCCGGCGAGCACCTGGAAGCGGTCCGTGAGCTGCGGATCGGCGTCCGAGCGCCGGGCGAGCGGCGAGAGCTCGATCGGGTGGCCGACGAGGAACGCGGGGCCGAGCATCTGCGGCCGGGCGCATTTCTTGTAGAGCTGGTCAAGCAGGCTCCCGCGCCCCATGTGCTCGATGCCCTCGACATCGGGCGCGCGCTTCTTGACCTCGGCCCGCAGCGATTCAACCGTGGGAAAGTCCTCCGGCGCCACGCCGGCGTACTGCGTGAGCGCATCCCTGAAGGCGATGCGCGGCCACGGCGGCGTGAAGTCGATCTCCCGGCCCTGGAACCTGACGACGGGCGAGCCCGCCGCCGCGGCGATGACGGCGGCGAGGAGCTTCTCGGTGAAGCGCATGTTGTCCTCGTAGTTCCAGAAGGCGCAGTAGTACTCAAGCAGCGCGAACTCCTGGAGGTGCGAGGGATCCATGCCTTCGTTGCGGAAGCTCTGCGCGAACTCGTAGACCTTGTCGTAGCCGCCGACGATGAGGCGCTTGAGGTAGGTCTCGGGCGCGATTCTGAGATACGCCGGCATGTCGAGCGCCTGGTGGTGCGTCACGAACGGCGTCGCGAGCGCGCCCGACGCGGTCGGGACGAGGGTCGGCGTCGTCACCTCGACGAACCCCTCGCGGTCGAGCGTTTCCCTGAAGGCGGCGATGACGCGGCGCCTGAGCGCGAAGCGCGCGCGCGTGTCGGCGTTCATGATGAGGTCGAGGTAGCGCTGGCGGTAGCACAGCTCCAGATCGCGCAGCCCGTGCCACTTCTCGGGCAGGGGCCTCAGGGACTTGGCGAGCAGCGTGAAGCGCTTGACCGAAAGCGTGAGCTCGCCGGTCTTGGTGCGCATGAGGTCGCCCTCGCAGCCGATGAAGTCGCCCAGATCGATGAGGTGCTGGAAGACCGCGTAGGCGTCCTTGCCGGCGAGCGATGCCGTGGCGACCTTGTCGCGCTCAAGCGCGATCTGGAAGGCCTTGTCCTGGTCCTGGATGTGGGCGAAGGTGAGCTTGCCGAAGCGGCGCCTGAGCGTGAGGCGGCCGGCGAGCGCCAGACCCTGCGCGCTTTCGGGCAGCGCCGCCGCCTCGGCGAGGGTGTGGGTGCGCGGAAAGCGGTCCGGATAGGCCGCAATGCCGAGCGCCTTGAGCTCGGCGATCTTCTCGATGCGCCGGCGCCGCTGCTCGTTGACCGGCCGCCGGTCCGTGTCCGGGCCGGATTCGCTGGTGTCCGCCATGCGTCCTCCTGGAAAGTCGACCGCGGCGGCGCGCCTGTCTGCGGGAATCCGGGGGCACCCCTGCGGAGACAAACCGCCTATCTTACATTGCCTCCCGGCCCGGGGCAACGGGGCGCGCGCCCCGCCCGTCCTCCGCGCGCCCTGGCTCCGCGCGGCTTTTTTGGATAGACTCTGAGCGTTGCGCCCGGGCGGGGAGCCCGGCGCCGGAAGGAGCGTGCACGTGCGAGGAGACGACGACATGCGCGAAGGCGCGCCCCGGCTCGCGGGGACGACGGTGCTCTGCGTCAGGCGGGCCGGCGCCGTGGCCATGGGCTCGGACGGCCAGGTGACGCTCGGCACGACGGTCGTCAAGCACAACGCAGTCAAGGTCAGGCGGCTTGCCGACGGCAAGATCCTGGCGGGTTTCGCGGGTAGCGCGGCGGATTCCCTGAGCCTGCTGGAGCGCTTCCAGGAGTGCCTGGGCGCGCACGGCAAGAACCTGCTCCGGGCGGCGGTCGAGCTCGCCAAACTCTGGCGCACCGACCGCATGCTCAGGCGCCTCGAATCGGTGCTGGCGGTCGCCGACCAGGACATGTCGCTGCTGCTCTCCGGCACGGGCGATGTCATCGAGCCTGACGACGGCGTGATCGGGATCGGCTCGGGCGGACCGTACGCGGCCGCGGCCGCGCGGGCGCTGCTCGGCAGCACCGAGCTGCCGGCCGCCGAGATCGTGCGCAAGAGCCTGGAGATCGCCGCCGATCTGTGCATCTACACCAACAACAAGATCGTTGTGGAGGAACTGCAGCCGTGCGCGCCCTGACGCCGAAACGCATCGTCGAGGAGCTCAACAAGTACATCGTGGGCCAGGACCAGGCCAAGCGCATGGTCGCCATCGCGATCCGGAACCGGTGGCGCCGCCAGCAGCTCGCCGCCGACATGCGCGACGAGGTCCTGCCCAAGAACATCCTCATGATCGGCCCGACCGGCGTCGGCAAGACCGAGATCGCGCGGCGCCTGGCGCAGCTCGTCAAGGCGCCGTTCATCAAGGTCGAGGCTTCCAAGTTCACGGAGGTCGGCTACGTCGGCCGCGATGTGGAGACGATCATCCGCGACCTGGTCGAGGTCGGCGTCGGCATGAAGAAGACCGAGCTGCGGCGGGAGGTGGAGGCGCAGGCCAGGGAGCGGGCCGAGCGGCGCCTCGCCGACCTTCTCGTCAAGAAGGGCTGGAATGCGGCCATGGCGCTCGACGCCGTGCGCGGCGGGAAGGCGGACGAGGAGGAGGTCGAGATCGCGGTCGAGGCGCAGGGCTCGCCGTTCACGGGCATGCTGCCGGGCGGCATGGAGCAGCTCGGCATCGACATGCAGCAGATGCTCGGCAGGTTCATGCCGAAGCGCACGGCGCAGAAGTCGATGGCCGTCGCCGAGGCGCGGCGGCTGATCGAGGCCGAGGAGGCCGACAAGCTCATCGATGACGAGAAGGCGGTGGCCGAGGCGCTGGCGCTCGTCCAGCAGTCGGGCATCGTGTTCCTCGACGAGATCGACAAGGTCTGCGGGCCCGCATCGCACAGCGGGCCCGACATCTCGCGCGAGGGCGTTCAGCGCGACCTCCTCCCGATCGTCGAGGGCAGCACGGTCAACACGCGCTACGGCATGGTGCGCACCGACCACATTCTCTTCATCGCCGCGGGCGCGTTCCACGTGTCCAAGGTCGGGGACCTGATCCCGGAGCTGCAGGGGCGGTTCCCGCTGCGGGTCGAGCTCTCCGACCTCAACGAGGACGACCTCGTGCGGATCGTCAAGGAGCCGCGCAACTCGCTCGCGAAGCAGTACGCCGCGCTGCTCGCGACCGAGCGCGTCGACGTGACGTTCACCGACGACGGCATGCGCGCGATCGCCGCGCTGGCGGCGAAGATCAACCGCACCGGGCAGAACATCGGCGCGCGGCGGCTGTACACGATCTTCGAGAAGCTGCTCGAGGACGCGCTCTACAATGCACCCGAGACCGACGAGCGCAGGATCGAGGTCGATGCCGCGTACGTGCAGGCCAAGCTCGGCGGCATCGTCAAGAACGAGGACCTCAGGCAGTTCGTGCTGTGAGCGGCGCCCTGTCGGGCCGCGCGGCCGTCGGATACAATCGCCGTTCCGGCCGCGCGCGGTGCGCGGCCGTTGCGGGAGAAGCGCCGCCGCCATGAAGACCATCGACAACGCGCTGTACATAGGCGATGTGCCGGTGCGCCAGATCGCGCGCGCGTACGGCACGCCGACCTACGTCTACGACGAGCAACGCATTCGCGCGAACTACGCGCGGGTCGCGGCCGCGTTCAGGACGCAGTACCCCGACTTCCACCTGTACTACGCGATCAAGGCCAACGACAACCTGGCCGTCGCCGCGATCGTGACGGGCGAGGGCGCGGGCATCGATGCGGCGAGCGTCAACGAGATCCTGCTCGCCAAGGAGCTGGGCCTGGACGGGGAGCGCGTGATCTTCAGCGGCAACTTCCTCTCCGACGAGGACATCGTGCTCGGGCTGGAGAGCGGCGTCATCTTCAACCTCGACGACGCGTCGCTGTTCCCGCGGGTGATGCGGTTCGGGAAGCCGGACCTGATCTGCTTCCGCGTCAACCCGGGCTACGGCAAGAGCAACGTGGGGGACTTCGTCACCAACGCGGGCCCGAACGCGAAGTTCGGCGTGCATCCGGATCAGGTCCTCGACGCCTACCGCATGGCCCGCGAGGCCGGCATCCGGCGCTTCGGCGTTCACATGATGCCGGGAAGCTGCGTCACGGATGCGGAGTACTTCCCGTTCGTCGTGGGGCTTCTCATGGACATCGTGGGGAAGGTCGGCGCGACCCTCGGCATCGACTTCGAGTTCATCGACATAGGCGGCGGCCTGGGGATCCCGTACCGGCCGGGCGAGGCGCCGCTCGACCTGGAGGGCGCGGCGAGGAAGTCGGTCGAGGTGTTCAGGTCCAAGCTCGGGGAGTACGGGCTCAAGCCGCCGCGCCTCGTCATGGAGCCGGCGCGCGCCATCGTCGGGGATGCCGGCTGGATCGTCGGCACGGTGCACTCGATCAAGCGCGGGTACTCGACGATCATCGGGACCGATGTGAGCTTCAACGTGCTCGTCAGGCCGGCCCTGTACGATGCGTACCACGGCATCTACGTGGACGGCAAGGAGCACGGGCCGCGCGCGCGGCTCGGCCTCTGCGGCCAGTTGTGCGAGAACACCGACTTCTGGGTGCGCGACCGGGAGCTGCCCGCGGACATCGCCGAGGGCGACATTGTCGTGGTCGAAAACGCCGGCGCCTACGGGTACGCGATGAGCTTCAGGTACAACGGCAGGCTCAGGCCCGCCGAGGTGCTCGTCAACGGCGCGTCGCACGAGCTGATCCGCGCGCGCGAGGGCTTCGAGGACATGACGCGCGGCGTGCGCATTCCCGCGCGGCTGCGGAAGTAGCCGCGGCGCCGCCCCATCACGCTTCCGCGGCGAACGACCCCTTGACGCTCAGCCCGAGCGGCAGCGTGTCGCCGAACACCTTCTTCTCCTCCTGCGCCGAGAGCGCCGTGACCCTGAACAGGCTGTCCGCGAGCTCGGCGCCGCCTTCCGCGCGGGACACGCGGGCGGCGATCTCCTCCCTGAGATCCTCGGGAAGATCGCGGCCGCGGTCGCCCGTGAAGCGCGCCATGTGGACGAGCGCGTACTCGGGCGCGAAGCCCTTCGGCCACTTGAGGGCGAGCAGGCGGGCGAGCCATTTGGCCGCCGTCCTGGGCGGCACGACCGTGTCGACGGGCGCGTAGAGGGGCTCGCGCGCGCCGATGCGCGCGAGGGCGAAGAGCTCGCCCGGCTGCGCCGCGCCGCCCTCGATGCGGCCGAGCAGCGCTGCGCCGAGCTCCTCGCGCTTCTGCGCGGGCAAGAGCTCGAGCGCCGCGGCGGCGCGCCACATCTCGGCCGTCTCGTGGGCGGTCGGCGTCTCGCCGCGGCCCTTCAGAAGCCGCGCGGCCAGGTGGGCGTACACTTCCTGCTGCTTCTCTTCGTCCAGGCCGCCGGCCGCCCGGCGCCACAGGATCCACCACTCGATCCTGCTCTCGGCCTTGGCGGGGAACTGCGGGCCCCTGACGAACAGCCGCCAGAGCCGTCCCACGCGCCAGGCATCGAGCGGGTCCCCGCAGCCGGGCCGGAGGAGATAGCCGCACAGGTTGAGCCAGCGGCCCTCGTGCGCGGGCGAGCGCTCGCGGCCCTCGGGCAGGGCGATCAGCACGTCCCAGAGCGGCCTGAGAAGGCCGAGCGGCCAGCGCTCGCGTCCGAGCGCCGTGCAGCGCTCGAGCTCCGCGACGACCGCCGGCGGATCGAGCGCGTGCTGCGGGCCGAAGCACGCGCGCAGCGCGTGCCCCGCCTGGGCGATGACCTCGTGCGGCACGGTCTCGGTGGGGGCGGCGCTTCGCGGCGCCGGCCCTGCGCCCTCGGCGTCGACCGCGAATTCGAGGCGCCACCGGTGGCCCGCCTGCGCCGTCTCGCACCACAGGTCGAGCGTGCCGATCTCCGTGAGCTCGACGCGCACCGTGACGGGCACTTGCACGCCGGCCCCCTTGCGGCCGTAGCGCAGAATCGTGCGGACGGGCGGGAGCGCCGTTAGCTCCCTGGGATCGATGAAGTCGCCGGGCACATCGTCGCGGGCGGTCGCGCCGTAGACGGTGAAGCTCACCGGGCTGTTCGCGGCGGCGTGGAAGGTTTCCGTTGATGTGTAGCTGCCGGCTCCCTCTTCGGCGGCGCCGCGCGGCATGACGCAGAGGGCCTTCTCGCCGCGTTCGGTCGCGACGCCGATGTAGTAGGCGCGCGGGCTTCCCGCGCGGATCGAGAGGCCGAGCCCGTGGCGCGAGCGGCCGAAATACGCGGCCCCGCAGGCGACGGCCAGGAACGGACGGTCGGCGGGCAGGAGCGCCGCCGGTCGGCCGGTGATCCGGCCGACCGCAGAGACCACCGCCTCCTGAAGGATCTCGGGCACCAGGACCCCGCCGTTCAGAAGAACGTACCGGGGCGCCGCCGATTCGTCCGCCGCGTGGCGCCTCAGGAAGGCGGCGATGTGGCGCGTGACGCCCTCGTCGCGTGCGAACGGCAGGCCGAACTCGGCGGCATCGTTGCCGGCGTCCTCGGGGTCCTCGTCGAGGCCGGCGGCCGGGAAGAAACGCTCGAGGATGAAGCGTGCGACCTCGTCTCGGCGCATGGTGATCGTGCGCGTGCCCCCGACCACGCTCCTGCCGCGGCCCTGGACGGTGACCGGCAGGGAGGCCGGCCCATCGGCGGCGAGAAGGCGTTCCTTCGCATCGCGGGCGTGCGCGAGAAGCGCGCTGAAGGTGGCCATGTCGAGCGTGCCGCCGCCGAGCCCGGACTCGCACAGGCGCGCGAGCGCGAGGTCCATGTTGTCGCCGCCGAGCAGGATATGGTCGCCGACGGCGCGGCGCGTGAATACCGGGCCCACGCGGCCCTGGGAGACGCCGATCAGGCTCAGGTCGGTCGTGCCGCCGCCGACATCGCAGACGAGCACGGATTCCCCGGGCGCGAGCTGCTCCTGCCAGGTGTCCTCGTGGAGCGCCAGGTAGGCGTAGAACGCGGCCTGCGGCTCCTCGATCAGGCGCACGTTCTCGAGCTTGGCGACCTTGGCCGCGGCGAGCGTCAGGTGGCGGGCAATCTCGTCGAACGAGGCCGGCACGGTGAGAACGAGCTCCTGATGCTCGAGCGGCGCGTGCCGCATCGCGTGGTTCCAGGCATCGCGGATGTGGCCGAGATACGCGGCCTGCGCCGCCACGGGCGAGCGCTTGGGGACGTCGTCCTCCGCGCCCCACGGGAGAATGGGCTGCGTCCTGCGCACGCGGCCGTGGCAGAGCCAGCTCTTGGCGGAGGCGATCAGCCTCCCGGGCGCCCTGCCGCCCAGGATGCGCGCGAGCGCGCCCACGGCGAAGTCCCGGTCCCGGGCCCAGGGCAGATCGAGACCGCCCGCCGGTATTTCGGGGCCGGCGGCGAGGTACAGAAACGAGGGCAAGAGCGGCTCGCTCCTGGCGACGCCGGGCTCGACGAGCTGCTGGATCGGGAAGACGGCGACGGGCATGCTCTCCTTGGCCGTGTCGACGTACGCGACCGCGCAGTTCGTCGTGCCAAGATCGATGCCGACGATGTAGCGGGGCCTGGGAGCCGCCATCTACTTGACCTCGACCTCGGCCGGGGCGATGAGGGCCGGGTCGCGGCCCCGGGCGACCGGCGGCAGCGCCACCGACACGGCCTTCCAGCCGGGGTGGAGGAGCACGCCGCGCAGGGGCGGCCTGGCGCCGAGGTTGCCCTCGATCGTGATCGCCAGCGCATCGAAGCCCTCCGGCACCGTGACGGGGGACCGTTCCCTGCCCTCGATGACGGCCGCGAGCGTGACGACCTTGTCCAGTGCGCGCCGGCAGCTCCGGTGCATGGAGCGCGCGGCCGCGCCGACCTGCGCATCGTCGTAGCCGTCGATGTCTTCGCGGAGGAAGTCGACCAGGCGCCCGTCCTGCTGGAGGCACGCGAGCAGGCGCGCGGCGCCCTCGGCGAGAATGTCTTCCTTGCGCCGATCCCCGAGATCCTGCACGCGGCCCCTGAACGCCGCGTCCTTGAGGCAGCGCCTGAATATCCGCCACGATTCACGCCATCGTCCCACGGTGATCCTCCCTTCACGCGAGCCTGCCCGCGGCCGGCGGACAACGGCGCGGCGCCGGCGCAGCGTGCGGCAATTCTATAGCGTGATGAGGACGGATTCAAAGGAGGGATTCGCGCGGCGGGACGCCGCCGGGGCCGTGACGGTTGTCGGTGCATGCCGCCGCGGCGCGGTCGCGTGCGCCGCCGCGCGAATGGTTGGAAATGAGTATATGGAAACTGAGGCGTTGTCTACGAGTCCAGGAAACCCTCCAGTTGCCGGCTTCTCACCGGGTGCTTGAGCTTGCGGAGGGCGCGTATCTCGATCTGGCGAATGCGCTCGCGCGTCACCTTGAACTTCCGGCCGAGCTCCTCGAGCGTGAAGCCGTTGTCGCGGCCGATGCCGTAGCGCAGCTTGATGACCTCGCGCTCCCTGAGGCTCAGGCCGCGGAGCACGTTCTCGATGCGGTCCTTGAGCATCGCGTAGTTGATGTGGAAATCGGGCTCGATCGTCTCCTTGTCCTCGATGAAGTCCCCGAAGCTGCCGTCGTCCTCGTCGCCCAGCGGGTTGGAGAGCGAGATCGGCGGCTTGGAGAGCTTGATCATCTTGCGAACCTCGTCCTCGGCGAGGCCGACGCTGGCCGCCAGATCCTTGAGGTTCGGCGCGCTGCCGTTCTCGGCCGCGAACTCGCGGGCCACGGCGCCCAGGCGGCCCATCGTCTCGGCCATGTAGACCGGCAGCCGGATCATGCGCGACTTCTCGGCAATGGCGCGGGAGATCGCCTGCCGGATCCACCAGGTGGCGTAGGTGCTGAACTTGTAACCCTTGCGGTACTCGAACTTCTCGCAGGCGCGCATGAGCCCCGTGTTGCCCTCCTGGATCAGGTCGAGGAAGGACAGGCCGCGCCGCCGGTAGCGCTTGGCGACGCTGACGACCAGGCGCAGGTTGCCCGAGGAGAGCTTGGCCTTGGCCGCGTTGTAGCGCCGGAGCTGGGTCAGGATCTCGCCGGCCCGCGCGATGAAGCCGCCGAGCGGCTCGTAGGCGGCCTCCTGGAAGCGCACATCGCGGGCGGCGCGCCCGTTCCGGCGACGCTCCTCCTCCAGGGTACGGGCGAGCTTCATGATGTCGTCCGCCCACCGGCAGAGGTACAGCGGCTTCACGCCGAGCTTGTCGATGACGTGCGCGCCGCGGGCCAGGCGCTTCTGCATCCTCGCCGCGGCCTGCAGGCGGCTGCGCTTGGCGCCGGCGCCGAGCGCAGCGAAGTCGCCGTCGCTGCGCGTGATGTTCCGCTTGAGAAGGCGCACGCAGCGCTTGAGCACCTCCAGAAAGCGATGGCGCTCGCCCTTCTGGTTCAAGTTGATGTCGAGGGCCTTCTCGATCAGGACCTCCTTCTCGCGCACAAGATCGAGAAGCTCAACGGCCCGGACCTGTCCCAGGCGGGTCTGGTACACGAGGTCCCGCAGCCTGGCGCGCGAGTCCTCGATGTCCTTGGCAAGGGTAACCTCCTCCTCGCGGGACAGGAGGGGGATCGTCGCCATCTGCGAGAAGTACATGCGGATGGGGTCGTCCAGCTTGCGGCGCTCCAGCTCCGCCTGCGCGCCCTCATCCAGTTCAAGCTCCTCCTCGGCGGGGGCATCGTCCTCCGTGCCGCCGACGAACGGTTCCTCGGTCACCGCGATGCCGCGGGCGTTGAGGAACGAAAGGATCTCATCGAACTGCTGCTCATCCACGGATTCCGGCAGGAGCGCGGACAGCTCATCGTACGACACCGACCTCTTGCCTGCGAGGAGCCGCAGCAGCCGAGCGTGCGTGGCGTCGAGCGTGTTCACCGGGGCCTCCTTTGCGTAGCTGAGACGAATAAGACTGAGCAAAAACTGGGCCAGGATTAAAATCGGGGGTTCGGATGCGCGAAACGGCCCCGAGAACGAGAGTTCGGGAGGATTCAAGTCATTGCGGGGCGAGAGACTTAGGTCGGGAGTGTGACCTGAAGGTCACGCTTTTTACGAATCTGTGACGCCAGGTTGACGATCCCGGAAACTGTACCGGCGTTTGACAGTCCGGACGGCAGACGGCTCGCACGCAGGGACGGGGAGCTAGTCGGGGAGGCTCTTGCCCTCGCCCTCGGGAGGGAGGGCGACCTCGCAGACACCGGTCCAGTGCCACGTCTTGCCGTCGAAGATGGCCATGACGAGGTACACGGGCCTGGGAACCGGCGTCTGGGAAAGCTCGACGAGCGCCGCCCGGCTGAGGTGGAAGTAAAGGTAGGGGGAATCCTCCGGCCAGGGCGCTGAATGAACGTCGGCGCTGCGGGGGAAGATCTTGATCGGCTCCGGTCCGACCGGCGCGCGCAGATCCCACGGCGGGTCCTGGGTGACGTAGCCCTCGACCATCCTGCTCGGGCCGCACTCGCGGCCCGCGAACACGGCGAGGCGGTAGTCCTTGAGCCGGGCCGGCGTCAGCACTCCGGCCTCGATGCGCAGGCGGACGCCATCGACCTTGCGGGCATCGACCTCGACTCGCGGGTTCAAGACGTTGATGACCAGCCTGATCTCGGCCAGCGCCGTCGCCTCGATCTCCGGACCCGGGGACGCGTCGTACAGCGTGAAGAACAGCCTGTTGGGCCCGTTCGGGAGCTGCCGCGTGCTGATCGCCATCGTGAAGCAGGCGGCGTCCTTGCCTTCCAGGGGCGGACAGGACTCGCGGACGGCCCGCCCGCGTTCGACCCCGAGCCGGTCGGTGCACACAACGGCCTCGCCGTGGTTGCTGCGGAAGGTCAGGATCACGTCGCGCGCCAGGAATCCGCGATCGAGGATATCGCCGTCCGTGGGGCTCGCGACGGAGTAGACGACGGGCTCGCCGTTTATGAGGATCAGCCTGAAACCGACATCATCATCCTGGTCCTGCTGCGCCGGGGCCTGCACGCAGAGAAACCCCGCCACCGCGAGACAGAACACAAGAAACTGTGCGGTCGCGCTGAATCTAATCATAGATGGCACCGAACATGGGCTATTGTAGCCCGGGGGGCGAGGAAAGCAAAGCAATTTCTTGCGGGCGGGCGGGAAACCCGGGCCGGCGGGCCCGCGGGCCGCCGGCCGGACCGGCGCGCCGGCGAAGGGTCAGCTCTTGGCAGTGCGCAACGCGGCGACCGCCTTGGCAAGCTGCGCTTTCTTTCTGGCCGCCGCGTTCGGGTGCAGGACCCGGCGCTTGGCGATCTTGTCGAGCTTGCTGTGGGCGAGCTTGAGCTCCCTGTCGGCGAGGTCGCGGTCGCCCGCCTTGACGGCGGCCAGGACGCGCTTGACGAGCGTCTTGGCCTCGGCCTTGACCGCGCGGTTGCGCAGATTGCGCGTTACGTTCTGGCGGACTCTCTTCTTTGCTGATGCGGTGTGCGGCATGGTATGTCTCTGTCGTGCCTCCTGGGACTCGGCCGGGACGGCGTCCCGTGCCGGGTTGCAAGGGTACTATTGTGTGGCGTTGCGGGGGGAGTGTCAAGAGCCTTCGGAAAGCGCCGGCGCGGATCAGGCGCGAGCATATACGTAACCGGGGGACGGAAGACGACATGGCCACGAAGACACGAAGACACGAAGGCACGAAGAGTCTCGGGTGCAAACCGAGTGCGCGGTGGTTCACCGCCGATGCTTGGTGTCTTCGTGTCTTTGTGGCATCGTCGTTCCGTCCTTCCCGGATGCGGGGGGTAGCCGCGCGGTGGAGGACGAGATAGCCACGAAGACACGAAGGCACGAAGAGTCTCGGGTGCAAACCGAGCGCGCGGTAATTCACCGCTGATGCGTGGTGTCTTCGTGTCTTTGTGGCATCGTCCGTCCTGGATGCGGGGGCAGCCGCGCGAATGGAAGACGAGAGAGCCGCGAAGAATCAGCTCGTGCGCGGCGGCTCGCAGGCGCTGCGGCGGACTAGTCCTTTTCCTTGTTCCGGTACTCGACCACCTTCTGGCTGACATCGCGGAACCGGATATCCACGGCGAGGATCTGCTCCATCGTGGCGCGGGCCGGCGTGAACTCGCCCTTGAGCCCGTAGGTCTCGGCGAGCGCGTACCGGATGTCCTTGGCCAGCGAGGAATTGGCGTCGGCGATCTGGTGGAGCGTCTTCTGGAACTCGTCGATCGCGAGGTCGTAGAGGCCCTTGGCCTTGAAGCACCGCCCGAGATTGGCGTGCGACAGGGTGGCCAGGCGCGGGTCGACGAGCGCCTTCTGGAACTGCTCGACGGCCTCATCCACGCGATCCTTCTTCAAGAGGATCTCGCCGTAGCGGGCCTTCAGGCCGCAGTCGGTCGGGTGGGTGTGGACGCGGCGCTCGAGGAGCACGACCAGGAAGTCCTCGAACTCCTCGACGGCCCTGGCGAGCTGCGCCTGCAGGTCCGCATCGTCGGGTGCGTCCTTGAGCTTGATCTTGAGCTCCTCGATCCTGTCCGAGTAGATGTGCTCCTGCAGCTCCCCGAGCCGCTCCTGCGCCACCAGGTCGTTGGGGTCCAGATCGAGGAGCAGCTTGTACTGGGCCTCCGCTTCGTTGTACTGCTTGAGCCTGCGGTACAGGTCGCCGAGCTGCCGGATGAGGCGCTTCTCGTTCGGGGTCTTCGCGATCTTCTCCTTGGTGCGCTCGATGGCGCGCCGCGCATCGTCGTCGGTGCGTATGATCGCCTGCTCCTCCTCGAGCTTCTTCGCCTCGTCGGCGCTGGCGAGCAGGTCGGTGAAGTCGCCCTTCCCGCTCTTCTTGCGGTCCTCGGCGTTCTTCATCATCGTCTGGGCCGAGAGATCGCGGATCGCCTTGCCCGCTTCCTTGTCCTCGGGGTGGTAGCGCTTGACCTTCTCCCAGCACGCGATCGCCTTCTGCGGGTCGACGGGCCCGTAGAGGATGCCCAACTGGCGCCAGGTCTCGACCTGCCCCGAGTCCAGCTCGACGATCTGCTGGAGGACCGAGATCGCGGCCTCGGTGCCGTTCTCCAGGGAGCGCAGCGCGGCGGCGAGCGCCGTCAGCATGGCCACGTTCTGCGGGGCGAGCCTGAGGAAGTTCTCGATCTCGACGATCTGCTCCTCCCACTTCTTGGCCATGCCGAGCTTCTTCACGGCCCACTGCGTCTTCAGCGTGATCAGGCGGGTCTTGAAATCGCCCTTGGTGTTGCCGCCCTTCTCCTGGATGGCGAGGATCTCGGTACTGCGCAGGCGCTTGCGCTGCTCCACGTTCAGGGGGTCGAGCTTGAGCCCCTGCTGCAGCAGCTCGATCGCGTAGTCGAAGTTGCGCCGCTTGATGGCCTGCTCGGCCTTCGAGAAAAGGTTGTCTGCCGGTCGGACCATGGTCTGCTGCTCCGCCTGTGCCTGAACACCCCAACGATACGTGTCGATTGTAGCACCGCGCCCGCTGCGCGTCAACGCGTGCACGCATCGGCGGCGTCCCGCCTCGTCGCAACCCCGAACGCACGCTCGGAATCCGCGAACCGCGCCGCATTGTGCCGGCAACTCATTCCACTATACTAAGTTTACTTCCGTCGTTTGGCAATGGCCGCGCGGGGCGACACGGGTCCGCCGGCGAAAGGACGGTGCATGCATGATGCGGAACATGAAGCTGACGTGGTATCCCGACCCCGTGCTGCGGCGGCGGGCGAAGGACATCGCCGAGTTCACGCCGGAGCTGGCCGCGCGGGTGGAGACGATGTTCGAGATCATGGAGGGGGAAGGCGGCATCGGGCTCGCCGCCCCGCAGGCCGCCTGGGGGGCGCGGGTCTTCGTGACGCGCATTCCGGCGGGCGAAGTAGAGGGGCCCCGCCGCGTGTACGTCAACCCCGTGGTCGTCTCGGCCGAGGGCCGGGACGAGGCCGAGGAAGGCTGCCTGTCCTTCCCCGACATCCGCGCCCGGATCGTGCGGCACGCCCGTGTCGTCCTGCGCGCGCAGGATCTGGAGGGCCGGCCCTTCGAGGAGGAGGCCGCGGGCCTGGGGGCGCGCTGCTGGGAGCACGAGATCGACCACCTGGACGGCATTCTCTTCATCACGCGCTTCAAGGCCGGCGATCTTCTCCAGGCCAAGCCGAAGCTGCTCGAGCTCGAGGAGAAGCACGCGGCGAGGACCCGGGCGGGGAGGAAGGCGCGCACGTGACCGGGCACGATCCGCATCCGCCCTGGCCGCGGCCCGCGAGGGCCGTGGCTGCCGTGGGGCTCTTCGACGGCGTGCATCGCGGGCACGCGTTCCTCCTGGAAACGCTCAAGGCCTGGGCGGCCGAACGCGGGGCCGCGCCCGTCGCCGTGACGTTCGATCCCCATCCCGAGGAGATCCTGCACGGAGCCGCGCCGCCGCTCGTCGTGAGCCCCGCGCGCCGCGTCGAGCTCATCCGGGCGCTGGGCGTGCCGCGCGTGTGGCTGTTTCCCCTGACGCGCGCGGTCATGGCGCTCGCGGCGCGGGAGTTCGTCGCGCGCCACGTGCGCGACGCGCTCGGCGGAGAGGGGCTGCTCATGGGGTTCGACAACCGTCTCGGGAGCGATCGCGCGGACTGCGCGGCGCTGCGCGCCGCGGGAGCCGACCTTGGCATCGAGGTGCGGGCGTGCCCCCCGTATCTCGTCGATGGCGAGCCGGTCTCGAGCACGGCCGTGCGCAAGGCGATCGTGACGGGCGACCTTCCCGCGGCGGAGAAGCTGCTCGGGCGGCGCGTGAGCGTGATGGGACGCGTCGTCCGCGGCAGGAAGATCGGCCGGCTACTCGGCTTCCCGACCGCGAACCTCGAGACGGCGCACCAGGCGGTGGTGCCGTGCGGCATCTACGCCGCGGAGGTGACGCTGGAAGGGCGCACGCTGCGCGCGGCGGTGAGCGTGGGAAGCGGGCCCACGGCGCGGCCCGGCGACATAGCCCCGGGAACGGGTTCGTACGTCGGCGCGGAGCACACGGTCGAGGTGCACGTCATCGGCTACGCCGGGGACCTGACGGGCAAGGACATCGAGGCCCGCATCGTGCGCAAGCTCAGGGAGGAACGGCGGTTCCCGGACTACGCATCGCTGATCGAGCAGATCAAGAAGGACATCGCGGAGATCGAGACGGGCCGGGACGCAGGCGGCGGGCCGTAGCCTCGAGTCTCAGGCCGCAGGTCTCTCTCAGTATTCGACCTCTCCGGACGGCGTCTTCGGCGCCGGCTGCGTGGGGGCGGACGAGGGCTTCTTGAGACCCGCCTCGACGAGGATCTCCTCGGGAATGTCCACCCCCTCCTTCTGCAGTTCCCCGAGCGCCCACTTCTGGTCGAGGATGCCCTCGATCTTCAGGTTCTTGACGGCGAACATGCACTTGTTCCAGGATACGGCCACGCGGCCGGAGGGATACGCGCCGGCCGACCTGGGCTTGATCTTCTCGACCTTGGAGACCTCTTCGCCGCCGAACATCGCCGTCAAGGTGCCCGACTCCTGGCCCTCGGGCCAGGCAAGCTCCAGCACCCAGTCGCGCCGCTCCTTCTTGACCCAGTCCTTCGGCGGCTTCGTCATGGCATCGGGCACGGTGGTCGGCGCGCCGGGCGCGAAGCCGAACACCCCGCTCACGCGTCCGAGAATCGCGCCGAACTTGGAGCCGTAGGCGTTGCCGGACTTGTCGCTCATGATCTGGAGGACCACGTAGGCGTCGCCGGCGAGGACGACGCCCATCTCCACGGTCATGGACACGCGCACCTCGCGCACGAACTGGGGATTGAAGAACACGCAGCTCGTGTCGCCGCCGGCCTCGAACGACATCTCGACCGGCGTGCCCTGCTCGTCGCGCGTGAAGTCGAGCTTCGATTTCCCGACCTTCCTGACCTTGGAGTCCTTCCTGAGATCGGCGCCGCTGGCGTAATTGAGGAGGACCTTGCCGCCCGAGAACTCGGCCAGGCCGTTGAAGAGCTTGCCCTTGTGCACGTCGAGAAATGCCCACACGCCCGCGGCGCCGGACGGGGCGGGCGGCGCATCGCCCTTGGAGGCGGCGGATTCGGGCGGCGCATCTTTGGGCTCTTCCAGCGTCGTGTCGGTGTCCGGGCCGGCTCGCGGGCCCTCGGCCATCGCGCCCGTCGCCGCATCGGCCGCCCGCATCTCGTTGATCATCTGCACGAGCATCCGGAACTCGTCCTTCGCGCCGCGGTACTCGTACAGGGCCTCGTCGAACCGGCCGTCCTCGAGCGCGCGGTCGCCGTTCCGCAGCATGTCGGCCGCCGCCCCGAACTCGACCGGGTTGGTCTTGGCGGCATCGAGGTCGTCCGCCTTCTGCTTCTCCGCCAGCGCGATCTTCTTCTCCTCCTCGGCGGCCAGCTTCTCCTTCTCCTGCTTGCGGGTCTGCTCGGCGGCGTCCTTGGCCTCCTCGATGACATCGGCGAGATCCTGCTTGGCCGACTTCAGGGTGCGGAGCGCCGCGGCGGGCGATTCCTTGAGGGTTTCCTCGGCGCTCTTGACCTTCTCGACGGCGGCTGCGTACGCCTGCGCCGCGGCCTTGTCCGCGCCGCCGTCCTTGGCCTTGCGCTGGAGCGCGGCGACATCCTTCATCACCGCGGCGTAGTCATCGACCGACTTCTTGCCCCTCTTGGACTCGGTGATGGACTCCGTGTACTTGCTCCTGGCCTTGTCGAAGCGCAGCTTGGCGGCCTTCGCATCATCGGCCTCGACCTGCTCCTCGCCCTCGGCGAAGAGCCGTTCGGCCTCGTTCCATGCCTTGGGGGCGTACTTGGCCGCGTTCTCGGCCTCGGCGTCGCCCTTGGCCTTCTCCGCCGAGGCGCGCGCCCGGTCGATTGCGGATGCCTTGGCATCCTGGCGCGACGTCGTCTCCTCGCCGCCCCCTCCGCCGCACGACCACAGGAGCCCCAGGGCCATCGCCGCCGCACCTGCACGCACCCAAGGCTGGTTCATCGGATTCACCTCATCTCGCGAGTGTCCCGGACTTCGTACGAACACGACGGAATCTCGATCGCGCGCGTTGCATGGAAAAGGGCTTCGCCGCGCCCGTGCGCGCGCCCGGCCCCGCGGGAGGCGAATGCCCGCGCCGCGGGCCGACTCTTCGATTATAAGTGAATGCGGTGATCCGGCAAGGTTGGCGCGCGCGGCGCTTGACTTCCGCGCGCGCATGGGGGAAGCTTGACGATTCGCCGAAGGCGCGGGCCGGCCGGAAGCCGGATGCGGCCGGGAGGTGCGCAGGTTGACGACGCGACGGACGGTGGTGACGCTCGACGGACCCGCGGGCAGCGGCAAGACGGTGTGCGGGCAGGGCGCCGCCCTGCGCCTGGACGCGACCTTCGTGTCGTCGGGGCTCTGCTACCGCGCGGTCACGTATCTGGCGATGCGCGACGGCGCGGCGCCGTCCGACGCCGCGGCGGTCGCTCGTGCGGCCGAACGCCTGCGCATCGAGTTCGTGACGGCGCCCGGCGCGGTGCGCGTGCTCGTCGGCGGCGAGGATCTGACGGCGGTGCTCAAGGAACCGGAGGTGACGGCGCAGACGCGCCACGCGGCCGAGAACCCGCGCGTGCGGGAGCTGATCGGCCGGCACCTGCGGCGCATGGCGGAGGAGCGCGACATCGTCGCCGAGGGCCGCGACATGGGCACGGTCGTCTTCGCCGACGCGCCCTTCAAGTTCTTCCTGGACGCGGATCTCGCGTGCCGTGCGGCCCGGCGGCGCAAGGAACTGGCCGCGCTCGGCATCGACATCCCCGAGGAGCGGCTGCAAGCGGAGATCGCGGCGCGCGATCTCCGGGATGCCACGCGCGAGCTCTGCCCGCTGAGGGTTCCCGAGGACGCCGTCGTCATCGACACCGGGGAGCTGTCGGTGGAGGATGTGGTGGACCGCATAGTGAGGATCGTGCGGGGCGATGGAGACTGAGAGGCGCGCACGCGATCGCGACGCGGAGATCGAGATCCGCGACCCGGCGGGGCCGAACGGCCTGTACAAGTGCTGCCATGCGATCTGCGCGGCGGTGATGTACTCGTACCTGGGCCTGCGGGTGCGCGGCAGGGGCCGGGTTCCGCGCCGCGGCGGGGCGGTGATCGCCTCCAACCACGTGAGCTTCATGGACCCCGTCGCGGTCGGCGTCGCGGCGCCGCGGCCGATCGCCTTCCTCGCCCGGCACTCGCTGTACCGCTCGCGGGCGTTCGGGCGGCTGATCCTGGGCCTCAACGCGTACCCGCTCCCGCGCGAGAACGCGAGCACGGGGGCGATCAAGCGCGCCCTGAAGCTGCTGGAGGCGGGCTGGGCGGTCCTCGTCTTCCCGGAAGGGACGCGTTCGCCCGACGGCGCGCCGAGGGCGTTCCGCGGCGGGCTGGCGCTGCTTGCCGCCAAGGCGCGCGTTCCGGTAATTCCGGCGGGGGTCAGGGGCGCGTTCGAGGCCTGGCCGCGCGGCCGCGTTTTTCCGCGGCCGGGCAAGGTCACGGTCGCGTTCGGCCCTCTCATCCTGTACGATGACAAGTCCGATACCTATGATAGTTTTACGGAGCGTGTCGCCCGGGCGGTCGGCGCCCTGGCGGGACACGCGCCGGCGTCGCCGGGGACGGCACCCGGCGCCGCGCAGTCGTGAGAACGGCGGCAAGGTTCGTGGAGAGGTTCGCCGCTTGCCAGGACAACCCGGCGGACGGACAGGGAAGGCATTGATTGTTGGTTCTGTATGTCGAGTAACAAGCTGCTCAGGGAACTGGACGTTGATGCGGGCACCCTCGACCGCGAGGTCGCCGCGGTGTTCGAAACCGTTGCGCAGGACGATGTGCAAAGGATCTACCAGGAGTCCGTGCAGGACTTCTCGGCCGAGACGATCCTGAACGGGAAGGTCGTCAACGTCTTCAACAACGAGGTCATCGTCGACGTCGGGTACAAGTCCGAGGGGATCATCCCGCTGGACCAGTTCGATGCGGAGGCCCCGCCGAAGCCCGGCGACCAGATCGAGGTCCTGCTGGAGTCCGTCGAGGACGAGTCGGGACTCATCGTGCTCTCGCGGCGCAAGGCCGCGCGCATCCGCGGCTGGGAGCGCGTCATCAGCACGCACAAGGAAGGCGACGTCGTCAGGGGCAAGGTCGTGCGGAAGATCAAGGGCGGCCTGCTCGTCGACATCGGCGTTCCGGTGTTCCTGCCCGCCTCGCAGGTCGGCATCCGCCGCGCCGGCGACATCGGCGACGTCATCGGCCAGGAGGTGGAGTGCAAGATCATCAAGATCGACGAGAGCCGCATGAACATCGTCGTGAGCCGCAGGAAGCTCCTGGAGGAGCGGCGCGACGACTGCAAGCGGCGGCTCATGACGGAGATCGAGGTCAACCAGCTCCGGAAGGGCGTGGTCAAGAACATCACCGAGTTCGGCGCGTTCGTCGACCTGGGAGGCATCGACGGGCTGCTGCACATCACGGACATGAGCTGGGGCCGCGTGGGACACCCGTCCGAGGTCCTGCAGATCGAGCAGGAGCTCGAGGTCCTGGTCCTGAAGGTCGACAAGGACAAGGAGCGCATCTCGCTCGGTCTCAAGCAGAAGAGCGAGAGCCCGTGGGCCAGGATCGATGAGCGCTTCCCGGTCGGCGCCAGGACGGCCGGCAAGGTCGTCAGCGTGCTCCCGTACGGTGCGTTCGTCGAGATCGCGCCCGGCGTCGAGGGCCTGGTCCACATCTCCGAGATGTCGTGGACCAAGCGCATCAACCACCCGAGCGCGATCGTGAAGGTCGGCGACGAGGTGGAGGTCGTGGTCCTCGAGATCAAGAAGGACAAGCAGGAGATCAGCCTGGGCATCAAGCAGACCGATGTGAACCCGTGGTCGCTCGTCGAGCAGAAGTATCCCGTGGGGACGATCATCGAGGGCCGCGTGCGCAACCTCACCAACTACGGCGCGTTCGTCGAGCTGGAGGAGGGCATCGACGGCCTCCTGCACGTGTCCGACATGTCCTGGACGCGCAAGATCACGCACCCGAGCGAGGTGCTCAAGAAGGGCGACATCGTGCGCGCCACGGTCCTCTCCGTGGACCAGGAGCGCAAGCGCGTCGCCCTGGGCATGAAGCAGATGGTCGAGGACCCGTGGCTGCGGGACATTCCCGACCGGTACCAGGTCGGCCACCTGGTCGAGGGCGAGGTCACCAAGATCACGAACTTCGGCGTGTTCGTGCGCCTCGAGCCCGAGCTCGAGGGCCTGCTGCACATCTCCGAGCTCGCCGATCACAAGGTCGGATCGCCGGAGGAGGTGGTCAAGGTCGGGGAGAAGAAGGTCCTGAAGATCATTCGCGTCGACCAGAGCGACCGGAAGATCGGCCTCAGCCTCAAGGAGGTCTCCGAGGAGGACCTCGTCGCGCGCGACCACGAGCTCACGCGCATGCGGGCGACCAGCGAGGCCGCCGAGGCCGCCGAGGCGGCGCAGGCCGCCGTGCAGGGCGCCGTGCCGCACACATCGTTCGGGGCGGCGCTGGAAGCGGCGCGGCGCGCGGCGGAGGACGGCCCGGCCCCGGGGGAGGACGCCGGAGCCGCGGATGCGGAGAATGCCGCGGAGGCGGAGAACACCGGGGACGGGGAGGCTGCGGCGGATGCCGGCGAGGCGGGCGACGAGCGCGGCGGCGAGGAACGATAGTCGCGGGAATACTCCGGCACGGCCCGCGGCGGCGCCGAGCGCCCCGCGGGCCGCGGTATCCGGGCCGGAGGAGACCATGAGAGCCGAGGTCGTGCGGGATGCGCGGCGATGGGGCGCGCCCGCGCTTCGACAAGGTCCAGGATGCTCATGACGGCACGTGTGCATGCGACCGCGCATGGGGGAAGGTCGTTGGCGTGCGCAGCCCTGCTGCTGTGCGGGATCGGATGGGGACGCGCCGCTCCGGCCGACGCCGATGCCGTGCGCGCGGAGATCGCCGCGCTGCTCGCCTCGACGGCCTCGACGGACGCGGCGGCGGTGCGGCGCGCCGAAAGCCGGCTCGTCGCGCTCGCCCTGCGGGCGCCGGAGATCTTCCGCGAGGAAATGGTCCGGCGCCGGCGCGAGGAGGCCCTCATGGCGGCGATGCTCGGGGAGGGCGCGTACGCCAAGCCCGCGGGCCTCTTCTTCGCCGAGAAGCTCGCCGAGGCCCAGCGCGCGCTCGACGACGGCCGCGCCGCCGAGGCGCGCGTCCTGTGCGAGGCCGTGCTCGCGCTGGGGTGCGATGCGGCCGCGGGCGTGCGCGCCACGCGCCTCGCGCGCCTGGCGCGCGACCGGGAGTTCGCGGGCGAGACGTTCGTCGCGAACCTCAGGCCCTCGGCGGATGTGATCGGCGCCGATGCCGCGCCATCGTTCGTGCTCGAGCTGTGGAACCGCTCGGACCGCCCCGCGAAGGCGACGATGGCGGTCGGCCTCGAGCTCCAGGTGAGCTCGAGCACGCTGGGTACGGGCGGGCAGCCGTTCAGCGAGGAAACGACCGAGCTCATCGCGCTTCCGAAGGACGCCGTGGCGATCGAGCCGGGGACGGCGTGGGAGCACGAGTTCAAGCTCAAGGTCGCGCGCGTGTGGGAGCAGCCGTACGTCATCCAGCGCATCACGGCGCGGGGCCGCCTCGTGCGGGTGGGCATCGAGAGCGGCGGAAGGATGTCGGACCGCGCGATGCGCGTGCCGCATGCCGTGACGTTCCGCGCGCCGGGCGATGTCGCGCCGGCCGTGCGCGATCCCATCGGGGCCATGCGCGCCGCGATTGCGCACGAGGATGCCGGCACCTTGCACGCGGCGAGCGTGGTCGCGGCGTGGGAGGACAAGGTCGATGCGGCCGTGGAGGTGCTGCTCGAAGGGGCCCGCGCGCCCGCGCCCATCGGTCCGGCGAGCTTCGTGCTGCTCAGGCTGCTGAGCGGGCAGAACCACGGCACGGACCGCGTCAAGTGGATCGTGTGGTATCTCCGGAGCGAGCGGGTGGCCGTGCCGCGCATCTTCGAGCGCTGAGGCGCGCGCCCGGGCCCTTACTCCGTACATATTTGGTGAAGCCACGGCCCCGCGGGCGCCGGCTGTGGCCGGCGTTTCCCCCCTTCTCCCGAAGGGGGGACGGAAGGGGGGTTGTTCCAGGGTGAGCAGGGACGCCGAGCGGTTGCCGCGGAGAGAACCTCCCTCCCCGCCCCCGTACCTCGATAGGACCAAGAGAGCGCAATGAACGTGTGTATCGTGTGTCTCGGCCGACGGGTTCAGCGAATATGTACGATGGCGGCTTCGTGCGCGATCGGAGGTGCTTGTTCGTGAGCCGTGTGCTTCGCATTCTCGCAGGCTGTGCGCTGTGCCTGCTCGCGTCCGGCGCGGCGCCGCCCGGCCCCGAGCGCTGGGAGGGCGACATTCGCGCCTTCGAGACGCGCGACCGCTTGGCCCCGCCGCCGCGCGGCGGCATCGTGTTCGTCGGCTCGTCGAGCATCCGGCTCTGGCCGCTTGCGCGCTCGTTTCCGCATCTTCCCGCGATCAACCGCGGTTTCGGCGGCTCGTTTGTCTCCGACAGCGTCGCGTTCGCGCCGCGCATCGTCATTCCGTACAGGCCGGCCGCCGTCGTCCTCTATGCCGGCGACAACGACCTGGCCGCGGGAAAGACGCCGGAGCAGGTCCGCGATGACTACGCGGCCTTCGCGCGGCTCATTCACGGCGCGCTGCCGGCGGCGCGCATCGCGTACATCTCGATCAAGCCGAGCATTGCGCGCTGGGGCCTCATCGAGAAGATCCGCGCGGCGAACGCGCTCATACGGGAGGCGGCCGCGAAGGACGAGCGGCTCTTCTTCGTCGATGTCGAGCCCGCCATGCTGGGGGCGGACGGGCAGCCGCGACGCGATCTGCTCGCCGAGGACGGGCTGCACCTCAACGCCGCCGGCTATGCCGCCTGGACGAAGCTCCTCGCGCCGCACCTGCGGCCGCGCGCCGCGCCGCCGCCCGCGAGCGGCCGGGAGAGCGGCTACCGCGGCATCTGGTTCACGCTGGGCGAGTTCTCGGACTACGGGGACAAGTACTCCGGGGGGCTCGGCACCTACACGGCGAAGCACGTGCCGCTCGCCGTGTACGCGCCCGAGGCCGGCAAGACGTTCTTCGTCTACGGCGGCTCGCGCGAGGGCGCGCGGGGGCTCCTCGCGATGGCGTCCTGCTACGACCATGCGACGGGGACCGTGCCGCGGCCGACGATCGTCCACGACAAGGGCGCCGTCGGCGACCCGCACGACAACCCGAGCATTGCGCTGGACGAATCCGGACACGTGTGGGTGTTCGTGAGCGGCCGGGGGCGATCGCGCCCCGGCTTCATCTATCGCAGCACGGCGCCCTACGATGCCGGCGAGTTCGAGCGCGTCCACGAGGGCGAGATCACGTACCCGCAGCCCTGGTGGGTCCACGGGCGCGGGTTCGTGCTCCTCTTCACGAAGTACACGGCCGGCCGCGAGCTGTACTGGTCGGCGAGCCCTGACGGCCGCGCGTGGGCGCCGGCCCGCAAGCTCGCGGGCATGGGCGGCCACTACCAGGTGAGCGCCGAGCGCAACGGGCGCATCATCACCGCATTCAACATGCACCCGGACGGGAGCGTCAATCGGAGGACGAACCTGTACTTCGCCCGGACGGACGATCTCGGCGCGACCTGGCGGAGCGCCGGCGGGGCGGTCCTCGCGCCGCCGCTCGTCGATCCCGCCTGCCCGGCCCTCGTCCGCGAATTCCGCGCCGAGGGGCTGCTCGTCTACCTGAAAGACATCGCGTTCGATGCGGCCGGCAACCCGGCGATCCTCGTCGTCACGTCGCGCGACCACCGGCCGGGTCCCGCGGGCGGCCCGCGCGTGTGGACGCTCCTGCGCTGGAACGGCGCGGCGTGGGAGTCGCACGAGGTCGCCCGGTCGGATCACAACTACGACATGGGCTCCCTGTACACCGAAGACGATGCCGAGTGGCGCGTCCTCGCTCCGACCGAGCCCGGGCCGCAACCCTGGGGAACCGGCGGCGAGGTCGCGCTCTGGGTGAGCCGCGATCGGGGGGCCACATGGCAGAAGCGGCGCGACGTGACGGCGGGCAGCGCGCTCAATCACGCGTACGTCCGCCGGCCCGTGAACGCGCACCCCGACTTCTACGGCTTCTGGGCCGACGGCGACCCGAACGGGTACTCCTGCTCGCGGCTCTACTTCACGAACCGCGCGGGCGATGCCGTCCGGCGCCTGCCGTGCGAGATGGAGGGCGCGACGGCCGTGCCGGAGCGCGTGGCGGGGGCCGATTGACCGCCGCGGGCGTCAGCGCGTCGTCGGCTCGAGCTCGCCGCCCATTCCCTTCTCGTTCTCCATCATCTTGCGCGGCTCGATCGTGAGCTCCACGGTGCCGCTGCCGCGCTGGACCGTGACGCTCACCCGCTCGGTGTTCATGAGCATCGCCGCCTGGAGCTGCGCGAGGTTCTCGATGTCCTTGCCCGCAATGCCGACGATGAGATCGCCGTCCTGGAAGCCCGCCCGCGAGAGGTAGCCCTCTTCCTCGCGGAGCGACACCTGGAGCGCGTTCACGGGTTTGGGCTCGAAGCGCACCTCCATGTCGCCCTGGACGTCGATCCGCATCTCCTCTATCGTGCCGGCGCCCCACGACCGGAGCTTGTACTCGCCCGGAGCGAGCAACGGGAAGGTCGCGCGGCCATCCTTTGCGGCCTGCGGCGACCCGCCCCAGAACGCCTCGCGCCGCTGCAAAGGTTGAAGCTGGAGGCGCATGCTCGCCGTTCCCTCGGGAACGATCACCGTCACGGTATAGAGCGGCGGGATGGCGAACGATGCGGAGTTCATGCCGGCGGCGAGCGTCACCGGCTGCCGGGCGACGGGCCTCCGGCCGACGCGCTCGCCCTGAACGTACATTACGACCTCGTAGTCGCCGGGCTCGAGGGGGCCAAGCTTCTTCTTGCCCTCGAAGTCGACCTTGCCCTCGACGATCCGTCTGTCGCCGCGCGCGTTCGCCGCCGTCTTGTCGATGCCGACGTTCACCTTGCCTTCGAGGCCGCTGCCCGCGTAGTTCGGTATCGCGACCTCGATCTCCGCAGGCGCGACGAAACGTACGACGACCTCGGCGCCCCTCGCCGGCTCGTACTCGACCTCTCTCGCGCCGAAGCGCTGCGTGTGGACCGCGATGAAGCGCTGCACGTCGCCATCGCCGTTCTCTCGACCCGAGCGCATGTGCTCGGGCGTGTCGGGAGGAAGGAACCAGTAGCTTCCGTCCGGCCGCGCAATCGTGCTGCCGCCGCCGGACGAGGAACCGGTCTTCGAACGTATGGTCCCGGAGATCTGCGCATCGCGGAGCGGCTCGTTCTCGGGCCCGTAGACCCACACGATCACGTAGTCGGCGGGGTCGAGCGCGGGCATCGCGAGGTCGCGCAGGACGATCGCGTCCGCCACCTGCACGTGCTCCACGACGGCGATGGGAGCGTTGTGACCGCGCGCCGCGCCGATCGCGTAGGCGCCGGCGGCGAGATCCTCGAACGCGAACGCGAAGTCGTTATGCCGGCCGACCCACTCCTGGCCCTCGCCGCTCTGACGCAGGCTTTCCC
Source organism: Planctomycetes bacterium UBA4800 (assembly GCA_002402755.1). Taxonomy (GTDB): domain Bacteria; phylum Planctomycetota; class UBA8108; order UBA8890; family UBA8898; genus UBA8898. Next base: position 29,053 of record DHGK01000070.1, read on the forward strand.
AGTCGGGGACGCTTCCCGGCGCGATGCGCGCGATCCATACCACGGCATTGTCGGGCTCCTCGCCCTCGGAGAACTTGACGACGCCCCTGATCCCGGGGCGGCTCCTGAGCGTCAGGGTCACGGTCTCGGCCCGCCCGCCCGCATTCATTGTCACTTCGCGCTCTTCCGATGCGAACTCGCCGTCCTTTCCCGAGGTCGCGCGCAGCTTGTACGTGCCCGGGTTGAGCTGGATCGCGGGGTTCTCGGGCGTCCACGGGGTCGAGGAGCTCGATACGCTACCGCCGCTCTGCCGCTCCCACTCGATGTTTGCTTCAGCCGGGCTCGTGCCGTCCGCGAAGACCACGCTCACGGGAATCTCGGTGATGAGCTCGGCGACGAACTCGACCTCGCTGCCCGGCTTCACGGCGAGCCAGCTCTGGCGCCCGCTGCGCTGCACCTCGTAGCCGCTGAGGAAGGCCTCGAGCCGGTACTTGGCATCGGTCAGCCCCGTCAGCGTGAACGCGCCCCGGGCATCGCTCGTCGCCTCGACGCGGGCGAGCTTGTTGCGCTGGTGCTGTTCGGCCAGCCTGGCGACGTACTTCTCGAGCGGCTCGTCCTCGGGAACGCCCGTCGCGCGCCTGCGGCCCGCGCCGCGGTCGGACGGCTGCGGCCAGCCCCGAACGACAACCCCGGCGATGGGGCTTCCGTTCTCCAGCTTGACCGTCCCCTTGATCGTGCCGCTGCCCGACTCGACCTTTGGGATGGGAAGGGCGGCGAGCGCCTCGGCGAGGAGTGTGGAGGTCTCGCGCGGCAGCGGCGCGGCTTCCGCCGCCGCGCCGTCAACCCTCGGCGCCGGCGTGGTCGCCGCAACCCCGCGGGGCGCCGGCTTGTCCTGGAACGGACGCACATCCCCGCGCCCCACGGTGCACAACGCGATACCGAGCCCGGCGCCGAGCAGGAAGAACGCGAAATTGAGCAACGCGATTCGCAGCATGCACACCTCGTTGGGCGAGGCGACGGCCGCGCGCAGGCAGCGCCTGCCGTCCCAATACCTTCAGACTCTCAGAAGATGAGCGGGGTGTCAAGCTCGGGAAGCGGGAACGATGTCCTCTTGCCTGCTCGTACGGGGCGAGTGCGCAGCCGGCCGGTGATGGCAAAGGGCGGCGAAGGTCATCTGCGCACGGCTGCATCGCGAGAGCATCGCGTGCCGGGGCCGAGAAGGACATCGAGCCGGCGCGCGGCGAGAGTCCTCCGCCTGCCTCCGGCAATGAGCGTCAGGAACCGGCGCATCTTCGGCATGCTGAAGCTCGATGGGAGCTCGATCTCGGGCAGCGCGGCGAAGAGCCGCGAGCGCGCAGGTCCGAGATAGGCGAAATCGACGAGTGCCTTCTCCGGCGTCGCGATGCAAAGGCCGTTGCGGCCCACGATCTGGAATCCGGCGAAGAACCCGGCTGCGACATGGTGGATCGAGGCCGTACCGAGCGGCGTCGTGAACAGACGCGAGCGCGCCGGCGAGACCGCGTAGATTCGCTCGGGAATCTGCTCGATCATGCCGTGATGGTACAAGGCCGACTGGAGCGACACGTAACTGGGAAGCGGCGCCGTGACAATCTGCGGCAAGAGGAGCGGATCGATCCTGTCGGGGAATCCCCAGAGTCCGCGCGTGAGGCGCACGAGGTGGCCTGCGGCGGCGAGACGCGCCATGATCTTGCTTGCGTGGAGGCGCGGGACGCCGAGCGCCGCGGCCCCATCGTTCGTGCTCAGCGCGAGGGATCCCAACCGCTTCAGCGCGGCAAGGGCGTCAATGAGTCGCATCGGAGCTCTCCAGCGCGTCAAGGACCCGGAGCGTCATGTCCTCCCAGACGGCGGGCGTATCGTAGGAGCCCTGCTGCTCGGGCGGGAGGAACGACAGGACCTGGCCTTTGAATTCATCGAAGGCGATGGCAAGGCAGCGTTCGCGCGCCTGTTCCAGCAACTCGGCCGGCAACGACGTTCGCATCCCGGCGGGATCGACCGCGCCGGAAACCTGGAGGAAATGCAGGTCGAACACATCCCGCGCCTGGGGAACGGCGCGCGACGCCAGCGCCTCCACCTTCTGCAGCCACGCGGCCGCTGCCGGATAGTGACACGCGAAGAACGGCGCGATTCGATGCTCGCGGACGAGCAGCGGATCGACCGTTTCGAAGGCCGTCCCCGAGAGCGCACGCCGGCGCGAGAACTCGATCTTCGTCGGTACCGGCAACTCGCTGCCGGGGATGAGGAGCCCGATCTTCCATCGTTGCGTCGTCGCGGTGTGCTTGGCGTCGGTCACGTGCTCGATCCGGATGCCGCGGACGGCCAGCATCGTCTCGATCTTTCCTGATTTGAGAATGGCCGCAACCCGCGCGCGCAGATCCTGGACCTCGATCGCGCCGACATCGAAATCCATGCCCTCGGAGTGACGAATGCTCCTCAGGAAGAACCGCAGATTCGCCCCGCCCTTGAGCGCATAGGCCTGCTTATCGAGCTTGGCGCCGAGCAGCGCCAGGAAGGACAGGTGAAAGTACTCCGTGTGCTGCCGCTGCTGTGAAAAGGCCATGAGCAACCTCGCCGATATGATACCGTTTATAGCCACCTGTGTCAATTATCGGTATTATATCGTGAAGTCCACACCTGCAACGGCGATGCGGGCTGCGGCCTCAGCGCGACGCCGGCTGCGCCGTCACTCCCCGCAGGGCGCGTAGCTCAGGCAGCCGAGGTCGTCCGGCGTCGGGTCGATGGCGCACGCGCCGAACGGCAGGGGCAGCGGCCCGCCGCTCGCGAAGAGGTGCCCGAGGACTCTGACCGCGTCCGCGATATCGACCTGGCCGTCATCGGAGGCGTCGCCGCGCGCGAGGCAGCGCGGCAGGCCGATCTTGCACGGGTCGTTCCTCGGACCGAAGAGGAAGCCGAGGATGCACACGGCATCGCTTATGTCGACGGCGCCGTCCGAGTTGGCATCGCCGCGGCGAAACCGCGTGCACGCCAGGCTGCGGAGCCAACGAAAGTAACGATCGCCGCCGTCGCCGGCGAGAAGGGGCATGCCGGTCATGGCCTCGGTGTAGCCGTTCCAGGAGTTGTAGGCAATGCCGTCCCCTCCCAGCTCGGCGGCCATCAGCGCGAGCCTCTCGAGCCACGTGTCGGTGAATCCATACACGACCGACGCCGGGAACACGATGTGCGCGTCGTATCCCGGGCACACATCCAGGAGAAAAGGTATGCCGGTGTCGATCCAGCGTTCCGAGAAGACCCACTTCCAGCGGAAGCGCTCGGCCTCGGTGGGGCTGCCCGCCATCCAGATCTCGGGAATGAAGCACTGGAGCCCGAGGATCGACGCGGTCGCGCGCAGGAAAGGTCCGGTCTCGCCGGGGCTCGGCCGGAGCACGCCCGGCGCGTTCGAGTCGGGAGGCAGGGCATCGATGAAGAAGCCGACCGCGACGCCCGTGGCCTTGAGCACCTCGCCCGCCACGAGGTCGAAGCCCTGCGCGAAGGCGGCGTGATCGGTTGCCGTGAGCCGGTTCGAGGAGGCGTGAATCAGGACGACGGCGTGGCGCGGCTTGCCGGCCGAGTCGTAGACGCGCGCCCAGCGGCTCGCCCATTCCGGGTGGGCCGCGTTCTTGAGGTAGCGCTCGATCAGGTTGATGATCTGGTTGACGGTGCCGGGCGCGACCCTCCCGTCGGTCCAGCGCGGAAACTCGTTGCGCAGGTTCCAGTTGCCGCGGGACTCGATGAAGGGCATGACGAGGAGCGAGGCCTCGCCGGCGGCGGCGAAAAGCTCGTCGTGAGAGCCGGGCGCCGTCTGCATGGGCGCCCAGGGCGCCCAGCTCTCGGTGCACGGCAGGAAATCCTCGCCCCAGGATGACATGGTGACGACGTTCACGCACGCGCGCGCCATCTCCTCGAGCGCGAATCCGCGATTGAGCGGATTCGACGACCATTGGAGATGGCGGTTGTCGGCCGGCGTGACGGTGAAGAGCGCGAGATTGGGGGCGGGAGTCGTCGTGCACGCGTAGGGATTCGTGCCGTCGCGCGCCTGGCCGGCGAAGAACAAGGTCGTCTTTATGCGAAGGCCGTCGAGCCCGGGATTCGCGAGCCGTCCCCACAAGGGCGACGCGGCGGCCGCCTCCCGGGCGCCGGCGAGGGCGATCGTGGCCGCGGCGATGGCCGCGAGGAGGCGCGGGCCCGCCCTTCGGAAACGTAACCGTTCACGGGGCATCCCGAACACGCGAATCTCCGC
>DHGK01000070.1:33349-37433 GCA_002402755.1 Planctomycetes bacterium UBA4800
CTCTCTCCGTGTTCTTCTCTGTGCTCTCGGTGACTCTGTGGTTTCTTTTCCGTCAGATGACACGTGGTTGTGCACCCGAACACGGCGAGAAAACCGTGAACGGTTGCCGAAACGAGAGTCGCCGTGCGGCTGGGTGCGCATTGCCGGTCTCCGACATTGCCGCGCGCCCGGGATGCCGTGCGCGGGCGTCTGCCGCCATCGATTATCGACGATCGCGCTGCCCGGGACAACAACGGCGCCGCGCTGGATGACGCGCCCTCGGAATGGTGTAATGGCACTCGGAGGGAGGACGCATTCATGCTGTGCTCGTCTGCTCTTGTCGGCTGCCTTCTGCTTGGCGGTGCAAGCGCCCCCGCGGCGGATTCCGTCCGGCCGGACGCGCTCGCGTGGCGGCCGGGGCCCTGCCTGCTCCTCGACGACTTCGTCATCGAGCGGTCGGAGAACCTCGCGAGGAAGGTGACTCCACCCGCGCGGCATCCCGTTCCCGTCGTCACGGGCGCCGGGCCGGACGGCATGGGAGACTGCTGCTTTCAGCCGTACTTCACGGTCATCCGCGATCCCGCGACGGCGCGCTTCCGGATCTGGTACGGCGTCCCGGAGAGCGAGATCCAGTCGCACCTTGCGACCATGGAATCGCTGGACGGCGTTGCGTGGATCCGGCCGCACCGGGTGCTCGCCGACCCCGCCCGCATCCAGTTCGGGTGCGCGATCGTCGACCGCGGGCCGGGCTTTCCCAGGCCCGAGGAGCGCTTCGCGTACGGCTTCTTCGGCGAGCACAGGGGACGCGGAGGGCTGCAGATCGCGGTCTCGCCCGACGGGCTTGCGTGGAAGGGCCTCGATGTCCTCCTTCCCTGCACCCACGACATCACGTGGCTCGGCTGGGACCCGCTCCGCCGGCGCTACATTGCGTTCGTCTCGATGATCGAGGACGGCTGGCGGCGCACGCCGTACCAGAGCGTGAGCCCGGACCTGGAACACTGGCGCGAGCCATGGCGCGCCGTCAAGCCCGAACGCGGCGAGGAGGGGAAGACGGAGTTCTACTGCATGGCCGGCGCCGTGGCGCGGGGCGATCTCCTCGTCGCCCTCGTGAAGGTGCTCAGGGACGATCTGAACGCGGAGCCGGGAGCTTCCGCGAAGGACCTCGGCGACACGCAGCGGAAGTTCGCCGGCATCGGGTACACCGTCCTGGCCTGGACGAGGGACGGCGAGACGTGGGAACGGGACATCGAGCCCTTTCTGGACCGCGGCGAGGCGCCCGGTGCCTGGGATCGGGCCATGGCCTGGGGCGATTGCCAGCTCGTCGCCGGCGACGAGACGTTCGTGTACTACGGCGGCTACACGCGCGGCCACAAGGTGGCGCGGTTCACCGAGCGGCAGATCGGCCTCGCCCGGATGCCGCGCGACAGGTACGCGGCGAGAGTCGCCGGGACGAGCCTCGGGCGGCTGCGCACGCGGGCGGGCGTGCTGGAGGCCGCCGGGCTCGCGTTCAACGCCCGCATTCGCGGTACGATGCATGCGAGGATCGTCGATGCGGCGGGGAACCCCGTCGAGGGATTCGACTGGGCCGACGGGGAGCCGATCCGCGGAGACGGCGTGGCGCTGAACGCGGCGTGGCGGAAACCCCTGGCGGCGCTCCGCGGAAAGGTCGTGGCGCTGGAGCTCACGCTCGTCGACGCCGAGCTCTGGGCCATCGAATGGAGCGGCCCGGCCGGCGCGGCGCGCTGAGAGTCGCCGCGCCGTCAGTTCCTCAGCTCGACGACGATGCGCTTCAAGAAACGGCCCGGGCAAGTCGTCGCCTTGAGCTCGCAGTGGGCGAAGATCTGGCGCGAGGGGATGTCGTACTTGGCGCAGAGGCGGCGCACGAGCCACGTGAGGCTGTCCACCTGCGCCGTGCTCGGGCCCTGCGCGTCGTAGTTGCCGATGACGCAGATCCCGATGTTGCCCTTGTTGTGCGCGGCGCCGGCGTGCGCGCCCTGGAAGTGCAGGGGCCGGCCTTCCCAGATCCCGCCGCGCGGGTCGATTATGAAGTGGTAGCCGATGTCCTGCCAGCGCCGGTTCTGCACGTGATAGGCGTGCATCCTGCGGATGACCTCGGCCGACGCGGCGGCCGAGCGGGCCGCGCTGCCCGCGATGAACGCATCGTGCGCCGAGTGGTGAACGGTGATCCGGAAGGGTTTGCCCATGGGGATGCCGGCGTCGGACTTGCCGGCCGGGTCCCAGTCGCGGCGCGGGCGGATGCGCTGCCACGGCGCGGCGCCGCCCGGGGGCCCGGCGGCCATGAATTCCTTGAGGCCGGGCGCATCGGGCGGCAATTGCCCCGAGAGCCGGACGAGTTCCTTGTACAGGCGCTGCTTGGTCTCGGCGCCGCCGGCCTCGTACGCGCGGTGGAGGTACGCCCAGACGAGTCCGACCGGTCTGCCGAGCCTCTGGCAGGCGCGGCCGCGGACTATCAGGAGCTCGATCCTGTCCTGCTGCGCGAGCGCGCACTCGCGTTCGGTCCGGTCGGCTTCGGCAAGCGCGGCCTGCGGGTCGCCGCGCTCGAGCGCCGTGCGGGCGAGCCCGATGCGGGCCCTGACGTTCCGCGGGCTCGCCTGGAGCGCGCGCTCGAAGTACAGCTTCGCGCCGTCGAAGTCGCGCACCTCGAGACAGCGTTCGCCGCGCACGACGGCGTTTTCGTGCTCGGGCACGCGCCCGAGGTTCCGGCAGCCTGCGGAGGCGCAGAGCGCAACGAGCGCGGCGATGCGGACGGCGCCGGCCGGTGATCTCATCGGCGGGGTGCTCCTCTGACGGCGGGCCTGCCGCAACAGGCCCGTTGCTTCTCTTCCTGGCATACGACCGACGCAGTTATCTTACTTCGCGATCCGCGACGAGTGAAGCAGCAAAGTTGCGTGCAAGTCCTCGCGCTTGACCGTGCCGAGCAGCCGTACCAGGCGGCCCGCAAGGCCGTCCCGGACCGAGTTGCGGCCGTACGTGACCTCTTCCGCCCCCAATCGCGCGAGAATCCGCCAGAGAATCACCAGGCCGGGCACGTAGACCGCCCGGCGCGCGGGCTTGAGATCGGCGGGCGGACCCTCCCGGAGAGCGCGTTCGATCATGGCGCGGATCTCGTCGGTCGCGATGGTGTCCGTCCCGGCCACCTTGGCCGCGGCCTTGACCGTGCCGCCCGTGCCCACGGCGGCGAGCGATCCGCCGACGGGCAGCGCCGCGAGCTTCTGGTCGCAGTACTCGGCGTTCGCGTTGAGATACACGGAACGGTTGGCGGCACGATGGCCGAAGAGGCACGTGCTCCGGATCGCGCCGAGCGTGAGGCTGCCCGTGCTCCGGATCTCGCCGTTCACGAACCAGGCCCACTCGGTCGTGGCCCCGCCGAGGTCGAAGAGAAACACCGACCGGCCGGCCGCGTCCTTGCGGTAGTCCTTGGCCATGAGCAGCGCCTCGTCCTCGCCGCTTATGACCCTGACCCTGACGCCGGTCGCGGCCTTGACCGCGTCCGCGAGCGCCTTGATCGTGCGGATCTCCCTGAAGACGCCGGTTGCGACCGCGATCATGCCGCGGAGGGGCAGGCCGGCGGCGGCCTGCTCGGCCGCGCGCAGGCTGTCGATGACTTCCTGCAGCGCATCGCTGCTGATCGTCGCGCGGGCGAAGAACTCGTGCGCGATCCGCCAGGGGTACTTCTCGGTGACGACGACCGGTCCGTCGTGCCGGCGCGGGTCGACGAGGTAGAACTTGAGCGAGTTCGACCCCATCTCGAGAAGGCCGAAGGGGGTATCCTGCATGCCGGACATCGTAGCAGGTTCCGGCGGAGCGAGGCAAGGTTTCAAGCCTGCATCTTTGGGGAAGACGAGATAGCCACGAAGGCACGAAGGGTCTCGGGTGCATTTCGAGCGCGGGGTGATTCACCGCTGATCCTTGGTGTTCTCGTGTCGTAACCGTTCACGGGGCATCCCAACACGTGAATCTCCCCCTTCAGTGAATCACATTCCGGCGTCCTTCGTGGTGCTCTTTCTGATTCACCACAGAGAAGACAGAGGGCACAGAGGACGGAACGTGAGACGTTATGTGGCTCCGTCTGAAGTGCGGCGGT
>DHGK01000184.1 GCA_002402755.1 Planctomycetes bacterium UBA4800
CTCAGGCGGTAGTCGCGCACGTCCCTCACGCCGCACAGAACGACGCTCTGGGGGAAACCGGCCGGACGAGAGGCATAGCCGGCGCGGAGATGGCGGAGCACCGTGACGAGCGTGTCGCCGACGAGGCTGTCGATTTCGTCGAGCAGCAACACGACTGGACGGCCGAGCTCTTTGCACCACCGCCTCAGGAACCCCGTCAGCGACACCGTGCTGGCGCCTTCGGATTCCATGCCCACGCGAACGCGCTCGGCGATTTCGTCGCCCAGATCGCGCGCGTTCTCCGCAATATCCCTGATAGAGAGCGACAGCGCCTTCGCCACGTCCTCCCTGACTCCCTGCGCCACTTCCAGGTTCGCGTAGACGCAGTGGTACTTCCCCCGCGCGTTCAGGCAGTCCCGAAGCGCGAGCAAGCACGTCGTCTTCCCCGTCTGCCGCGGCGCATGGAGGACGAAGTACTTGCGCTGCTCGATGAGGCCCTCGACATCGGCACTCTTGATCCGCTCAAGCGGCGGCAGACAGTAGTGATCGGCCGCGTTCACCGGCCCGGCCGTGTTGAAGAACTTCGCCATGGCGACAACTATACCCAAAGGCCGCGCCCGCGGCCAGAAGGAACCGCGGGCGACAGCGTTTGAGCGCAGGACGTTGAGCTGAATCCACCTCCGTTCGCCGTATCGCGTCTCGCACCACGGGTCTCGTCGCGGCGAACCTGGCTTGCCGGGGCCCCGAACCGTTCTCCAGCAACCGTACCCACGGATTCAGATTACGAACCTCCTTTGTCTCCACCCAGCGTCCCGCAGCCCAACGAGCGCGGCGTCCCCCCGCGTTCATATTCCACGGCCGTGGAATATGAATGCCCCACCGTATGGATTTGTTACGGTGTCGGGTGCGGCGGAAACCGCGTTGCCTGTAGCGGGCGGCCCCGGCCCTGGCGCCTCTGGAATAATTTCCGAATTCCGAGGCCTTTTGTTTATCCCCGCAGCGATTATTCATGGTGAGAGGCGAGCGCGGGCGTTCGCCCCGCGAGGCCGATTTCCCTGCAAGGAGGCTGAAAACATGTTCATTCGAAGGCTCTTTGTCGCGGCCGGCGTGCTGCTGCCGATTCTCGTCCAGGCTCAATCCTTCAGTGTCCGTTTCGGAGAAACGGCAGGACAGCCGGGCGAGATCGTGAAGCTCAAGGTCTTCGGCGACTTCGATGTGCCGCTCTACCTCGCCTGCCTGCCGTTTCAGTTCGAACCTGACATCATCGAACCCCTCGCGTACAGCGTCGAGAACACCGCGGCCGCAGGGGCGCCGGCAGGAGCGACCTTCCTGCAGGTCCAAGGCAACGAGGGTGTGTGCGGAATATCTCCCGTGCTCCACACCGGCATCGCGTATTTCTCCGTGCCGGCCGGACGCGATGTCTGCATCGGCGAGCTCGTGCTCCGCATCCGGGCGGATGTGCTGGAGCGACGGTCGATCGTGACACCCACGACACGCTTCGCGGGACGGATCTCTGCGGTCGTCAACCTCGGCGAGCTCGGTGTGACCACTCACCCGGATCGGTACTGGCCGGGTGCAGTGACCGTGCTTCCTCCCCAGGGCCCTCGTCCCGTGGGCGATGTCGTGTGCCGGCAGTTTCTCAACCGCATCCAGTTATCGTTCACTTTGACCGAGGAGTACGAGACGATCGAAATCAACCGCGGCGGCACCCCCATCGCCGTTCTCGCCGGAACCGAGCGCTCGTACGAGGAGACGATGCCCGGCATGGGACGAGCCGTGTACACGTTGATCGCCCATCGAGGCGGCGCAGCCTCGATACCGGTGACATGCGAAGTTATGGTCACGACACCCGCCGCACCCGACGTGCGAGAGCTCGCCTGCAACGGCGATCGCCTGTCCTGGACGAACCCCGTCAGCTTCGAACGTATCGTTGTTCTTCGTGACAGGGCCCCTCTTGCCGAGCTGCCCGGGACGGCTGATACGTTCGTCGATCCCGGCGCACCCGATACGGCCGCCATCTACACCGTCATAAGCCACATGGGCGGGTTCTCCAGTCCGGGTGTGAACTGCATCGCGAACGGCACCTGGGGGCTCGAGGTCGGCGATGTGCAGGCGCCGGCCGACGCACCCGCCGTCACCGTCCCCGTGTATGCGACGACGCTCGCGCCCGTCCAGGGCTTCTCGCTCGTCATCGCGATCGACGAGACGCGCTTCACCCTGGTTGAGGATGCCGTCGAGGCCATACGCGACACGGTCTTGTACCAGAACCCCGACTTCCTTATCCTCAACCACCACGTGAACTCGTATGGCATGCCGACGCTCGCCGTGATATTCGATATGGTATCGCCGCTCGAGCAGGCGCGGCACAAGTACCTGCAGCCGGGGTTGCGACAACGAATCGCCAACGTCACCTTCCTGGTCAAGGACGCCCCCGGTTCCAGGGAGGATGCCGTGTTCGCCCTTGCCGGCGACGGCACGACATTGACGAGCGGGGGCAAATCTGCACCTCTGGTATTCATGCTCGACGGCCGCGTCCGCTTCGGCGCTTCGCCGACCGAGCCGGTCGCCGATCTGGCCGCCGGCTTCGCGCCCGCGGCGCGCCGCGGACCGCTCGGGTATGTCATACAGCTCACGTGGCGCAATCGAGGGGCGTACGAGCAGATCCTCGTCGAACGCAACGGGACCGAGATTGCCGTCCTTGCAGGCGATGCGTCCAGGTACCGCGACGAGGACGTGCCCGGCGGCGTCTACACGTACAAGGTCACCGCCTTCGCCGGCGGGGCGACGAGCTTCCCCGCCGATGTCTTCCTGAGCACGATCTCGCCCCCCAACGCGTTCCTGCGCTGCGATGCGAATCGCGACGGCAGGATCGACCTGGCCGATGTCATGTTCAGCGTGATGTTCCTCTTCCGCGGCACCGCGACGCCGCGCTGCGAGGATGCCATGGACTCGAACGACGACGGCGCGCTGACGATCGCCGATCCGATCTTCACCCTGACCCACCTCTTCGGCGGCGGCGTGATCGTCAAGAGCCCCGGCGCCCGCTACCCGTGGTTCGATCCGACCGATGATGCGCTGACCTGCCTGGAGTGATCGGCGCCGGCAACCCGAGGATCGACCTTGCCTCCGCATGCGCGTTCTTGCTACGGTGAGCGTGTGCCCATCGAACTCTGCGAAGGAGGCCCCATCACGAGGTCAAGCGCCATCCTCGCCCTTGACAATTGGCCGTGCCGGCGGTGTTGTGCGCGACCGGCCGGCCGTGCTACAACAACGGCGTTGTCATCGGGTATCTCGGCACCGGCGAAGTTATGGGCGCTGACAAGAACAGCTGCATCTATGTCCGCGCCGTCCGCGGCTGATCTCGCCCCGCGGCCAAGGACGTAGCCGTCTCTGCGAGCGCACGTGCCGCTTCGCGGGCCGCCAGGAGCCGCCTCGCCCCGCGATGGCCCCAGACCGGCGGTGCACATCGAGGCGGACGAAGGCGCGCTCAAGTCGCTGCGTGAACGTGTCTTCCGTCCCGATCGTCCGGGTTGCGCCGTGCTTGCGTCGAGAAGGTCGGCGATGGCCCGGCCTCCGCCGGACTGCGCCGGGCCCTCCGAGCCCCTTTTGCCGCGGCCGCCTTTGCCTGTAGAATATCGCGCTCGGGCTGCGCGGGCGGCCCCGTCCGCCGAGGCTTCGGCGGACAGGACCGCGCCGGGCATTCCCGGCATGAAAGGAGCACGACCATGGCCGCGAACGACGAGCCGCGCCCGCTGCATTTCATCCGCCAGATCGTCGCCGACGACCTGGCGAGCGGGAAGCACGGCGGCCGCGTGGTGACGCGCTTTCCCCCCGAGCCCAACGGCTACCTCCACATCGGCCACGCCAAGTCGATCTGCCTCAACTTCGGGCTCGCGCGCGAGAACCGGGGCGGCGTCTGCCACCTCCGCATGGACGACACCAACCCCAGCAAGGAGGAGCAGGAGTACGTCGACGCGATCATCCGCGACGTGCGATGGCTCGGCTTCGACTGGGGCGACAAGCTCTTCTACGCCTCGGACTACTTCGACCGGATCTACGAGTACGCGCTCGACCTCATCAAGAAGGGCAAGGCCTACGTCTGCGACCTCACGGCCGACGAGGTCCGCGACCACCGCGGCACGCTCACCGAGCCCGGGAAGGGAAGCCCCCACCGCAACCGCTCGATCGCCGAGAACCTGGACCTCTTCACGCGCATGGCGGCGGGCGAGTTCCCGGACGGCTCGCGCACGCTCAGGGCCAGGATCGACATGGCCTCCCCCAACATCAACATGCGCGACCCGGTCATGTACCGCATCCTCAGGGCCGCGCATCACCGCACGGGCGACAAGTGGTGCGTCTACCCGATGTACGACTACGCCCACTGCGTGTCGGACGCGATCGAGGGCATCACCCACTCGATCTGCACGCTCGAGTTCGAGAACCACCGGCCGCTCTACGACTGGTTCCTCGACGCCCTCGAGACGCCGCACCACCCGCAACAGATCGAGTTCGCGCGTCTCAACGTCACCCACACCGTCATGAGCAAGCGCAAGCTCCTCAAGCTCGTCAAGGAAGGCCTCGTGCGCGGCTGGGACGACCCCCGCATGCCGACCATCGCGGGCCTCAGGCGCCGCGGCTTCACGCCCGAGTCCATTCGCGACTTCTGCGAGCGCGTGGGCGTCGGCAAGAACGAGAGCCTGGTCGACATCGCGCTCCTCGAGCACTGCCTCAGAGAAGACCTCAACAAGCGCGCCCCGCGCGTCATGGCGGTCCTGAAGCCCCTGCGTGTCGTCATCGAGAACTACCCCGAGGGCATGGTCGAGGAGATGGACGCCGTCAACAACCCCGAGGACTCGTCGGCGGGAACGCGCAAGGTGCCGTTCTCGCGCGTCCTCTACATCGAGCGCGACGACTTCATGGAAGACCCGCCCAGGAAGTTCTTCCGCCTCGCGCCGGGCCGCGAGGTCAGGCTCAGGTACGCGTACTTCGTGACGTGCACGAGCGCCGTCAAGGACCCCGCGACCGGCGAGGTCGTCGAGCTTCGCTGCACCTACGATCCCGCGACGCGCGGCGGCGGCGCGCCCGACGGCCGCAACGTCAAGGCCACGCTCCACTGGGTCTCGGCCGCGCACGCGCGCGACGCCGAGGTGCGGCTCTACGACCATCTCCTCTCCGCGGAGGACCCGGACGATGCGGGCGAGGGCGACGCCTTCATGTCGGCGATCAACCCCGGCTCGCTCCAGGCGCTCGCGGGCTGCAAGGTCGAGCCCGGCCTCGCGGCGGCGGCCCCGGGCGCCTTCTTCCAGTTCGAGCGGCTGGGGTACTTCTGCGCCGACAGCGAGGACTTCCGTCCGGACGCGCTCGTTTTCAACCGGACGGTGGGCCTGCGCGACACGTGGGCCAGGGCCCAGGGCCGGAAGGAGCCGCAGGCTCGCGGTTGACGCGGCGCCTTTTTTCTGCTTAACTAGGGGGTTGCCCTCGAGGGGCATCCACGCCTTTTCCGCGCAGGGAGGGCGTACGCCCGGCCGTGATTCGTCGTAAAGGATTCTGAACATGTCACTTACGCAACACGCGGACCTCAACCGGTGGGTCGAGGACATGGCCAAGATGTGCCGCCCGGACGGGATCGTCCTCATCGACGGCTCCGAGCGGCAGCGCCAGGAGTTGGTCGAGGCGGCGCTCGCGAACGGCGAGGTCCTCAAGCTCAGCGAGAGCGCCCTGCCCGGCTGTCTCTACCACCGCACCGCCCCGAACGATGTCGCGCGCACCGAGCACCTGACCTACGTGTGCACCTCGCTCAAGGAGGACGCCGGCCCCAACAACAACTGGATGGCGCCCCAGGAAGGCTACCGCCGCGCCGGCAAGTACTTCGAGGGCTCGATGCGGGGCAGGACCATGTACGTGGTCCCCTTCTCGATGGGGCCGGTCGGCTCGCCTTTCAGCAAGATCGGCGTCGAGCTCACGGACAGCGTCTACGTCGTCCTCAACCTCCTCATCATGGTCCGCGTGGGCAAGGACGTGCTCGAGGAGCTGGGTCTCGGCGGCGAGTTCACCAGGTGCGTTCACAGCAAGGCCGACCTCAACGTCGACCACCGCCTCATCCTGCACTTCCCCGAGGACAACACGATCTGGAGCGTCGGTTCGGGCTACGGCGGCAACGTGCTTCTCAACAAGAAGTGCCTCGGGCTCAGGCTCGCGAGCCACATGGCGCACAAGGAGAACTGGCTGGCCGAGCACATGCTCATCGTTGGCATCGAGGAACCGAACGGCCGCATCGACTACGTCGCCGCCGCCTTCCCGAGCGCGTGCGGCAAGACCAACCTCGCCATGCTCGTGCCGCCCGACGGCCTCAAGGTCAAGGGGTACCGCATCTGGACGGTCGGCGACGACATCGCCTGGATGCGCATCGACACCGACCGCAAGCTCTGGGCCATCAACCCCGAGACCGGCTTCTTCGGCGTCGCGCCGGGCACGAACAGCCGCACCAACCCGAGCGCCATGAAGACGGTCCAGCGCAACACGATCTTCACGAACGTCGTCCTCAATCCCGACGGCACGGTGTGGTGGGAGGACGGAGACGGCGCGCCGCAGGCCGGCGCCCAGGACTGGCAGGGCCGGCCCTGGCAGCCCGGCGCCACCGGCGAGGACGGCAACCCCAGCAAGGGCGCCCACCCCAACAGCCGCTACACGGCGCCGATCGTTCAGTGTCCGTCGCACACGTTCCGCATGGACCACCACCACGGCGTGCCGGTCTCGGCGATCATATTCGGCGGCCGCCGCGCGCACCTGGCGCCCCTCGTCTACCAGTCGTTCGACTGGGCGCACGGCGTGTACGTCGGCGCCACGATGGCGAGCGAGCTCACGGCCGCGCAGTACGGCAAGATCGGCAACGTCAGGCGCGACCCCATGGCCATGCTGCCCTTCTGCGGCTACAACATGGCCGACTACTTCGAGCACTGGCTGCGAATAGGCGTCCGCATGCGCTGGCAGCCCAAGATCTTCCACGTCAACTGGTTCCGCCAGGACGAGGACGGCGCCTACCTGTGGCCCGGATTCGGCGAGAACCTCAGGGTGCTTGAGTGGATCCTCGCCCGCTGCAGGAACGACGTCGGCGCGTACAAGACCGCCATCGGCTTCATCCCGAAGTTCTACGACCTGGACATGACCGGGCTCGACCTGCCGGCCGAGAACCTCCGCAAGCTCTTCGAGATCGATCCGGAGGCCTGGATGCGCGAGATCGCGGACATCGAGAAGTTCCTCACGCAGTTCGGGTCGCGTCTCCCGATCAGCCTCTGGGCCGAGCACGAGGCCCTCAGGCGCCGCCTCGAGGAGCTCGGCTCGGGATCGGCCAAGGACCCGAAGCCCTTCAACCCCACGCGGAGCTGACCGCCGCCCGGTCCCCCCGTCTTGATCTCCGGGCCGCCGCGAAGGATAATCGATGGCGTCCGAGGAATGAGCGAGGAGCTCCCGCATGAGCCTGGCAGACCGTCTACGCGAATTGGAGCAGCGCGGCATCGACCTTGTCGCGATACTCGGCGGCGATGTCGCCATCACGCCCCACGAGCTCCAGGAGATCCTGCGCGGCTTTCCGCGGGGCGCCGAGGAACTGCTCTACAGCGAGCTCCTGTACCAGATCACGCTGCGGCGCTTCGAGGAAAAGGAGGCGGCCGAGCTCTGGCGTCTCGTCGCGCGCCACAAGGAGCGGCTCAACGCCGAGCTCAAGCGCAACGTGGGGTTCCGCGTGGCGCTCCTCGATTACCTCACCAACAAGCAAGCGCGCCTGCGCGGCGTCCGGCTCGTCTCCGGCGCGGAGTTCGATGACGTCATGGCGCAGGTGTACACGGACGCCCTGACGGGCGTGTACAACCGGGGCTACTTCGCCGAGCAGCTCGCCCGGGAGCTCGAGCGCGCCCAGCGCTACTCCGGGAAGGTGTCGCTGCTGATGCTCGACATCGACAACTTCAAGCTCTACAACGACACGCGCGGCCACGTGGCGGGCGACGAGGCGCTGAAGGCCGTCGCCGCGTGCCTCAGGTCGACGGCGCGCGCCACGGATCTGGTCTGCCGCTACGGCGGCGACGAGTTCGCGATCATCTGCCCGCGCACCGTGAAGCACGATGCGCTCACCCTGGCCGACCGCCTGCGCAAAGCGGTCAGGAATCTCGGGTTCGTGCCCAACGTGAGAACCGCGATCGAGCCCATCACGCTGAGCGTGGGCGTGGCGTCCTATCCCGACGACGCCGATGCCCTGAAGTCGCTGATCGAGTGCGCGGACCAGGCCCTCTACCGGGCCAAGGACGAGGCGGCCCGCCTGGCCCGCCTCGCGGCCGCCCCGCCGCCGCGGCCGCAGCCGTAGGCGCGCGTCAGAAGCAGCTCAGCGCACAGACGAGCTTCTTCTGGTCCAGCGGCGCCGGTACGAACGCCACCTGCGGCAGGTCGTCCGACGGCACCTCCTTGACGATGTTCTTGTCGGCGCCCAGGACGACGATCGGCACGCGCAGCCCGCGGTTGGCCAGGAAGCCGAACACCCACGACGAGCCGCTCTTCAGCGTCGACGCGTCGACCATGATGAGGTTCATGTAGCGCTGGGACAGGATCGCACGGCCCGTCTCCTCGCCGATCGCGATCTCGAACTCCTGCCGCATGACTTCCATCATCGCGCGGAGCTGGACCGCCTGATTCTTGTCGCTGGTGAGGATCAGAATGCGTTTCATGCCGTGGTCAGGCTCCCTCGCTCCTGCTTGCGCCTGAGCAGCCGGAGCGTCTTGCCGCCGTCGAAGTACGAGACGTCGTCCATGAACTTCCACATGATCATGAGGCCGCGGCCGTGCTCCCGCGCGCGCCCCTCCGGGGTGCGAGGATCCCGCACGGCGTCGCTCGTGAATCCGGCCCCCTGGTCGGCGATGATCACGCCCCACTCGCTGCCGCTCTCGAAGACCTCCAGGCGGATCCTCTTGGCCGGATCCTCCTTGTTGCCGTGCGAGAAGGCGTTCTGCAGGCCCTCGTCGATGCTCACCCGGATGCGGAGCAGCTCCCGTTCGTCCCGCACCAGGTCCCGGCCGATGCAGGCGATCGCGTCATCGAGCAGGAGCCCCTTCTCCTCGTACGTCGTCGCGATCTCGCGCGCGAAGATGACGTTCGCGGGGCGCCCGCACTCCGAGCGCTCGATCGACACGGAGAAGGTCCCCTTCCGGGCACAGTGTTCGCACCGCATGCTCCCGGGATATCGGCCGCGGCGCGGAATCGCTGAAGCGCGCGGGATTATCGGGCGTACGCCAGCAGCGAGGCGACCGTGGCGCGCAGATCCGGCCGGCTCACCACCATGTCGATGAACCCGTGCTCCAGGAAGAACTCGGCCGTCTGGAAGCCCTCGGGAAGCTCCGTCTTCATCGTCTCCTTGACGACGTTCGGGCCCGCAAAGCCGATGAGCGCCTTGGGCTCGGCAATGATGATGTCCCCGAGCGCCGCGAAGCTCGCCATGGCGCCGCCCATCGTCGGGTTCGTCAGGATGGAGATGAAGAACCCGCCCTCGCGCTCGAAGCGCGCCAGGGCCGCGCTCGTCTTCGCCATCTGCATGAGGCTCAGAATGCCCTCGTCCATGCGCGCCCCGCCGCCCGAGCCGGACACGAACACGAAGGGCAGGCGCTCCCTGGTGGCGCACTCGACGCCCCGGCAGATCTTCTCGCCCACCACCGACCCCATGCTCCCGCGCATGAAGCGCGAGTCGCTCACGCCGAACACGACCTGGATCTCGTCGATCCGGCCGTACCCCATGACGCAGGCGTCGCGCAGGCCGGTCTCCTCCTGCGCCTTCTTGAGGCGCTCGCGGTACGGCTTGCGGCCCGTGAACTGGAGCGGATCGTCCGGGGCCAGATCGGCGAACAGCTCCCGGAACGACCCGGTGTCGACCAGCGCATGGATGCGTTCCTGGCTGGAGATCTCGAAGTGGTAGTCGCACTTCGGACACACCTCGAGCATCTCGCGCACCTTGCTCTTGGTGACCATCTTCTGGCAGTCCGGGCACTGGACCCAGAGTTCCGGCATCTCGCGCCGGCGCTCGAACCTGGTCTTATCCCTCGGCGACACGATCGCCCTCCTTCTCGGCCAGAGCCCGGAGCCGGGCGCAGGCCTCCGCCCGGTCCCTGCGCCCGAACACGGCCGATCCCGCGACGAAGATCTCCACGCCGGCCGCCCGCGCCCGCCCCACGGTCTCGTCGCTCATGCCGCCGTCGACCTCGATCCAGAAGCGCTCCGGGCCGAGCGTCCGGCGCACCTCCAGGGCCGGCGCGATCTTCTCCAGGCACTCCGGCATGAACGCCTGGCCGCCGAACCCGGGCTCGACGGTCATGATGAGCAGCAGATCGGCCGCGTCCAGGAGCGGCAGCACGCGCTCGACCGGGGTCCCGGGCCGAAGCGTGATGCCCGCGCCCTTACCCCGCGCCCTGAGCGTATCGAGAATCTCGCGGGGCTGCTCCGTGGCCTCGACGTGGATCGTGACGCGGTCGCTGCCCGCATCGATGAAGGCGTCGAGCAGCCGCTCGGGCTTCTCGACCATGAGGTGGACGTCGAGGTACAGATCCGTCGTCGCGCGCAGGGACCTGACGACGGGCGGGCCGAACGTGATGTTCGGGACAAAGTGCCCGTCCATCACGTCCACGTGGATGAGATCGGCGCCGGCCCGCTCGACGTCGCGGATCTCGTCGCGGAGACGGGCGAAATCCGCGCTCAGAATCGACGGCGCGATCCGCACCGGCCTCAGGGGGTACCCCCGGCGTTCTGTCGCTGCGCTCATAGTGTCCGGACATTATAGGACCGGCCGCCTCGCGCCGCCACCCCGCGGGCCCTTTTGCAAACCCCCGCCGCACGTGCAATAATACTCCCTTTGCGCCGCGCGGCAGGAATGTCCCGCCGCCCGCTCACCCGCACCCGAGGCATGACAATGATCTCAGAAAGAATCCGCGTCCGCTTCGCGCCCAGCCCCACGGGCTACCTCCACATCGGCAGCGCCCGCACCGCGCTCTTCAACTGGCTCTTCGCGCGGCGCCACGGCGGCGTGTTCGTCCTCAGGATCGAGGACACCGACGAGCAGCGCAACAAGACCGAGGCCCTGGCCGCGATCTTCGAGGGCCTCAGGTGGCTGGGCCTGGACCCCGACGAGGGCCCCGAGCAGGGCGGGGCATACGGCCCCTACTTCCAGAGCGAGCGCGGCCCCACCTACGCCGAGGCGGTCAAGCAGCTCGAGCGCTCGGACGGGATCTACCCGTGCTTCTGCACCAAGGAAAGGCTCGCGCAGCGCCGCGAGCAGCGGGGCGGCGGCGGCGATGCCTCCTGGCACTACGACGGCCACTGCCGCGCCCTGCCCGCCGCGGAGGTCGCCGAGCGCCTGGCGGCCGGCGAGCCGTACACCTGGCGGCTCAAGATCCCGCGCCCGGGCGCGACGACGTTCAACGACCTGATTCACGGCCCGACGACCGTCGATCACGCCGATGTCGAGGACCTCATCCTCGTGCGCGCCGACGGGACGCCGACCTACAACTTCGCCGTCGTCATCGACGACCACCTGATGGCGATCACGCACGTCATCCGCGGCCAGGACCACCTCACGAACTCCTTCAAGCAGGTCCTGATCTACGAGGCCCTGGGGTGGGAGGTTCCCGCCATGGGGCACATCTCCCTCATCCTCGCCCCGCCGCCCCACACGGGCAAGCTCTCCAAGCGCCACGGCGGCGCCGAGATCAAGGAGTACCAGGACAAGGGCTACGACCCGGACGGCTTCGTCACGTGGCTGGCGATGATCGGCTGGTCGTTCGGCAAGGACGAGGAGAAGGAACCCATCGCGCGCGAGGAGCTGATCGCCAACTTCGACATCGCCAACGCGGGCAAGGCCAACGCGCGCATGAATCCCTCCAAGCTCAACGCCATCTCGGGGCGCCACATCCGCGCCATGCCCCCGGCCGAGCTCGCGCGCAAGATCGAGCCCTACCTGCGCGCCGCGGGCTGCCTCCCGCCCGACGCCGGCGAGGCCGCGCTGGCCCTCATCGCCGAGTGCGTCCAGCCGCGCATCGACTTCTTCGCCCAGGCGCCCGCCATCGTCGACTGGGCGTTCAAGGACCCGGTCTACGAGCCGGACGCCCTGAAAGCGCTCGCGGGAACCGCAGGCGCCGCGGAGTTCCTGAGGGCGTATGCCGAGACCTTGCCCGCGGCGTTCGCGGCGCCTGCGGACCTCGAGTCCCATGCCCGCGACTTCTCGACGGCGCGCGCGCTCAAGTTCGGCGCGTTCGCCAAGGCAGTCAGGGCCGCGCTCACCGGGCGGCTGCAGACGCCGCCCCTCTTTCACTGCGCGTGCCTGCTCGGCCGCGAGGAGACCGTGCGGAGGATCGAGCGCGCCGCGGAGGTCGCGGCGGGCGGGAAGGCGTAGCCGCCGCGCGGGCGGGGCGTGCCGCGCCCGTTCACCGCCCGCGCCCGCGCAGCTTCCCGAGGAGCTTCCTGAAGAGCTCGCCCGAGCACAGCCGCTCGGTGAAGCTCCGGCGCGAGGGTTTGAAGGCTTCGCGCACCGCCGCCGAGTACGGCTTGTAGACATCGTACACGGTCCGCCAGTAGCCCTTGTCGCGGATCGCGCGCAGGCCGTCCTTGTAGTAGTCCAGCACCGTGCGGTCGAGGAGATCGAAGCCCGCGGACACCGAGCCGTACAGGCCCAGGCCGGTCTTCCTCGCCTTGTCCGCCACGAACATCGCCACCGCCGTCGAGATCCCGAAGAGCGAGCGCTCTTCCCTCGCCGCCAGGGCCTCCATCTCCTCCCACGCGCCCGCGACCGCCTCGGCGCTCACCAGATCCCGCATTTCGGGCGCCTTGAGCGATTCCCTGATCGCCTCGACCGAGGCGCGCAGGTCCTTGACCGACAGGGGCGGCGTGTCCATGCGGTCGGCAAGCGTGCCGGTCGCGCGCTCGAGGTTCGCCAGCAGATCCTCGACGGTCGCGATCGCCGCGCCCTTGTCGATGACCCCGAGCGCGCGCAGCTCCTCGACGAGCCGCCGGAAGTACGTGCGCACGCCGAGCGCGCAGTCGCTCAGGATCGCGAGCCCCCAGATCGGCGAGAAGTGCAGCGCCGCGAAGCCCGCCACGTCGATCATGTTGCCGACCGCCTTCTTGACCGCGAAGTGCTCGACCGCGGCCGGAGCGCCCGGCGGGCGCGGGCCGTAGGCCCCCTCGACGCCGCCCACGTCCTCGATCATGAACCTGAGCATCTTCTCGATCGTGAGCCCGTAGAAGTGGCTCTTCTTCATGTCCTTCGGCACGACCGCCGCGGCCAGCTCCTTGACGACGCCCGCCGTCGCGCCGAGGGCGCTCCGGCCGGCGCGCTCAGGCAGGCTCAGGACGTAGAGCGCGGCTCCGACGACCCCCGGTTCACCACCGAGCGACTCCGCGGCTTTGCGCACGGCATCCCGGCCCAGGAGCACCCCGCCGCAGCCCGGGCAGCGCGCGATCGCGATGCCGCTGGCCTCGCCCCCATGCAGCGGACCGCACCCGGCCGGACACGCCGGCCCGGTTTCCGACCACGCGACCGCGGCCAGGTAATCGCCGAAGAACTCCCGCGCGCGGCCGGCCCGCAGCCACACGGCGCCGCACGTTCCGCAGCGCCGGCCCTCCCTGTCGCCGAAGATCATCTCGAAAACGTGTGCACAGCAGGGGCATCGCATGGTCATGCCATCATACCCTCCCCGCGGGGGCTACCGCGGCGGCCGGGAACTTCGTACAATGATCGCGCGCAGGAGTTTGCCCCGCGCGGGCAAGGAGACATGCGTCATGATGACCAGCCGCGAACGCGTCGCCTACGCGCTCAACCACAGGGAGCCCGACCGCGTGCCCATCGACCTGGGCGGCACCGCCGTCACCGGCATGCACGCAAGCACGGTGTACGGCCTCAGGCAGCGCCTCGGCCTGGACGCGCCCGGCACGCCGGTCAAGGTCATCGAGCCCTACCAGATGCTCGGCGAGATCGCGCCCGACCTCATGGACGCGCTCGGCATCGACGTCGTCGGCCTGTACGGCACGCGCACGATGTTCGGCTTCGCCAACGAAAAGTGGAAGCCCTGGACGCTGTTCGACGGCACGCCCGTCCTCGTGCCGGAGGGCTTCAACACGACGCCCGATGCGAACGGCGACATCCTCATGTACCCCGAGGGCGACCGCTCGGTCGGGCCGAGCGGCCGGATGCCCAAGGGCGGTTGCTTCTTCGACTCCATCCCCCGCCAGGAGCCGATCGACGACGACCGGCTCGATCCTGCGGACAACCTCCAGGAGTTCGGCCCGATCGACCCCGCCGAGCTCGCCCACTTCGGGCGCGAGGCCGAACGCCTGTTCTCGACGACCGGCAAGGCGATCATCGCCTCCTTCGGCGGCACGGCCTTCGGCGACATCGCGCTGGTCCCGGCGCCCTGGCTCACGCATCCCAGGGGAATCCGCGACGTCGCCGAGTGGTACATGAGCACGGCGGCGCGCCGCGACTACGTCTACGAGGTGTTCGAGCGCCAGTGCGCGATCGCGCTCGAGAATCTCGCCAAGATTCACGGCGTCGTCGGCGACAAGGTCGCCGCGGTGTTCGTCACCGGCACCGACTTCGGCTGCCAGGCAGGACCTTTCATCGCCCCGGCAGCGTACCGGGATCTGTACAAACCCTTCCATATCGAGGTCAACAACTGGATTCACCGCCGGACGAAGTGGAAGAGCTTCATCCACACCTGCGGCTCGGTCGCGGCCTTCATGCCCGATTTCATCGAGGCCGGCTTCGACATCCTGAACCCGGTCCAGTGCTCGGCCGCGCACATGGATCCCGCCGAGTTGAAGCGCGCGTACGGCGACCGCATCACCTTCTGGGGAGGCGCCGTCGACACCCAGAAGACGCTTCCCTACGGCGCGCCCGACGAGATCCGCGCGCAGGTGCGCTCTCGCATCGAGACCTTCGCACCGGGGGGCGGCTTCGTCCTCAACGCGATTCATAACATCCAGGCCAAGATTCCGATCGAGAACGTGCAGGCCTTCTTCGAGGCCGCGCGCGAGTTCGGGCGCTACGCGCCGTAGTCCGGCCCGCACGCACGGCCCCGGCACGCTCGCCCGGCTCAGGGCTTGCCCGCCGGCTTGCCGCGCTCCTTCGCGCCGCCGCCGCCGCCCTCGGCCATGCGCCCGAGAAACTCGGGAAGCTCGACGCCCGCCATCTGCGCCAGGTCGTGAATCGGCGGGAGGCTCTTCACCAGGCTCGACACGAAGTTCGCGGTCGAGGAGCCCTTGCCCTCCCCGCCGCCCGAGTCCCAGACCGTCACCTTGTCGATCTTGAGGTTCTTGATCGCCTCGACCTGGCGCGCGACCACCTCCTCGATCTTCTCGATCATGAGCAGCGTCGCGGCGGCCTTCGAGTCCCCGCTGCAGCTCTCGACCAGCGCGCGGTAGCCGGCGGCCTTCGCGTCGAGCACCTTCTTCAGGCCCTCGGCCTCGGCCTGGTACTTGAAGAGAATCGCGTCCGCCTGGCCGCGCGCCTCCCGGCGCGTCTTCTCGGCCTGGGCCTCGGCGGCGATCTCCATCTTGGTCTTCTCGACCTCTTCCCTGACGACCTCGGCCGCCCTCAGGCGCTCCTGCTCGGCCTTGTACTGCGCCTTCTGGACCTCGGCGAGCGCCTCGCGCTTCGCGATCTCGCCGCGCTGCATGGCCTCGGCCTGGCGCAT
Source organism: Planctomycetes bacterium UBA4800 (assembly GCA_002402755.1). GTDB lineage: Bacteria > Planctomycetota > UBA8108 > UBA8890 > UBA8898 > UBA8898. The sequence continues at coordinate 15,696 of DHGK01000184.1, forward strand.
GGCGAGCTCTGCTTCGTAGGCCGCGATGCTGGCCTTGGCCGTGTTCTCGCCCTTGATCGCCTCGGCCTCCTGCTGCTGGACGAAGACGCGCCGGCCGGCCTCGGCCCGCTTCTTGCCCTTGTCGGCCTCGGCGATGTTCTCGGCGACCGCAATCTCCTTCCCGCGGTTGGCCTCGGCCTCGCCCACCGACGCGGCCGTCTCCTGCTGCTGGAGGTAGATGCGCCGGTCGGCCTCGGCCTTCTTCTTGCCCTTGGCCTGCTCGGCCTCGTTCTCGGCGACCCGGATCTCCCTGACCTTGTTGGCCTCGGCCTGGCCGATTGCGCCCATCTTCTCCTGCTCGGCGACATCGACGCGCGCCTGGTTGATCGCCTCCGACGCGGCCTTCTTGCCGAGCGCCTGGATGTACCCGGACTCGTCCGTGATGTCCGTGATGTTGACGTTGATCAGGTACAGGCCGACCTTGTTGAGCTCCGGCTCGACGTTCTTCCTGATGGCCTCAAGGAAGCTCTCCCGGTCCTGGTTGATCTGCTCGATCGTGAGCGAGGCGACCGTCAGCCTGAGCTGGCCGAAGATGATCTCGCGCACCATGTCCTCGATGGCCTCCATCTTCAGCCCGAGGAGGCGCTCGGCGGCGTTGGTCATGACGTCCGGATCGGTGCTGATGCCGACCGTGAACGTGCTCGGCACGTTGACGCGGATGTTCTGCTGCGACAGCGCGTTCTCAAGCGGTATGTTGATCGTCATCGGGATCAGGTCCAGGAACGCGCAATCCTGGATCAGCGGCATGACGAACGCGCCGCCGCCGTGGATGCAGCGCGCGAACTGCCCCTTCTGCGTGCGGCCGTAGATGACGAGGATCTTGTCGGACGGGCAGCGCTTGAAGCGCGCCGCGAACACCATCAATGCCGAGAGCAGAATCGCGATGATGACGACTATGATCCCGATGAGCCATTCCATACGCTACTCCTTCTTCGCGCGTGTCACGCGATGCGTTCGACGACGAGCACGCTGCCCGGCGAGACTTCCGTGACGCGCACGCGCTCGCCGGTCTTGATCTCTTCCCTGTCCTTGCTGACGGCATCGAAGATCTTGCGCCGGCCCTGGACCGAGACCTGCGCCCTGCCCGAGCCGCCCGCCCTGATCGTCATGTAGACGACGCCCTCCTGCCCGACCGCGTTCCCGATGTGGAGGTTGCCGCTGGCCTGCAGCTTGAAGAGCATGGCCATGAACTTCGCCTGGACGTACGTCATGACGCAGCCGGCGCCGGTCGCGATCGCGATCGACTGGACATCGCCGACCGCCTGCATCTCCTTCAAGGCCATGCCGGTGAGCCCGAAGAGCATCAGGAACGCCGTGATGCCCTGGATCGTCAGGAGCTTGAAGCTCAGGTCGGAGTCCCCGATCGCGTGCAGGTCCTGGGGCGCGTCCGGCACCACGTCGGGCACGCCGTCGGCCGCGTCGTGCGAATCGAAGCCGATGAGCTGGATGACGAGCCTGATGCCGAAGAACACGCCCCCGAAGACGGCGCAGGCGAAGTACACCTTCTCCAGGGTGTCGATCCGGGAAAACCATTCGCTCATGAGGTTCGAGCCTCCGCGGAACCGCGGGCGCCGGCCGCCCGCATCATGTACGACGAACGGGCGGCCGTGATTTTCAGCGCCGGCGCCTGACAGCATACCCCCGGCGGCCCGAAAAAACCAGGTGCTTGCGCGACCTACCTCATCGCAAGTACAGTATGGCTGCGCAACCCGAACGAGGTGACCGCATGGGACTCTGGGACAAGATCCGCGGCGAGTTCATCGACATCGTCCAGTGGACCGATGATTCGCGCGACACGATGGTCTGGCGCTTCGAGCGCCACGGCAACGAGATCAAGTTCGGCGCCAAGCTCGTCGTCCGCGAGTCGCAGGCCGCCGTCTTCGTCAACATGGGCACGGCGGCGGACGTGTTCCCCCCCGGCATGTACGATCTGGACGCCAGGAACCTGCCGATCCTCTCGACCCTGCTGGGCTGGAAGTACGGATTCCACAGCCCGTTCAAGGCCGAGGTGTACTTCGTCAACACGAGGCGCTTCACGGACCTGAAATGGGGCACTAAGAACCCGGTGATCCGCCGCGATGCCGAGTTCGGGCCGGTCAGGCTGCGGGCCTTCGGCACGTACGCCGTGCGGGTCGCCGACGCCGTCAAGTTCATCCGCGAGATCGCCGGCACGGACTCCCACTTCACGACCGGCGAGATCATGGAGCAGCTCAGGAACATCGTCGTGGCGCGCTTCTCGGACGCCGTGGCCGAGGGCGCGATACCGGTCCTCGACCTGGCCGCGCACTACGACGAGATCGCCGAGTCCGTCGGGCGGAAGATCGCCCCGGAGTTCGACGCCTACGGTCTGGAGCTCTCGCAGTTCTACGTCGAGAACATCTCCCTGCCCCCCGAGGTCGAGAAGGCCGTCGACGCGCGCAGCAGCATGGGCGCCATCGGCGACCTCAACCGCTTCTCGCAGTTCCAGGCCGCGCAGGCCATGGAGGAGGCGGCGCGCAACCCGGGCGGCATGGCCGCGGGCGGCATGGGCATGGGCATGGGCTTCGCCATGGCGAGCCAGATCGGGCAGCAGATGGCCGGCGCCTCGCAGCCCCCGCCGCTCCCCGGCGGGGCCGCCATGTTCTACGCGGCGGCCGGCGGCATCCAGACCGGGCCCTTCGATCTGGTCACGCTCGGCCGCAAGGCCCATGCGGGCGAGATCACGGCCGCGACGCTCGTCTGGCGCCAGGGCATGCCCGAGTGGACTCCCGCGGGCGCGGTCCCCGAGCTCGCGGGGCTCTTTCCCGCGGCGCCGCCGCCGCTTCCCGCCGCCTCATAGCGCGCGCACGGGCGAGGTCCAGGGCGAGCGCCCGTACTCGTGGGCGAAGATCGCACTCCTCGCGGCCGGCATCGCGGCCGCGGCGGCGGCGGTGATTCTCGCGCTGAGCGCGTGAGTGACCGCCTCCCTCGTGTTCCTTCGCGCGGCTGCCCCCGCATCCGGGGAGAACGGAAGGACGATGCCGCCGCCCTGGTTACCGTTCACGGTTTTCTCGCCATGTTCGGGCGCACAGACACGTCTCATCTGACGGAGAAGAAACCACAGAGGCACNNGAGGCACAGAGAGCACAGAGAAGAAAATGGAGAGAGACCGCCGTACTTCAGACGGAGCCGCGTAACGTCTCACGTTCCGTCCTCTGTGCCCTCTGTCTTCTCTGTGGTGAATCAGAAAGGGCACCACGAAGGACGCTGAAGGGGGAGATTCACGTGTTCGGGATGCCCTGTGAACGGTTACCCGCCATGCAACGCCTCGCGAAGACCCCGGCGACGCAGGCCCCTCACCCCCGCGCGCGCACGCGCACCCGTGCCAGCGCCTTTCCCCCGAAGGTCACGACCACGTAGAGCGCGCCCGCGAGCATCACGATCGTGGCGCCCGTCGGCAGGTTTGCGTCGTAGCTCACGGCGAGGCCGAGCGTCGTCAGGCCCGCGATGAAGACCGTCGAGAGCGCCATCATCTGCCACAGGCGCGTGGAGCATCTCCCGGCCGCGGCCACGGGCAGCGTCAGGAGCGCGATCACCATCACCACGCCCACCACCGTGACGAGCACGACGACCGTCAGCGCCGTCAGGCAGAGGAACACGAAGTAGAAGAGATCGACCGGCAGGCCCCGCAGCCGCGCGAACTCCTCGTCGAAGCACACGGCGACGAGCTGCCCGTAGAACACGAACGCGACCGCCAGGATGATCGCATCCAGGATCGCGATCACGACGAGGTCTCCGGTCGACATGAGCAGTATGTCGCCGAAGAGATAGGCCATCAGGTCCTCGTTGTAGCCCGGCGTGCGCCAGATGAAGAGCACGCCGGCCGCCATGCCGAGCGCCCACAGGGCGCCGATCATCGTGTCCTCGCGCTCCTTGGCGTGCAGGCGCACGAACGTCATGATGACGGCCGCAAGCAGCGCCGCCGCCAGCGCGCCGTGCAGCGGGCTCAACCACTCGATGCCGTGGACCTTGCTCAGGTAGCGCGCGCCGCCCATGCCGCCGAGGATGAAGTGCGCGATCCCGCCCGCGAGCGCCGTCAGGCGCCGCGTCACGACCAGCGACCCCACGATCCCGCCCGCGACGCTCACGAGCAGGCCGCCCGCCAGCGCGCAGCGCAGAAACGCGAAATCCCCGAGGGCCGTCAGGAACTCGTGCATCCGCAGCCCCCTCCGTCCCCGTGCACGTCGTGGCGCACCATGTGCACGGCCGTGCCGTACACGCGCTGCATCTCCGCCCCGGACAGCTCGCCCACCGGATGCGTCGTCACCGTCCGGTTGACGCACACGACCCGCCGCACGAGCCGCGACACGAAGCCCAGGTCGTGCGACACCAGCACGACCGTCATCGTCTGATTGAGCAGGCGCAGGAGGTCGTACAGCTCGACGAGCGCCGGGGAATCGACGTTCGCCGTCGGCTCGTCCATGAGGAGCAGTTCCGGCGCCGACGCCAGCGCGCGCGCGATCAGCACGCGCTGGCGCTGCCCGCCCGAGAGCGTCGAGAACGGGCGGTCGCGCGTATCGAGCAGCCCGACCTTCCCCAGCGCCTCGCTCGCGGCCGCCTTCTCGCCCCGCCCGTACGGGCCGAGAGGCCGCGCCGGAGCCAGGCGCCCCATCAGCGTGACCTCCATGACCGTCACGGGAAACTGCGGGTCGAACACCTGATGCTGCGGCACGTAGCCGACGAACCGCCGCGCATCGGCCGGCGCCGCGCCGAGGACGGAGATCTTCCCGCGCGCCGGCGCGATCAAGCCGAGGGCGAGCCTGAGGAGCGTCGTCTTCCCGCCCCCGTTCGGTCCCACGAGGCTCACGAAGTCGCCCCGCGGTATCGAGAGCGTGACGTCCTCGAGCACGACCGGCCCGTCGTACGCGAACCAGACGCGGTCGAAGGTCAGGGCCGGCGCGTCGCCGGCGTGGAGGCTCCCCTGCCGCTTCATCTCGGGCTCCCGCGCCCGCAGGTGCGCCGGTCTCCCCGCGCCATCAATCCCAGAACTCCGGCCGGTCCTCGGGCCTGACCTCCGGCGGCGGATCCTTGATGCGCTGCATGAAATCGCGCTCCGCCTGGTCCAGCCCCTCGCGCTGCGACTTGAGAATCTTCTCGAATGCGTCCGGATCGGGCTTCTTCTGCGCCTCGGCGAAGGGATCGAACGTCGTCTTCTGCAGGACGACCCGGTCATCCTCCACCGTGATCGCGAGATACGAGCCCGCATCCGCGCCCAGCGCATCGAGCACGTTCCGCGGAAGCGGGACGCTTCCGTCCTTCCTGACCTGCACGCGGATGCCTGCCATGGCGATCCTCCGCACGACGACCTCGTGCCGCGCCGGCCCGCGTCCGGCGAGCCAGATTATACGCGAGGCCGCGGCCGCAACCAAGGGCGCCCCCGCCGGCGCACGGCGTCGGCGGCGAACGAAAGGCTCTCGCAGAGACCGCAGAGATCGCGGAGAACGATGGGATGGACCGTCGCCGGAAGACACGGCCTGGTGATCGGCGCGCAAGTCCTCCCAAGGCTCTCCGCGTTCTCCGCGCTCTCTGCGCGAAATCCTTCCCGCGAGAGATCCCCTGTCGGGGGGCGTCTCTACGGACGAAATCTCTCGCAGAGACCGCGGACATCGCGCCGGCAAAGGGTGCTCGGCACGCGGACTGGCCTCGGGACTTCGATGCTGCAGCCATCTTCATCACCCGCGCTTGTGCCGGTCTTCATGTCTCGCGCCAGTCTCCCGCACTCATACGCGCCCTGGTTCCTCGGCGCCGCGCCCCGCCGGCCAGGGGGGCGCGACTCCTTGGCATCGCCGCCGCGGCGCGCTACAATGCACGCCGTCATGCTCACCGAACGACGCAAGGAAATCCTCGATCTCCTGACCGAGGCGGCTCGCCAGGGCATGGGGCTCAGCGTCCGCGACCTGTGCGAAACCCTGCACCTGCGCTCCCCGGCCACGGTGTACATGCACCTCACCGCGCTCGCGCGCGACGGCTACGTGAGCCAGGTCGGCCGGAGCCGCCGCTACCGCGTGCTCTGCCCGCCGGGGATCCCCATTGCCGGGCGCATCCAGGCCGGCGCGCCGATCGAGAGCCCCGACGAGACGCCCAGGGGAGAGCTGCTCATGGAGCCCTCGGCATTCGCGGCGCGCGGGGACATCGTCGCCCTGAAGGTCGTCGGCGACAGCATGTGCCAGGCCGGCATCTTCGACGGGGACTACGTCATCGTCCGGCGGCAGCAGCGCGTGGAGAACGGCGAGATCGCCGCGGTGCTCGTCGACGGCGGCGGCACGCTCAAGCGCGTGCACGTGCGCGGCAACCGCGTGGTGCTCAAGCCCGAGAACTCGCGTTTCGAGCCCGTCACGCTCGACGACAGGTCCGACGTCCGCATCTACGGCAAGCTGGTGGCCGTGCTGCGCGGCGACCTCAGGACGCGATAGCGCCGCATGACCGTCGCCGCCCCGGAGATGCTCGTCGATCTCCACGTGCACTCGCGCTACTCGCGCGCCTGCTCGCGCGCGATCACGCCCGGCGCGATCGCCCTCTGGGCCCGCCTCAAGGGGCTCGCCGTCGTCGGCACGGGGGACTTCACCCACCCGGAGTGGCTCGCAGAGCTCGAGGCGCAGCTCCTGGAGGACGGGCGCGGCCTCCTGTCCCTGTCCCCCGCGGCGTCCGAGGCCCTCGCGGCCGCGGCGCCGCCCTCCTGTCGCGGCGATCCGCGCTTCATCCTCACGACCGAGGTGTGCGCGATCTACACGGCGGCCGGCAGAACGCGCAGGATCCACCACATCATCGCCGTGCCCGACTTCGCGTCGGCCCGGCGCTGCAACGAGGCGCTCGCGCATTTCGGCAACCTCGCCGCCGACGGCCGCCCGATCCTCAAGGCCGACAGCAAGCGGATCCTCCAGATCGCCCTCGCCTGCGGCCCCGGCGCGTTCCTCGTGCCCGCGCACATCTGGACGCCTTGGTTCTCGCTCCTCGGGGCCCGGAGCGGATTCGACTCGCTCTCCGAGTGCTTCGGCGACCTCTCGCCGGAGGTCTTCGCCGTCGAGACGGGCCTCTCCTCGGACCCCCCCATGAACCGGCGCCTGAGCGCCCTGGACCGCATCACGCTCGTGTCCGGCTCCGACGCGCATTCCCCCGCCAAGCTCGGACGGGAATGCACCGTGCTGCGCTGCGATCGAAGCTTCGGCGCCATCAGGCGCGCGCTTGCGGACGGCGACGGCTACGCCGGCACGATCGAGTTCTTCCCCGAGGAGGGGAAGTACCATTTCGACGGCCACCGCAGGTGCGGCGTCAGGATGCGCCCCGGCCGGGCCCGCCGCGCGCGCGGCATCTGCCCGGCATGCGGCAAGGCGGTGACCCAAGGCGTCCTGCACCGGGTCGAAGTCCTTGCCGACCGCCCCGCCGGCGCCCTGCCGCCGGGCGCGCACGTGTTCGAGCGTCTGGTTCCGCTCGAGGAGATCATCGCCGAGGCGCTCGGCGCGGGCGTGGCGACGCGCGGCGTCAGGCGCGCCTACATGGGGCTCATCGCCCTGCTCGGCCCCGAACTCGATGTCCTCAGGCACGCGCCGATCGATGCCATCGACCGCGCCGGGCCCGCCGCGGTCGGCACGGCCGTGCGGCGCATGCGCCGCGGCGAAATCGCCGTCGAACCCGGCTACGACGGGGAGTACGGCACGATACGCCTTCTTCCCGAGCGCCGCCGCCCGCGCTCCTGAAGAAATTTCCTTGTCGGCCGGAAGATTGTCCTTGCGGCCTCTTTCTGGTACGATTGACGCTGGTCTGTGCATGGTTTCGGCGCTTCGGGTCAGTGCGGGCTCCGGCATGCACGAGACATCGTATTGCGTGCATGAGAAACGAGGTGCACCGTCATGAAACACGTCATGTGGGCGGCAGCGTTGTGTCTCTCCGCCGGAGCTCTTCCGGCGGCCAATACCATCAAGGTCGAAAGCGTCTCGGCGGCCGCGGGTCAGACCGAGGTCCTCGTCCGGATCCTGGCCGACAACGATGCGCCGCTTCAGGGCATCTCGTTCGCCGGCACGTACGACAGCCGCCTGACGTTCGTGCGCATCGAGCTGGGCGCCGCGATCGCCGCCGCCGAGAAGTTCGTTCCGGTCAGCGGCGCGACCTACTTCGGCGCCGCCATGATCCTCGAGTTCGGCGAGCCGTGGGACTTCACGGACCTCCCGCCCGGCGAGAATCAGGTCGTTTTCGACGTCTACTTCAACGTCGCCGCCGGCGTCCCGGGCGGCACGTCGCTCCCGATCGACCTGCGCGCCGACCTGGGCAGCCCGATCATCGACCCGGTCTTCACGGTCGACGGCAACACGGTCACCCCCGCGCTCGTCGACGGCGCGATCACCGTGGTTGCGGCGCCCATCGTGACGGCGGTCACGCCGAAGTGGGGCGCCGTCGCGGGCGGCGCCGCGGTTACCGTCGCGGGCCAGGGCTTCACCGCCGACACCGCCGTCACCTTCGGCGGCGCGGCGCTCGAGAACCTCGTCTTCGTCAACGCCGCGACGATCACGGGCAACGCCCCTGCGCACGCCGCGGGCGCGGTCACCGTCGTCGCGACCAACACGATCGGCACAGGATCGCTCGACAACGCCTTCACGTACGTCGAGGCGCCGGCGATCGCATCGGTTGCTCCCGACAGCGGCCCCGGCGATGCCGTCGTCACGATCACGGGGACGAACTTCACCGATTCGACCGATACGACCGTCCTGTGCGGCGGCCTCCCCGCGACGCAGGTCAACGTCCTCGGCGCGACGCAGCTCACGTGCCGCGTGCCGGCCTGCGGAGGCGAGACCGGCGCGCGCGACATCCAGGTTGCGACGGCCGGAGGCTCGGCCGTCCTCGCCGATGCCTACACGTGCACCGCGGGGAGCACCTTCCGGCGCGGCGATGCGAACTGCGACAGCAAGCACGACATCGCCGACGCCATCGCGATCCTCTCGTACCTCTTCAGCAGCAAGCCCGCCAAGTGCCTGGATGCGCTCAATGCGAACGACAGCGACAAGGTCGACATCGCCGACGCGATCTATCTCCTCGGGTACCTGTTCGCCTCGGGCCCGCCGCCGCCGCCGCCGTTCGAGAGCCTCGGCGTCGACGAGACGCCCATCGGATGCGAGGAGCAGTGCGGAGCATAGCCCGCGCGCCGGCCTGCATCCGGAACGCTTGACAACAAACGTTCGTTTGTTATACTCGTGCCTGCCGCCTCGCCACGAGGACTCGGCATGTACGAAGAAATGCTCAACGAGGTGCTGGCGCGTACCTGGGTCGCCTTTGCGCCCGGGGGATTTCGTCCGGTGTGCTTCCGGCGCGGCCCTCGCCGCTACCGCGTCCGCCGAATCAACGCCCGCTGGGTGGACCGCTCCCTCTCGCCGCCCCGCCACGGTTTCTCGGTGACGGTCGACACGGGGGAGGTTTTCCAGCTCGCCTACACCGAGGGCGAGCCTTTCTGGCGCCTGGAGAGCCTGCTCAACGAGGCGTAGACATGGCGGCGTGGATCCTGCATCTGGACTTCGATGCGTTCTTCGCCTCCGTGGAGCAGCTCCGCAACCCGCGCCTCTCGGGCCGGTCCATCGCCGTCGGGAGAGGAGTCGTCGCGTCCGCGAGCTACGAGGCCCGCGCCTTCGGCATCCGTGCCGGCATGTCGTGCGCGCGAGCGCTGCGTCTCTGCCCGCGCCTCGTCATCGTCCCCCCTCGCGAAGAGATCTACCGCGCGTTCTCCGAGGAGGCCTTCGAGATCTGCAGGAGCTACGCGCCCTGCGTCGAAACGTATCTCGACGAGGCCGACCTCGATCTGACGGGCACCGAGCGCCTCCACGGCGGGCATGTCGGCGCCGCCCGCCGCATCCAGGCGGCCATCGCGGAGCGGACCGGCCTGGCGGCGTCCGCCGGGCTCGGCGCCAACCGCATGATCGCCGCGCTCGCCGCCAAGGCGGCCAAGCCCCGCGGCCTGGGCCTGATCCCTCCCGGCGACGAGGAGTCCTTCGTCGCGCGCCTCCCGATCGAGAAGCTGCCCGGCATCGGCCCCGTGCGGGCGCGCGCGCTTCGCAAGCTCAACATCGCCGCCGTCGCGGACCTTCGCGCGCTCGACCGGCACACGCTCGCCGACATGTTCGGCGCGGCGGGGCGCGTCCTGTTCGAGCGCTGCCGCGGCCGGGACATCGGCCCCTGCCGCCGCGCGGAGTTCCCGCGCGCCGTGAGCCGGCAGGTCAACCTCGCGGCGATCGAGACGAACCCCGAGACGCTGGAGGCGCTGCTGCGCGATCTCGTCGAGGACGCAGGCCGCGCGCTCCGCCGGCTGGGCCTCGCCTGCCGGACGGCGGCCGTGACCATCGAGTATCTCGACGGCATCCGCGCCGCGGCATCGCACGGCCTGGCGGAACCGACGCGCCTCGACGACGCGCTGTTCGAGGCGGCGCTGCACGCCTACCGCCGCGCCCGAGGGCGCGCCGCGGCCCCCCGCGGGCTCTGCGTCGCCCTGCACCGGCTCGCCCCGGACTCGGGCGCCGTCCAGCCGGCGCTCGATGACCGCGGTGAACGAACGCTCGCCCGCCACGCGCTCATGGATGCGCAGGACGCCGTGCGCGACCGCTTCGGCGGCGGCGCACTGCTCTCGGGCCGGACCTTCCTCCTCCGGGCCCTTGAACTCCGCCCGCCCGGGGCGCCATAATTGCCGCGTCGCGCCCCGACGCCGAGGACCGCCCGAGAGACGCCATGCCCGACCAGCACCGCCGCGCCGCCCCGAGCCCCGAGCTCATGCGCGCGCTCTTCGCCGAGCGCGGCATCGCGCTGACCGATGCCGAGCTCGAGAAGTTCTGGGCCTTCCACACGCTCTTCAGGCGGCGCAACGAGGAACTCAATCTCTCGCGCCTGCACGCGTTCACGACGATCGTGCTCAAGCACTACGTGGACAGCGTGCTCGCGGGCATGCGCGTCGAGCTGCCGTCCCCGCTCCTGGACCTCGGGTCCGGCGCGGGGTTCCCGGGAATCCCGCTCAAGATCATGCACCCCGAGCTCGCGCTCGTCCTCTGCGAGCCCCGCGCGCATCGCGCCGCGTTCCTCGAGGAAGCCTGCCGGCTCCTCGATCTCCACGACGTCCGCGTCCTGCCCCACCGCCTCTCGGCGCGCGTCCGGGAGCCGGTCGCCGGCGTGATCGCCCGCGCCGTGGGCCCCATCGGCGTCATCCTCGACGAGGCGCGCAACTGCCTCGCACCGGGCGGCCTCGCCATCCTCATGAAGGGCCCGCGCATCAAGGAAGAGATCGATGCGCTCGCCCTGCCCGCCGATTACGAGCTCCTCCGCATCGAGTCCTACACGATACCGAAGAGCCCGCACGAACGCTCGCTCGCGATATTCCGCCGCACGAGCGCGGGCGGCGGCCTGACCGAGATCGCGAGCGCCCGGAACGAGCGCCTGAAGCATCTCAGACGGTTGCTCTCGGCTCGCGGCATCGCAAGGGAAGGCCTCGCGCTCTTCTCGGGCCGCAAGATCGTGCCCGAGGTGATCCGCGCGCATGCGGCGCGCATCGCCATGTGCATCGTCAGGGGCCCCGAGCAGCTTCCCCCGGGGCTGCCCGCGGGAGTGCCTGCCTGCGCCGTCATCCCCGAGTGCTTCGACGAGCTCGATCCGGCCGGCACCGGCGGTCCGCTCCTCGCCGTCAAGGTCCCGCCGCTTGCGCCCTGGCGGCCTGCCGACAGGGGCGGCCCGAGCCTCCTCCTCGGCTTCCAGGACCCCGTCAACATCGGCGCGGCGGTGAGGCTCGGCGCGGCGTTCGGCGTCGCGGAGGCCGTCATCCTCCGGGAAGGCGCCTCGCCGTACCTTCCCCGCAGCATTCGCGCGGCGGGCCCCGCCGTCCTGACCCTGCCCCTCGCCGCCGGCCCGGCGATGCGGGAGCTCGCGACCGAGCCCCTGCCCCTGATCGCGCTCTCGCCGCAGGGAACGCCGCTTCCCGAGTTCCGGTTTCCCCGGTCCTGCGCCATCCTTGCCGGAGTCGAGGGGACGGGGCTCCCGCCCGACCTTTCGGTCGCGGCGGCGCTTGCGATACCAATGCACGGGGCCGTAGAATCGCTCAACGCGGCCACGGCGCTTGCGATCGCGCTGTACGCCTACCGCCTTCAGCATCCGCTTCGGTAGCCAATCGGTCCGGACGCCCGCGAGGCGCGTCGCGCCGCCGCGGCCGCCCGCACCCGGGAGTGTGTATGCAAGTCCGCGTCGGCGCCAGAGCCGGTTTCTGCATGGGAGTCAGGCGCGCCCTGAGCTCGGCCCTCGAGGCGGCGCTCCGCCGCCGCGGCCGCATCTTCACCCTCGGCCCGCTCATCCACAACACGCAGGTCGTCGAGCTGCTCAGGCGCCGGCACGTCGAGATCCTCGCCCGTCCCGAGGACGTGGCTCCCGGCGACCTCGTCGTCATCCGCGCCCACGGCGTGCCGCCGGAGAGCATGGCCGCGATCGAGGAGCGCGGCGGCATGATCTGCGACGCGACCTGCCCGCATGTCACGCGGGCCCAGAACACCGTCAAGAAGGCCGTCGAGGCGGGCGCGCACGTCATCATCGTCGGCGACCGCGGGCACGCGGAGGTGACCGGCCTCCTGGGCTTTGCCGGGGGCAAGGGCCATGTCGTCGAGAACCCGGAGGAGGCGGCATCGCTCCCGCCCATGGACTTCGCCTGGGTCGTCGCCCAGACGACCCAGGCCGCCGACACTTTCGCCGCCGTCGCCGAGGCCGTGCGCGCGCGGGTCCCGCGTGTCGAGGTCGCCGCGACGATCTGCGGCTCAACGTCCGGCCGCCAGGAGGAGGTCATCGGCCTCGCGCACGAGGTCGATGTCATGGTCGTCGTGGGCGGCAAGCACAGCGCGAACACCGTCCGCCTCGCGGAGATCTCGCGCCGGGCCGGCGTCCCCACGGTCCTCGTGGAGACCGCCGACGAGCTCGACCCGGCCGTCTTCAAGGGCTGCCGCACGGCCGGCGTGACGGCGGGCGCGTCCACGCCGAACTGGATCATCGACGAGGTCGTCGAGCGCCTCCGGCTCATGGGCCGCGGGGGGCCTCCCGGCGCCTGGCTGCGCGCGGCCTGCGCCTCCGTGATGGCGAGCCATGTCTTCGTCGCCGGCGGCGCCGCGGCGCTCGCGTACGCCGCGGCCCGCCTCGCAGGCGTTGCGCCGGGCGTGCTGCCCCCGGTCCTGGCGGGCCTGTACCTCTTCGCGATGCAGAACCTCAACATGTACATCGAGCACCGCCAGGGCGATCTCGTCACCCATCGCCGCCGCGCCCTGTACGCCCGGTTCGGTCACATCATGGCCCCGCTCGGCGCCCTGAGCGCGATCGCGAGCCTCGTCCTGGCGTGGATCGCCGGCCCCGTCCCCTTCACGATCCTGGCGCTCTCGACGCTTCTGGGCGCCCTGTATTCCGTCCGCCTCGCGCCGCGCGCCTGGCGCTACCAGCGCCTCAAGGATATTCCCGGATCCAAGAACGTCTTCTTTGCCGGGGCGCTCGCCGTCGTCAGCGTGCTCGTGCCCGCCACGGCGGACGGCGGGGCATTCGCCCCCACGTGGGCGCTCGGCCTGGCGTTCGCCTGGACGGTGACGCTGGCCCTGGCGCGCTCGATCACGCTGGACATGCAGAACATGCAGAGCGACCAGTTCGCGTGCCGCGAAACGATCCCGGTCGTGCTCGGCCACGGGCCGACGAAGCTCCTCATCGGCGCCGGCGCCGCGCTGTGCCTCGCGGGGTTCCTGTGCGCCGCGGCGCTGGGCGCCGTGCCCGCCGCCCGGCTCTGGTATCTCGTCGCATTGGTGCACGTCGCCCTGTATCTCCTCGTGCACAAGCGGCGGCTCTTCGCGCACGGGATGGTGTTCGAGTGCATCGTCGACTCGTCCTTCTACGTGCCCGCGCTGATCGCGGCGTTGCTGTAGGGCGGCGCCTTGCATCGCGCCTCGCGTGCGGTTACTCTCTGCAGCGCATACGCACTGCCGGAAAGGACCTGACATGAACGCGCAAACTCCCGATGAAGCCGTGCTCGGCATCCAGCCGTCGGCCCCGCCCCCGCGGCGCTTCTTCACGCCCCTGAGCTGCTGCCTGGGCTGCGCCGGCCTGCTTGTCCTCGCCGTCGTGGTCTTCGCCGGCGCCGGCTACTGGCTCGTCGGCCGCATGGTCGCCGATACGCCCATCGCGATCGACATGCCCGCCATCGATGACGCCGACACGGCGAGCGCCCGCGACAAGTGCGCCGCCCTTTCCGGGGGCGACGTCGCGGAGGCCGAGTTCTCCGAGCCGGAGCTCAACGCGATCCTGCGCGAGATGCTGACCGGCGCCATCGCCGGGGAGCTCAAGGTCGACCCGGCGGAATGCAAGGGCCGCGTGCAGATCACGGCCGACGACCGGATCAGGCTCGCGGTGAGCGTTCCCACCGACCCGAAGGAGAAGAAGTACCTCAACATCGAGTTCCTGGGCAGGATCGCCGTGGACAACTTCCAGGCCGGCGTCACCGACGTCGAGCTGACGCGCGTCGGCAGCCTCACGATCCCGGAGTGGCTCGTCAAGGGGACGTGGAAGCAGGAAGGCGGAAAGCGGACCACCCAGCTCTTCGGCCGCGTCGAGAACCGCCTGAAGAGCCTCACGGTCAAGAACGGGCGCGTCCGGATCGTGCTCAGCGAACCGCCTCCGGCCGCCCCGGCGCCCCGGGACTAGCGGCGCTCCCGCTTCCCGCGGGAGGCGCGGCGCCGCCCGCGCCCCCGGCCAGGGCCTCGAACGCCGCGGCGGCATCGCGCGCCCAGGTCTCCTGCAGCCACTCCCGCCGCAGCAGGCCCCGTATGCGCAGGCGGTGGAAGACCACGGGCGACTGCCCGGTCGTGATGATCACCCCGCCGGGCGCCTCGCGTCCCGCGATCGCCGGCAGCTCGTCGGCCAGCGCCTTCGCCGGCTTCCTGAAGAGCGTCGAGCGCTGCAGCGTGAGCTCCAGCATCTCCGCGCACGCGGCCGCGAAGTACGCGACCCTTCCCTTCTGCATCTTGATTCTCTCGTCGTAGCCCCGGAACGCGAGATGCCACTGCTCGGCCCCGCGCGGCCTGACAAGCACGAGGTTCAGCGGCCCGGGAAGCACGCTGTCGGCGACCGGCTCCTGCTGCTCGAAGCCCAGCCCGAAGAGCACCTCGTACGCGTCGGCGGGTCCGCCGACGACGACGCCCACGTTCGGCGCGTCCGCGAGGGGCTCGGCCTCGCCCTCGACGCGCACGCCGCCCGCGAAGATGCGCTCGCCGCCGTGCAATCCGACCCGGCCGCGGACCTCCATGCTGCTGCCGAGCGCGGCGGTCGCGACCGTTCCCCGGCCGCCCGCGGGCCGCCAGTCCTGTAGCTGCACATCGTCGGTGAAGGTGTACTCGACCGTCAGCCAGCCCTGGTCGTCCAGCGCGGCCTTCCCGCGGAAGGCCGTCGCCGCGCCCTCGCCAAGCCGCGCGCCGGCATACGCGCGTACGTACGCGTCCCGCAGCCGCTCGCGCGCCGCGCGCATCGCGGCGCTGCCGGCAAGGCGGGGCACGGATTCCGCGTACAGGTCGAGCGCTTCCCGGCACCGCCCTTCCGCGAGGAGCGCCGCGCCGCGGCCCGACAGGGTCTCGATCGCCCGCGCGGCGTGCCGCTCGCGCTCGGCGTCCAGAAACGCGCCGAGCTCGGGCGGCGCCTGCGCGCCCGCGAGCGAGGCGGCCGCCGCCGCCTCGCTCGACAGTCCCAGCAATGCGAACTGGTACGCGAGCGCCGCCTCGGCGTGCACGCCGGGCGCATGCTCCCGCACCCAGCCGCACAGCGTGTCCAGATCGAGCGCCAGCGGATCGATCGCGACCCTGTCCGTGCGCGACTTGCGCTTGATCTCGATCCGCGCGCCGTCATCGGCCACGGCCACGATGCGGCCGTGGACCTCGCCGGCCTCGCCGCGCACCCGGTACGTGAACATCCGGTCCGCGCCGCGTTCGTGGAGATCCCGCACTGCGGCGTTCACGGCGCCGCTCGCCTGCGCCGCGTACGTGCACGCACGCACAAGGGCGGCGTGCGCGGCGGCCGCGTCGCCGCGCACCCAGTCGCCGCCCGCCGCGGCGAGCCGTTGCGCCGCGCCGGCGAAATCCCGCGCCTCGCAGGCCGCGCGCGCCGCGTCCTCCAGCGCCTGCCATCGCTCGCCTTCGCCCTTCCAGCGCGCTTCGACCTCCCGAATCGCCGCGCGAGCCGCGTCGAGCACCTTCACGCCCTCCGGCAGCAGATGCTCGTCGGCGCCGCCGAGCTGATCGCGCGCCGCCGCAAAATCGCCGCCGCGCGCCAGTTCCTCGGCCCGCGCCGCGATCCCGTTGATGCGCGCCAGATGCTGCGTGCGGAGCGCGCCCGTCCGCTCGCGCGCCGTGGCGGCCGCCCTCGTTCCCTTGTTGCGGCGGTGCTCCGCGAACTCCTCCAGGCGCGTCACGAGCAGCGCCGTGTGTCCGCCGGCGGCCGCGACCAGATCGCCGAGCCTCTTCTCGGCATCGGTTTCCGCATCGCGCCGCAGTTCCTTCGCACGCGCGTCGGCCCGCGCGGCCCATTCCGTGCCGGCGTGCTCGGCGACGAATTCCTCCCAGGCCGCGATCCGCTCCTGCCAGTGCTCGCGCGCCAGCTCATCGTCGGCAAGCGCCTTGGCGAACGCACGCGCCGCCGCATCCACCTCCGCCGGCCGCACGAGGTCCGGAGGGACGCCGCCGGACACGTCCGGTCTCTCCGGCGCGTCGCCGCCTCCCTTCTCCGCCCTTGCGGGCGGCTCGCCCGCCGCGCCGGGCGCGGCATCGTCGTGCAGGCGCGCGAGCGAAAGCCAGAACGCGGCGATCCCCGCGCCCACCGCAACCGCCGCGATCGCCGCCAGCCCCGGCGCCGTCAGCACCTCGCGCCAGCGCGCGGTATCCCGTCCCGCGCCCTCGGACTCCAGCCCGGCGAGCACCGCCGCGGCCGACTCGGGCCGCGCCGCGGGATCGTCCGCAAGCACGCGCTGCAGCGCCGCGCGCAGCGCCGCCGGGAGATTCGGCGCGCGCCGCACGGCGCGCCCGGCGCGCGCCGCGCCGCCCGCAATCCCCGCGTGCAGCAGCGCGCCGGCGAGGTACAGATCGCCGCGCGCCGACGGGCCGCCCTTTCCCGCCCTGATCTCGGGAGCCTGCACGACGCCCGGCACCTTCCCCGCGTCCTGCGGCGCGGCCGCGGCGTGCTCGAGATTCACGATGCGGATGTCGCCCGCGGCCGTCACGCGCACATCGCGCGGGTCGAGCGACCCGATGAAGATGCCGCTCCGGTGCGCGTGCTCCAGGAACCGGAACAGGCGCCGCGCGGCGGCGAGCACGACCGGCGCCGGGCTCGCTCGCAGGGACTCGATCGCGTCCCCTTCCGGCAGCTCGAACACGAAGAACCGGTAGCCGCCCGCGGCTCCCTCGTCGATCGGCGCCGCCACCGCGTCGTGCGCAAGCGCCAGCCTGAGCCGCACCTCGGCCCTGACCGCGCCGACCTTCTCCGGCGACGCCGCGGGCACCAGCTTGATGAGGACATCGCGCGCCAGCGCATCCTGGCGGGCGCGCAGCAGCACCGCGCGCGACGGCTCCGCGAGACGCTCCTTGACGGTGTACCCCGGGAAGACCACCTTCGTCCGGCTCTTGCCTTCCCCCGTCACCGTTCGCAGCCCTCCTCGACGCGCACGACCGCGTGCGGCATGAACCACTCCGCGTGCTCGTCCAGCCTGATCCCCCGCGCCGGATCGACCTCGCGCACGCACCCGGCGCGGACCCTGTCCTTGATGCGGAGGCAGACGCGCTTCCCCCGCAGGTCCTGCGCATCGCGCCACGCATCCAGCACGGCGGCGCCGTCGCCGCGTGCGACCGCCCGCGCCGCCCTGACGATCTCCGCGCACGCGCGCGCGAGCAACGCGTCGCGTTCCGGGGCCATCCCCGCCGCCTGCGCAATCGACACGGGCCGGCACGGCGCGCGGTCCGCATCGACATACTCGGCCGCATCGCCGCGCACGTTGAGGCCCACGCCGACGGCGCAGCCCCCCGGCCCGCACTCCACCAGGATGCCGCCCGCCTTGCCGCCGCCGATGCAGATGTCGTTGGGCCATCGCAGGCGCGCATCCGCCGCGCCCGCGCCTCGCATGGCGCGCAGGACGCCCACCCCCGCCGCCGCCGCGACGATCTGCGGCGGGAGGGCCCGCGCGCGGCACCACCACGAGAACCACAGTCCCATAAACGGCGGCGACGCCCATGCGCGGCCCCATCGCCCGCGCCCTCTGGTCTGCGTTTCGGCCGCGACGATCAGCTCGACGTTCGAGGCGGCGGCCGCCCCGCCGGCGCTCAACACGTACTCGTTCGTCGAATCGAGGACCGGAAACACGCGCACGTCCACGGAGTCGATCTCGCGCGAGAGCAGCGCCCGCACGGCGCCGGCGGCAAGCGGCGGCGGCGCGCCCGCCAGCCTCAGCCGGCCGCCCGAGGCCTCCTCGATCGTGAATCCGGCGCCGGCAAGCGCGTACGCGCCCGGAGGCGGGAGCGAGCCGAACCTGTCCCGCACCGCGCCGGCAGGCGCGCCCTCCGCGCCGCAGTGCGCGAGGAAGGCGACGACCGGGTACCACTCACGTGAGCACATCTGGAGCGCCGTGGCCATCGGCCTCGATTATAGTTGCCGCGCCGCACGCGACCAAGGGCTTCCCGTGGTCCGGTAACACCGGCGCGCGCCGCGCTCAAGCGCGGCCGCGTGCGCGGACGAAACAACTGGCGGGAGAACGCGTGCATGCGGAACGGCATCGTCTTCGGGATCCTGTGGTGTCTCTGCCTGGCCGGCTGCGAGCCGGCGCGCCAGGGAACGCGCGAGCAGATCGACGATGGGTGCGCGTGCCCCGCGCGGGCGGTCGAGGGCGCCGGCCCCGTCTTCTTCCACGTGCCGGCCGCCGGCGATGCGCTCCGCGACCCCGGGGAGCTGCGCGCGCTGCCGGCCGCGATCGAGGGCGCCGCCATCCAAGGAGAGAGCGCGCTCCGGGGCACGGGCGAGCTCTGACACCCGAAACGCGCGCCGCGAGGCCGCGCCCCGGGCGCGCTCAACCCGCCCGCCGCTTCAGCGCCGCGATGCGGTCGCGCAGCACGGCCGCCTGCTCGAAGTCAAGGCGCGCCGCGGCGGCCTGCATCTCCTCGGCGAGCGCCGCGATCTCCTCCCGGGCGGTGAACGCCGCACGATCCTCCCCCGCAACCTCCTGGACGATCGCGTGCGCCCTGGCGAACTGCTCGATGCCCGGGCGGATCTCCTTCACTATGGTCCGCGGCACGATGCCATGCTCCAGGTTGAAGCGCTCCTGCACGGCGCGGCGCCGGCGCGTCTCGGCGATCGCGCGGTCCATGGACGGCGTCACCAGGTCCCCGTAGAGCACGACCTCGGCGCGGTCGTTGCGCGCGGCCCTGCCGATCGTCTGGATGAGCGACGTCTCGGACCGCAGGAACCCCTCCTTGTCGGCATCCATGATCGCCACGAGCGACACCTCGGGGAGGTCCAGGCCCTCCCTGAGCAGGTTGACGCCGACGACCACGTCGCAGACGCCCTTGCGCAGGTTCTGCAGGATCTCGACGCGCTCGAACGTGTCGATCTCGCTGTGCAGGTACTCGCACTTGACGCCGCTGTCGCGGAAGTACTCGCTCAGGTCCTCCGCCATGCGCTTCGTGAGCGTCGTCACGAGCGTGCGCTCGCCGCGCTCGATCCGGTCCTTGACGCGGCCGAACAGGTCGCCGACCTGGCCGCGCGCCGGCCTGACGATCACGACCGGGTCCAGCAGCCCCGTCGGCCGGTTGACGAGGCTCACGACCCCGCCGGGCGCCTTCCCCAGCTCGTAGGGCCCCGGCGTCGCCGACACGTAGATCGCCTGCGCGACGACGCCCTCCCACTCCTCGAAGGTCATGGGCCGGTTGTCCAGCGCCGAGGGCAGGCGGAAGCCGTGGTCGACCAGCGTCTGCTTGCGCGAGCGGTCGGCGGCGTGCATGGCGCGGAGCTGCGGGATCGTCACGTGCGACTCATCGACGACCGCCAGGAACTCGCGGGGGAAGTAGTCGAACAGGTTGAAGGGCCGCTCGCCCGGCCCGCGGCCGTCCAGGTGCCGCGAGTAGTTCTCGATGCCGTTGCAGTAGCCCATCTCCTCGAGCATCTCGAGGTCGTAGTTCGTACGCATCTCGAGGCGCTGTGCTTCGAGCAGCTTGCCCTCGGCATTGAGTTGCACGAGCCGCTTGTGAAGCTCCTCGCGGATGGTGGCGACAGCGCCGGCAAGCTTGTCCTTGGGCGTGACGTAGTGCGTGGCGGGCCAGACCGGCGTGGCGGCGTACCGGTTGAGGATCTCACCGGTGAGGTGGTCCACCTCGGTGATCGACTCGATCTCATCGCCGAAGAACGCCACGCGCAACGGCTGGTCGGCATAGGGCGGGAAGATGTCGATGACGTCGCCGCGCACGCGGAAGGTGCCGCGTGAGAGCTCGTAGTCGTTGCGATCGTAGTTGATGTCGATGAGGTCGTGGATGAGCGTATCGCGATCGTACGACGCCGCCTCGGCGAGAAAGACCGCCATGCCTGCGTAGTCTTCCGGCGACCCGATGCCGTAGATGCACGACACGCTCGCTACCACCACGACATCCTTGCGCGAGAGAAGCGCCGCGGTGGCTGCGTGGCGGAGCTTCTCCACCTCGGCGTTGATGGATGCGTCCTTCTCGATGAACGTGTCTGTGGATGGCACGTACGCCTCAGGCTGGTAGTAG
>DHGK01000330.1:0-8049 GCA_002402755.1 Planctomycetes bacterium UBA4800
TCTCTCTCCGTTCTCTTCTCTGTGCTCTCTGTGCCTCTGTGGTTTCTTATCCGTCAGATGACACGTGTCTGTGGACCCGACCACGGCGAGAAAACCGTGAACGGTTACTCCTGGACAACCCGGCCGCGAGCACGCATAATCGCATCCTTCGCGGCAGGGCGCCGGCGGGCGGCGCCGTATCGCTGGAGGTGCGCATGTCATCCGAGCAGCGCCGCAAGAAGCAGCTCGAGAAGAAGAAAGCCAAACGCGTCGAGAAGGCCAAGGAACGGTACAGCCGCGAGCACGTGCCGCTCGACCGCCTGCCCCTGAAGCACGCCTTCGTCAACCCGGACTGGAAGAAGACGCGCTACGCCTTCGTCGTCGTGAGCCGCGTCCACCAGGACGGCGGCTACGAGGTCTGCGAGTTCCTGATCGACTGCGACGGCTTCGGCCTCAACGATTGCCTCGGGCCGCGGCATTTCGCGCCCGAGGCCTACGACGCCTTCGTCAAGCGCGGGGAGCGCGCGGCGATCGACCCGGCGGCGGCCTCCGCGATGGTCCACGCGGCGATCGCGTGGGCCGGCCGCTTCCGCTTCCCGCTGCCCAAGTCCGCCCGCAAGGCGCTCGACATCCTACCCGAGGCGGGAAAGAACCCCATCGAGTTCGGGCGCGACGGCGAGCCGTTCCTGCGGGGCGAGGAGACCGCGATCAGGCAGCGGCTCGCGCAGGCGGGGCTGCACGCCGAGAACTTCAAGACCGAGTTCTTCCAGGCGGCCCCGCGCGGCACGACCTTCGGCTTCGCCTCCGAGGAGCGCCTCAGGCACGCCGATGGCAACGACCCTCTGGTGCGCCTCGAGCGCCTCGCGGCGCTCGCCGACGGCTACGAGCGGCAGAAGAAGCTCAAGGAGGCCGAGGATCTCCACCGGACGATGGAAGCCCTCGCGGCCCAGTGCGACCGCCTGCCCCGGTTCCTGAAGTACCTCTCGGCCTACCTCATCCGCCAGGAACGCATGGAGAGGGTGCTCGCGGTCCTGGAGCGCATCGTCGAGGTCACGGCCGAGCCCGCGGCCAAGGCGCTCGCGCGGCTCGATCTTGCCGATTTCATGCGCTACATGGGCGATGCGCTCGGCGCCGATGACATCTATCGGAAGGTGCTCGCGGACGTTCCCGAACTGTGGGAGGCGAAGCTCAGGTACGCGGCGTTCCTCTGCCATGCCGCCCGCCGCGACGAGGGCGTGCAGGTGTACAGGGATCTGATCGCCGCGGCGAAGGGCCGCCCCGAGGCGCGCGAGGCGCTCGGCCGCGCGTACCAGGAACTCTACACGATGCTCTCGAGCGAGGACCGGATGGACGAGGCCGCGGCGCTCGCCGGGGAAGCTGCGAAGGACCACGGAATCCGCTGTCACTGATCATGGCATACCAGAAGCCGTACGGCATGCACGACATCCTCCCGGAGGAGCAGCCTCACTGGGAGCGCGTGCGGGAGACGTTCCGGGACGTGTGCGAGCGCTACGGCTTCGGCCGGCTCGACACGCCGGTCATGGAGCAGACGGCCGTCTTCCTGAAGGGCGTCGGCGAGGGCACGGACATCGTCGACAAGGAGATGTACTCCTTCACCGACAAGGGCGGCGACGACCTGACCCTCCGGCCCGAGTTCACGGCGGGCGTGATGCGCTCGTACCTCGAGGAGGGCATGCGCTCGCGGCCGCAGCCCGTGAAGCTGGCGAGCATCGGCCCGATGTTCAGGCGCGACCGGCCCGGCGCGGGCAGGTACCGCCAGTTCCACCAGGTCAACGCCGAGATCATCGGCACGGACGACGCCGCGGCGGATGCGGAGCTCCTGGCGATGGCGGCGTCCTTCGGCGCCGCGCTCGGCCTCGGGGCGCTGCGGGTGCTCGTCAACAGCACGGGCTGCCCCGCGTGCAAACCGCCCTACCTGGCGAAGCTCGGCGCGTTCCTGCGCGAGCGGCGCGGCCGGTTGAGCGCGCTCGACCGCGAGCGGGTGGAGCGCAATCCGCTGCGCGTGCTGGATTCCAAGGAGCCGGAGACGCGGGCCGCCATCGCCGATGTCCCGCTGCTCGGGGACGATCTGTGCGGGGGCTGCCGCGATCACTTCGCCGAGGTGCGGGCGCTCCTCGCGCGGGCCGGCGTCGAGGTCGAGGAGTCGCCGCTCCTCGTCCGCGGCCTGGACTACTACACGCGCACGGTCTTCGAGATCGTGAGCGCGGCCGCGCCCGACGCGGGGACGCTGCTCGGCGGCGGCAGGTACGACGGCCTCGCGGAGATGCTCGACGGCCCGCGGACGCCGGGCGCGGGCTTCGCCGGCGGCATCGAGCGCATGATCCTCGCGCTCAAGGCGGCGGAGCGCTCGCCGCGCGGGCCGCGCGCGCCCGATGTCTTCGTCGCGTACATCGGCGCCAAGGCCAAGGAGGCGGCCTTCACGCTGGCCGAGGACCTCCGCCGGGCAGGCGTCGCCGCGGTGTTCGGCCTGGGCAACAAGGGGCTCAAGGCCCAGATGAAGCTTGCCGACCGGACCGGCGCCGGCCTGGCCGTGATCATCGGCGAGGCCGAGCTCGCCGAGGGCAAGGTCCAGCTCCGCGCGATGGGCGAGAGCCGGCAGGAGCTCGCGCCGCTGGAGGGCCTGGCCGCGGCGCTTGCGGCGCGCTTCGCGCGCGGGACGCCATGAGCCTGCTCCTGGCCTGCGCTGCGGCTGCGGTGCTCGCGGCGCCCCCGGAGCCCGAAGGCATGTACGCGCTCGTCGGCGGGAACGCGGGCGGGAGCCTCAAGGGTGTCGGCGCGGCGCTTGCACGCGCGGGCTTCGCGCACGCCGCCGTCGATATCGGGCGCGGCGGCGGGCACCTGCACGGCGCGCTGGGGCGCATCGAGACCTTCCCGTACGGCGAGGACGAGCACGACGAGCGGCCGTTTCTCGTCTGGAGCGAGCGGCGCGTCGTCGGCCCGCGCGAGGAGCGGATCCCGTCCCCTCCGCCGGCGCTCGTCGCGCTGCTCGCAGGCAAGGTGACGGCGAACGAGAACATCGAAGAGGGGAGCCTGGTCGATCTGACGCCGCGGCTCGCCGCCGGCGGACTCTCGTGGAGCGTGCCCGAGGGCGTCTGGACGCTCCTCAGCTTCGGCGTCGTGCAGGCGAAGGTCCCGCGCGCGCGGCTCTCGTTCGCGCTCGGCCCGGCGATCGAACGGGAGGAACGGCGCTGCCCGTGGCCGGAGGACTTCGGCGCGCGCTACAGGGAACGCTACGGCGAGGAGCTCGCGTGCACGGAGCTGGCGGCGCTGGCCTGCGACATAGGCGCGCGCACCGAGCTCGTGCGCGTGCGCCTGGGGGCTCTGGCGCGCGAGCTCGGCGGCGGCGGCGCGCTCCGGAACTGCATCGATGCGAGAGAGCCGGCCCTGCCGTTCGTCGTGCCGGACGTGGGCGGCGTCGTCCTCGCGACCTGGGCATCGGGGGCCATGGGAGCGCACCTCGGCTGGAACGTCCGCGCCGCCGCGGGCATCGCCGCCGCGGCGGGCAAGGGCGTCTGCTGCGTCCTGCCCGAGGAGGGCAACTGGGCCGTGACGCCCGCTCGCGTGCGCCACCACATGGAGCTCGCGTTCCTGTGGGGCGCGCGGTCCGTGGCCTGGCCGCCCTTTCCGCCGGACCGCATCGCCTTCGGCGCGGATGGTTTCGCTCCGGAGCTGCCCGCGTACCACGCGCATCTCGCGGCGCTCACCGCGTATGCGAAGGCGCTCGCGCGCGCCGCCGCGCTCGGCGCCCCCGATGTCTGCATCGCGGTGCCCGGCGAGGGCGTGCTCGCGCGCGGCACGACGGGGCTCGGCCCCGCGGTCGCCGCGCAGCTTGCCGCGGAAGGGCGCGATGCGGCGGTGACTGAGCTCGGCGCGCTTGCGCGGTCCCCGGCGCCGCCGCCGTACGCCTGCGTCATCGTGCCGACCGAGAATGTGCTCTCCGCGGCCCATGCCGAGACCCTGTGCGCGTGGGCCGGCCGCGGCATCGCGATCGCGTTCGTGGGCGCGATGCCGTCGACATCGCCCGAGGAGGGACGGCGGAGCGGGCGCCTCAAGGCGGCGGTCGAGGCGCTCGCCGCGCACGAGAGTTTCTTTCACGCGGCGACGCCCGAGGACGCGCTCGATCGGCTCCGGACGCGCGTGCCGCCCGTCCTGCGCATCGCGTCGGGCCTCGCGGGACGGATCCGGTCGCGGGCGCTCGCGGCCGAGCGCGGCGCGCGCTTCCTTCTCATCAACGCGAGCGACGAGCCGTGGCACGGCGAGATCGCGATCCGCGGCGCGCGCGAGGCGGCCTGGTGCGATGCGCAGGAGCTGGACCTGCCCGGTTCCCGCCGGCGCGCCCCGCCATCGAGGCTGGAGGGCGCCGAGCTCCTCGTCGAGCTGCGCTTCGCGCCGAGAGGGAGCATCGTGCTGGCGGCTGATTCCGGCGAGACGCGCGCGGTCGAGACGAGGACCGTGGCGATTCCCGATCCGTGGACGTGCGTCCCGTGGGAGAGCGATGGCTGCGTGCAACCGGGGCGCCTGCCCGTCGCGACGGCGGAGGTCTTCCGGAGCGAGGCGGAGGCGCGCGCCCGCGCGGTTCCCGGTCTCGCGGTCGACTTCCTGAGCGGCGCCGCGTGGCAGGGGCCGCGCTGGCGCGCCTGCTGGATCACGAGCCCCGAGGGCGGTCTCCGCGACGGCGCGCCCGGCGCCGCGCGCGTGAGCTTCCACGCGACCTTTCACCTGGACCGGCCGGCTGCCGAAGCCGTGCTCTGGGCCGCGGCGCGGCAGGAGACGGTCGTCGATGTGAACGGCGCGTCCGTCGCGGCGCTGGAGGGGGGGACGGTTGCGCGGGCTGATGTCGCCGCGTTCCTGAAGCCCGGAAAGAACACGATCAAGGCCGACGTGTCCGGGCCCGGGCACCTGCTGCTCGAGATGTCCGTGCGCGCGGCCGACGGCGCGGAGCGTCTGATCGCGACCGGCCCGGAGTGGCGCGCGTCGGTCCGGCGCCAGCGGTGGCGGCCGGCCTTCGTCCTCGGGGCGGCCGATCCGTCGCTGCCGGGACCGCGTGAGCCCTGGCCCGAGACATCCGTCGGGCTCGTCACGCTTCCCGCGGGAACCGCCGGAATCGACGCGCCCGCGTCGTGGCGCCTTCTCGGGTACGCGGAGCCCGAGGAGGCTGCCGGCGCTCCCGCATTCCCGCTCGCGCGGCCGCGCACGGCGCTGTTCTCGTTTCCAACCGGCTCGACGGAAGCGCCCGTGCTGGCGATGGAGCCCGTGCAGGTCGCCCTCGGGGGGCCGCAGGCGCCGGGCCTGGAGAACTTCGCGGGACGCATCAGGTACGAGACGACGTTCGTGCTCTCGGCCGATGATCTCGCCGGCGCCGGCGCGGCGCTGATCGACCTCGGCGAGGTCGGGTTCTTCGCAAGCGTCTCTCTGAACGGAAGCCCGGCCGGCCGTTCGTGGTCCCCGCCCCACGAGGTGTGGACGAGCGCCGCGCTGCGCGCCGGCGCCAACACGCTCCGCGTCGACGTCGCGACGCTCGGCGCGCCGCGGCGGCGCTTCGCGTGGCCCGCATCGGAGTTCACGCGCGAGGCGCGCGCGTTCACGATCGAGAGGAATCCCGAGGCGCTCTGCTCCGGGCTCCGCGGCCCGGTGCGCGTGCGCCTCTTCAGGAACGAGGGGAGGTGAGCCCGTGGACGTCCCGGGAATCTCGGCGCGCACGCGGGTGTGCGCGGTCATGGGCGATCCCGTGGAGCACTCGCTCTCGCCGCAGATCCACAACGCGGCCTTTGCGGCCTGCGGGCTCGATTTCGCGTACGTGGCGTTCCACGTGGCGCGCGGCGATGCGGCGCAGGCCCTTGCCGGCGTGCGGGCGCTGGGCATCCGGGGCCTCTCGGTGACGATCCCGCACAAGCTCGACGTGATCGCGCACCTCGACAAGGTCGATGCAACCGCGCGCCGGATGGGATCGGTCAACACGATCGTCAACGATGCGGGCGCGCTCACGGGCTACTCCACGGATGGGCCCGGCGCGCTGCGCGCGCTCGCGGCCGAGGGCGTGGATCCGGCCGGGAAGCGCGTGCTCATCCTCGGCTCGGGCGGCGCCGCGCGGGCGGTGGCGTTCACGCTCGCGGAGCTCGATCCGCGGCCCCGGATGTGCATCCTCGGCGTCGAGGCGGCGGAGCTGGAGCGGCTTGCGGCCGACCTCCGGGCGCACGCGGGCGCGGCCCCCGAGGCCGCGGCGCTCGCGCCCGAGCGCCTGGCGGCGGCCGTGAAGGACGCGGACATCGTGGTGCACGCAACCCCGGTCGGCATGACGCCGAGGGTCGAGGCGAGCCTCGTGCCGCCCGGCCTCATCGGCCCGCGCCACACGGTGTTCGATGTGGTCTACACGCCGCGCGAGACCAGGCTCCTTGCCGACGCGAAGGCCGCCGGCGCGAAGGTCGTGCCCGGCCTGGGGATGTTCGTGGGGCAGGCGGCGGTGCAGTTCGAGCTCTGGACCGGGCGGCCGGCGCCGGTCGATGTCATGACGCGGGCGGCCCTGTCCGCGCTGGGCGGCGAGCGATGAATCTCGTCCTGATCGGCTACCGGGGGACGGGGAAGAGCACGATCGGGGCGCGCCTGGCCGCCATGCTCGACATGGCGTACGTGAGCCTCGATGCCGAGATCGCGGCCCGCGCGGGCATGCCCATTCCGGAGATCGTGTCGCGCGCCGGCTGGGACCGCTTCCGCGACCTGGAGGAGGATGCCGTGGCCGACGCGGCCGCGCGCGACGGCCAGGTGCTCGACACGGGCGGCGGCGTGGTCGTGCGGCCCGAGAACATCAGGCGGCTCAAGGAGCGCGGCATCGTGTTTCTCCTGGAGGCGCGCGTCGAGGACATCATCGCGCGCATCGGCGGCGGGGAGGATCGGCCGTCGCTGACCGGCGCGAAGAGCTTCACGGAAGAGGTCGCCGAGGTGCTCGCGGCGCGGGAGCCCGGTTACCGGAAGGCCGCCGACGTCGTGATCGACACGTCGCGCCGCGCGCCCGAGGAGGCGGCGGCCGCGATTGCCGAGGAATTCCGCCGCCGCGCGGGCGTGTGAGCGCGCGGTCACGCGCGCGCCGCGGCGCGCCGGCGCACGTCCTTGCCGGGCCGTTGCGCGCGTCCTATCATTGAGAAGAGCCCCGTCTGCGAGCGCTCGCGATGCACGCCCGTGCGGCATTGCCGGGCGTCCCGCGTGCCGCCGTCCCAGCAGGAGGAGTCCGATCGTGCGAAAAACCCGTCTCGCAGCCGTGCTGCTCGTCCTCGCCGCCCTCGGCGCCGCGCTGCGCGCGGAGCCGGTCTACGGCTACTTCCGGCAGATCACGGGGTATCTCTCCAGCTCCTACATCGACCAGACGCGGTTCCGCGACGTGCGGCCGCTGCTGCAGGAGGCGCTGCACGCGCTGGAGAACAGCGCGGACGACATCATGGTCGAGGAGGCGCCGGATCCCTCGGCGGGCGGGGAGGGGCTCGTGTACACGATCCGCCTGGACGGGCAGACGCACACGATCGCCGAGCGCGAGGTCCTGGACGGCGAGAGCCCCGATGAGAACCTCAGGAAGCTCGCGCGCGTGCTGGAGCGCGTCATGCGCTTCGTGGAGAGCACGTACAAGGGCACGGCGGAGGAGATCGATGCCGCCAGGTACGCGATGGCCAACGGCATGTGCCTGGTCCTGGATCCGCACACGAACGTCTTCTCGCCCAAGGAGTACAAGGAGTTCTTCGTCCACATCGAGGGGGAGATCGGCGGCGTGGGCGCGTACATCGGGGTGCGCAACGGGAAGCTGACGATCATCTCGCCGCTGGAGGGCACGCCCGCCCAGCGCGAGGGCATCAAGGCCGAGGATGAGGTCGTCAGGATCGACGACGAATCGACCGTGAGCATGACGACGCAGGAGGCGGTCGCGCGCATCCGCGGCGCGCCGGGAAGCGAGGTCGTGCTCTGGATCCGCCGCAAGGGCCACGACGGCCTGATCAAGAAGACGCTCGTGCGCGAGAACGTCTCCATTCCGAGCGTGCGGTCCACGCTGCTGGGGAACGGCATCGG
>DHGK01000330.1:8119-13338 GCA_002402755.1 Planctomycetes bacterium UBA4800
CTGCTCGACCAGGCCGTCGCGCTCGCCGACGTCTTTCTCAAGCGCGGCGACCTCGTCCTGAAGGCCGAGAAGGGCGTCGTGTCTCCGCTGGCCAGGGCCGAGGACCAGGGATTCGAGCCGAACTGCCCGCTCATCGTCCTCATCAACCAGGGCGCCGCATCCGGCTCGGAGATTCTCGCGGGCGCCCTCAGGAACAACGACCGCGCGCTCCTCATCGGGCGGCGTACGTTCGGGAAGGGCTCGGTCCAGCAGCCGCGGCCGCTCTCGGACGAGTCCTGCCTGAAGCTCACGACGTACGAGTACCTGCTGGCCGGCGAGGTCTCGATCCAGAACGTGGGCGTGACGCCCGACCTGGCGCTCGACCCGGTCATGATCGAGAAGGACGACGTCAGCGTCTTCGCCGACGAGCCCCTGGCCAGCGAGCGCCTCCACAAGGCGGCGATCACATCGCGCTTCGAGAAGCAGGAGGAGCCGGCCTGGCGCTTCTTCTACCACGTGGACCTGCCGGACACCCCGCTCGATGCCGATGCGATCGCCAAGTCCTTCGTGAGCAGCGAGTTCGATGTCGACGGCCCGGACTTCGTGGCGGTGCATCTCGCGTCCCGGCTGATCCTCATGGCCGACAAGGACGTCCCCTTCAGCCGCACGAGCTTCCTCGCGGCGCACCGCGAGGACATCCGGCGCCTGAAGGAGGAGAAGTTCCGCGAGGTCACGGCGCGCCTGGCCGAGGCGCAGATCGACTGGACGGCCGGCCCGGCGCCGCACTCGCCGTCCTTCGACCTCGCCATCGCCTACGAGATCGTCACCGAGCCGCACGAGGCCGGGACGCGGGCCGCGGCCGTGGCGGAGGACGGCGACGCCGACATCGAGTCCGGCGACGATGACCCCACGCCGGAGCGCAAGCTGCGCTTCACCGCGACGCTCAGGAACACGGGCGCCGAGGATCTGTGGCGCGTCCACTGCGTGACGGAGTCCGACGATGTGTCGTCGTTCTATCGCAACCGCGAGTTCCTGTTCGGCCGCGTGCCGGCCGGCGGCGCCGTCGCGCGCACGCTGGACGTCGGCATCCCCTACTTCTCGATCCCGCGCGAGGAGGAGTTCAAGGTCGTGGTCCGCGCGGACAACGCCGCCGCGCTGGGCGAGAAGACGGTCGTCGTGCGGATTCCGGAGGGCCCGATGCCGAGCTTTTCCGCCGCCGTCGCCCTGCGCGACAAGGACGGCAAGGACGTCCGGCACGTGGCGCGCGGGGGGGAGTTCACGTTGCGCGCCGCCGTCAGAAACGCGGGCGCGGCCGAGATCTTCCAGGCCGTCGCGCGCCTCAAGAACGAGACCGATCCGAGCCAGGCCGTGTACCTCGTGCGGGGCCGCGAGCTGCTCACGCACCTTGGGCCCGGCGAGGAGCGCGTGTGCGAGTTCGCCTTCACGATCGCCGACAAGCCCTCGGCGGACAAGTACGTGCTGCGGCTGGACGTGTTCGAGACCTCGTCGGGCAAGGGGCTGAGCAAGAAGTTCGAGCTGCGCACGAGCGGCGGCGAGGGCTTCGCCCCCGTGACGCTCGCGCCGCCCGAGGTCGCCGTCAAGGTGGGCGCGTTCCTGACCGACCGGCCCGCGGTGCCGATCGAGGCCGTCGTGCGCGACGAGAAGGACCTGCGCGCGATCATGATCCTGACCTTGACGCGCGACAAGCGCTACATCGACGGCATTCCCGACAAGGTCTTCTACCGCGCGATCGACGGCGCGCGCGGGCCGCTCACGTTCGCGCACGAGGTGCCGCTCAGGGTCGGCACGAACGTCGTGAGCGTGGTGGCGACCGACGGCGACAAGCTCAAGACGGTCCAGACGTACGTGATCAAGCGGCGGTAGGCCGCCGCCCGGCGCCGGGCCTCGGGCCGGCGCCGGATGCATGCGGCCGGGGAGGGACGGTATGCGGCTGACATGCCTCGTTCTTGCACTGGCGCTCTGCCCGGCCGGCGCGGCGGAGAAGACGCTCGCGGCGCTGAAGCAGGACCTCCGCAAGGCCCTGGCGTCGGGCGATGCCAGGCTGCTCGGCCAGGCCTGCGCCGCCCTGAGGACCCTGGGCGGATCCGAGGCGGCGGGCGTGCTGCTCGAGCAGGTGGAGAAGGCGCCGGCCCAGTCGGAGACCTACTGGCTGCTCATCGACGGCGCCGCGTCGTTCGGCGATGAGAGCGCCCTGACGGCGGTCGGCCGCTTCGTCGTCGAGCGCGGAAAGAGCCCCGCCGCCCGCGATGTCCTCTTCGCGCTGGAGCGCAACCGCCTGAGCACGAAATCGGCCGCCCTGATCCCGATCATGGACGAGTGCGCGGGCGAGCTGGCGCTCGGGGCGGTCAGGCAGCTCGGCGAGGTCCGCGTGCCCGAGGTCGTCGACGCCCTCATCGCCAGGCTCGCACGGACCAAGGATTCCGACGGCGAGCTCAGGCGCTACCTTGCGGGCGCGCTCGCGAACATCACCGGCGAGCATTTCGGGACGAGCATCGTCAACTGGGAAGGCTGGTGGAAGGGCCACCGCGGCCGGGAGCTCACGGGCAGGAAGGCGCGCGAGCGGACCACGGGAACGGCGCGCGACGAGGTCGACGCCATCCGCGACGAGCAGATCATCGGCATTGAGAAGCTCTCCCCGCGGCGCATCGTGGTCATCAAGGGCAAGTGCGTCGACTGGGAACGCTTCGATCACAACTTCGACCACATCGAGCACATGCTCGAGCAGATGGATTTTCCGCACACGGTCATCACGAAGGAGGACTTCGAGGCCGGGTTTGCGCTCGCGGAGAGCATGGTCGTGTGCATCAACTGCATGATGTGGCGGCCGCACTGCGTGTGTCCGGACTGCAAGCCCGGCGAGGACGCGGGCAACCGCCTGCACCGGTGCACCGGCTGCAACCGCCACGATGTCCGGGAGTACAAGTTCAGCGGCGCCGCGGTCGAGCGGCTCAAGCGCTTCGTCGAGGCGGGGGGATTCCTCTTCACGGAGGACTGGGTCCTCGAGGAGCTGCTTGAACGCGCCTGGCCGGAGCTCGTCGGCAGCGGTCCCAAGCTTCCCGAGAAGAACGTCAAGGCGCTGCCCGCCCCGGGCAAGGCGGGCCACCGTTACCTGGAGGGAGTGTTCCGCCCCCCGCAGGACATCGTCGTCACGGGCAAGCATCGCCCCAAGGGCAGGACCGTCGTCCGGCCTCCGGAGGAGGACGTGCGCGCGTACTTCTCCCGGGCGGCGCACACCTGGAAGATCGACAACGAGAGCCCGGCGATCGTGGTCAAGAAGAAAAGCGAGGTCGAGCTGCTCCTGACGAGCCCCGACCTGGCGCGGATCGCCCGCGGCAACGATGCGCTGGCCGTGACGTTCAGGCCCGGCAAGGGCCCGCGGAAGGGCGCGGTGCTGCACATCTTGAGCCACTTCGGCAAGCAGACGAGCCAGGACAGCGAGTACGGCATTCAGAACATGCTGCTGGGCTTCCTCATCGATGCGAACGCGCAGCGCGGCCGCGTGCTGCCGCCGGCGCGCAAGGGCCCCGAGGCGGAGGAGAAGGGCACAAAGGAGGAGCCTGAGGAAGCGCCGGAAGAAGCGCCCGAGGAAGAGCCCGAAGAAGAGCCCGAGGAGTAGCTGCTCGCGCTTCTCTCACCGCGTCCGGGGAGGACGGACGGACGNNAAGGCACCAAGCATCAGCGGTGAAGCACCGCGCACTCGAAATGCGCCAAAGTCCCTTCGTGGCTATTCTCGTCTCCCGGCAGCCGTTCACGCTTTTCTCACCGCACTCGCCCCGTCTTTCGGTTCTCGGGGCCTCCGTGGTATCCTGTTCTTCGGACACGAACGCACAGGAAAGGAGCCCCATGTCGAACGCCAGACGAACCTCATCGGACACCGGCGCCACGCGCCGATCGTTCCTGAAGACCTCCGCGGCGGCGGGAACCGCGCTTGCCGGTCTCGCCGCGGGCGCCGCCGTTCACGCGGCCGGGAGCGACGTCATCCGGGTCGGCCTGATCGGATGCGGAGGCCGCAACACCGGCGCGGCCGTTCAGGCCCTCAACGCCGACCGCGGCGCGCGGCTCGTCGCCATGTGCGACATCTTCATGGACCGCGTGAAGGGGCGGCGCGAGGATATCAAGGCCCGCAAGGGCGACCAGGTGGCGGTCGACGACGACCATTGCTTCGCCGGCTTCGACGGATACAAGCGTGTCATCGAGGCATCGGACGTGGTCCTGATCGCGAACGCGGCGAAGTTCCACCCGCTGCACTCGCTGGCGGCCGTCCAGGCGGGGAAGCACGTCTTCGTCGAGAAGCCGCACGGCATCGATCCGCTCGGCATGAAGGTGATGGCGCGCGCGGCCGAGGTCGCGAAGGAGAAGGGGGTCTCGCTCGTCTCGGGCCTCCAGAGCCGCTATCACACTGGTTTCCAGGAAGCGGTTCAGCGCATCCACGACGGCGCCATCGGGGATATCACGGCGATCGAGGAGCACTGGCTGCGGCCGCCCTACGGTGTCGGCGCGCCGAAGCCCGAGCACTCGGAGCTGGAGTGGCAGTGCAGTTGCCAGTACCGCTGGCGATGGCTCTGCGGAGACGATGTCCCCCAGACGCTCGTCCACAACCTCGACCGGTCGAGCTGGGTCATGAAGAACCAGGCGCCGGTCAAGTGCCACGGGCTCGCCGGCCGCTCGACCATGGTCGAGGGGCGCTTCGGCGACGTCTTCGACCACCACGCGGTCGTCTACGAGTTTGCGAACGGCGTTCCGATCTACGCCTTCTGCCGGACGACGGACGGCTGCTACGACCAGAACTCGAGCCTCATCACGGGGACGAAGGGCAAGGCGTCGCTCCTGAGCTGCCGGATCTGGGGCGAGACGACGTGGAACTGGAGCGGGAACTGCGATCCTTACCAGCGCGAGCACGACGTTCTCTTCGCCTCGATCCGGTCGGGCAGCCCCGTCAACAACGGCGACTACATGGTCAGGAGCACCACGATCACGGTGATGGGGCAGCTCTCCTGCTACACGGGCAAGGAGGTCACCTGGGACCAGGTGACGAAGTCGGAGTACTTCCATCCGCCCAGGCCGGAGGACTGCCGCGACGGCATGGAGCCGCCGACCAAGCCCGGCCCCGACGGCACGTACCCGGTGCCGGCGCCGGGGCGGACGCAGATGCTCTGACGGGCGCCCGGGGGGGCAGCCGCGCGAGGGAAGACGAGAATAGCCACGAAGACACGAAGGCA
>DHGK01000193.1:0-2871 GCA_002402755.1 Planctomycetes bacterium UBA4800
CCGAGCCGCCGCCGTAGACGCCCGTCCCGCGCGCGAGCCATTCCTTGCCCGGCGGCAGTTCCGGCAGTTCCTCTCCGCGAAGGATGCGCGCCCAGATGCCGAGGGCCTCGCCCGGCGCCGGCTCGTGAATGTTACGGCAGAAAGGCTCCTGATACCCCTTGAGGGTGTCCAGGTCCATGGCGTTGACGTTGTCCTGATGCGCGTTGATCAAGACGCGCCCCGCGCACGCGAGCTGGCACTGCTCGTCGTGAACGAGGAGCAAGCTGTCGTGCCATCCGTAGGTGCGTGACTGATCCATGATCGGCGTGATGTTGCCGGTCGCCGTGTCGAGGTACCCGACGTTCAGGAACGGCGAGTAGTGCTCGTAGCGGCTGCGAAGGAGCGCCTGGTACTTCACGATCACCTTGCCATCCGGCGTCACGATGGGCGGCGCCCCCGTGCCGTTCATGCTCTCGGCGTAGACGATCGGCGCGACGAACTTCTGCTTCCCCGTCTCGGGATCGAGGACGAAAAACGTCTGAAAGGCCGGCTGTTCGGCAAGGCGCTTTCGAAGGTACGCAAGCTGCGCCTCGTAGGTGCCGGGCTTCGCCATGAGGGCGAAGTTGGCCTCCCTGAGCTTGGCATTCTCTTCCTTGGTGTGGCGCCAGCTCGCGAAGTCCCCGAAGATCTCCTTGACCATGTCGAGGAGGATGGCGTCGAAGGTGCCGAGCGGAATGCCGGGAGTCGCCGTCACCATCACGGAGCCGTCGGGCGCGATGACCGGGTAGTAGCCGCGGAAGCTCGCGCCGGGCAGCTTGGGGCTTACCCACACCGTTCTGCCGCTCGACGCATTGATCGCGGCGACGCGCATGGCTTCGCACGCCACGTACACGCGATCCCTCGCGGCATCGTAGGCGGGGCTCGACGTGATCGGGGCGAAGATTCCGCGCTCAGGGTCGGACCACGGGCCGCCCCACAGGTCATCGCCGTGGCGAAGAGACCGCGCACACAATCCCCCGCCGCGCGTCGCGACGATGAGCGCCTCGCCGGTCACGAGCGGCGAGCCCGCGACCGCATCGCCCAGCGAGGCCGACCACGCGCACGCGCCATCGGAGAGCTTCACCGCGTGGACCTTGCCATCGAGCGTGCCGGCAAACGCCAGGCCGTATGCGGCGGCGGGAGAATACAGAATCGGGCTTCCGGCCATGTAAGTCCACACCGTCTCGCCCGTATCGAGCGAAAGCGCGTGGAGGTTTCCGGCCATGGTCCCGATGAGCGCTTTCCCATCGGCAACGATCGGCTGTGCTCCGGCCATGAGCCCCTCGTCGCCGAAGAGCCGATGCCACCGGCGCTCGAAGGGCGGCCTGAGCGTCGCGGTCGTCGATCCGCTCCGCCGCGCATCGTGCGCGAGACAGGGCCACGTCTCGCCGCCGGCCGGCTCGGGCGCCGGGGCGGGCGGCACGATGTTCAGCCCTCGGTATGCTCCATCCTTGGTCTTGAATTCCGACCGCAGCCATTGCTGGTCGCCGGCCTCATCGGGCAGCCCGCGCAAGGTGACGCGCCCACCCCTCAGTAGCGATGTCCACGCAACGATGTCGCCGTGCCGGAGAATGAACGGCACGGCCGGGAGGTTTCGTTTTTCGAAACAGCAGCCGCGGAAATCGAGATCGACATTGAAGAAGCGCCCGCTCAAGATCGCGGCGAAGAGGCCGCCGCACGCAAGCGCGCCTGAGCCCCTGCAGATGAGTGTGAGGCCCCCCCAACGCTCCACATCCGGCCTCTCCTCGACGCCCTCGGCAACGGCGCAGAGATCGGTCGCCGTCATCGCGGGAAGCGGGCGCCCCCACACGATGGCGTTGCGGTCCCAGGCGCCGATACCCTTTGCCGCGGTCCGCTCCTCCGAGAGCTCGCCGAAGAAGCGGACATCCGGAAGCACGACGAGCTCGCCCTCGCGCGCGAGACGACACACCGTCGTGCGCTCGGCCAGAAGCGCATCCTTCCCCTCGGCGGCGCACAGAATCGTGACGGTGAGAGGCTCCTTCGCGTCATGACGCCGAACGAGAATCGCCGGAATGCGGATCGATCCCTCGCTCGGAAAGCTCGTTCGAATGATGTCGAGGTCGTCGATGCGCTCGACGGGAGGATCCGCGGCCGCCGTATCCTGTCGAGGAAGTTCGTGCTCCGAGCCGAGCAACTCCTCCAGGTCCCCCTCCAGGTCCCGCCGGATATACTCACGATCGCGCTCCGGATCCCAGCGCTCAGGATGCCGGCGATAGTGTTCCATCTCCTCGTAGTACGCGCTTATGCCGGCGAAGCCCTTGTCCTCGGGAACGGCCGCCGAGAGGCTCAGGAGCGTCTCGACCGAAATCAGCGGCACGTTCTCGGGCTCGGGGTCGGAGGCGGACGCGCCGAGAAGCCATCGATCCAGCCACTGGTACGTGCGCTCGCGCTTGTTGCGGTCGTAGATGTGCTCGGTCGGCTCGTAGAAGCACTCGACGCGCCCGGCGGCGCCGTTCGCCTCGTAGAGCTTCGCGATCGCCGGAAAGTCCTCCTGGAGGAAATTCGCCGTCCAGTCCTGCATCGTCAGATAGAGAACCGGGACGGGCAGGCCGAACGCGCTGATCTCGGGGTGGTCGGTGAAGCGAAGGTAGTTCGGGAAATGGTTGCAGGCGCAGTGGCTGCCCTTCGGGAACATGATCCGGCGCGACTGGCACGTGTAGCCGCCGATGACGGCGCAGCGCACGCGCTCGTCGAGCGCCGCCAGCATCTGCGTCTGCATGCCGCCGCCCGAGAAGCCGGCGCACGCGATCTTCTCCTTGTCGACCTCGGGCAGGCTCTGCAGGTAGTCGAGCGCCCGCATGTTGTTCCAGATGTGGAGCGTCTGGTGCGAAA
>DHGK01000193.1:2952-3221 GCA_002402755.1 Planctomycetes bacterium UBA4800
GCGGGCTTCAAGGGCATCTCCTTCGGCATGAAGAGAAGCCCGTTCGAGTAGACGCCCGGCCAGAGCTGGTAGTAGACGCGCCTGATCGTGCACCACGGGTGGTCGATGGGCGCCGAGGCCCGCACATCGAGCGGGACGCGCTCGGGCAGCGGCGACAGCCCGACGCATTCGAGGAGCTTGTCCCGGACTTCGTACTTCCGGTCTATCCAGTCGCCGCCGGCGCGCACCTCCAGCTTCGTGGGCGCCGTCATCGCGGCATAGTAGTCGGC
>DHGK01000193.1:3237-5278 GCA_002402755.1 Planctomycetes bacterium UBA4800
TGCGCATGGGCCGCTCCTCTCTCTCACGCCGATCTCAATCGTTGCCGTGGCTCCGGGGGAACACGCCGCGCGATGTGCCCGATGCCGCGGACACGCTGCGCGCGTCGGGATGATCGGCCAGGAATGAAGCGGTCCATGCCTCGGTCTCCGACCGCAATGCCTCGATCCGTTCCTCGGGAGAGAGCCCTTCGGTCTCACGCGCATGCGCATCCCGCAGTGAACGCAGCCATTCGAGCACTTTGAATTCACTCGCCATATGCGATCACCTCCAGAGGACTGCGTATGTCAATCGTACCATAGCCTTCCCGCAGGTTCACCGAGTTGAATCCCCGAATCCGGTCGAAATGGACGATATGCCGGAAATTCCAGCTCACGAGGACATCGACGCGGCTCACGGTGGCCAAGGCCACATGCGCGCAATCGTCTCGGAAACCGGCGCTCACGACACCCGCCGCGAGGTATGCATCGGTGAGCGCGATGGACTCGGCGTCCTCGCGCACGTATTCCCACGGGATGCGTGAGGGCGCCTCCACGAGACGGCGAACCTCCGGCGGGGCATGCAGGATCTCGCGGGCGACTACGTCGGAGATGACACCGATGAAGCGCCCGTCCGCAAGCTCGGCGAAGAAGCGACTGCTGGCAGCAGAGAACTCTGCGTCGAAGCGCCCTCCGATCACGGACGTATCCAGATAGACGCGTACGCGCTTCACAGACATTGCATCACGGGCGGCCCATGCCGGGGCACGCTCCTCTCTCGGCCTGTCCGGGAGAATCCGCTCGGCGCTCGCCGACCGGACGCCGGATTCGTTCCCGTCGCAGGCGCATCCAGGCCCTGATCTTACGGGCCTCGATGGGTGGAGACAAGAGACGTGCGAGCATCGCACATGCGCCGACCGGGGGCGCGCGGAACGTCCTCCTCGCGGGCGCCGCCCTCAGAAGTCGCGGGTGAAGCCGCAGGTCCAGCCGCCGTCGACGATGAGGTTGTGGCCGTTGATGTAGGCGGCGGCGTCCGAGGCGAGGAAGGCGATCGCGTCCGCGATGTCGCGCGTCTCGCCGGGACGATTCTGGGGGATGAAGGAGAGGACGCGCCGCGCCTTCTCGGCGTCGGCGTAGAAGAGCTCCCGCGTGCCGTCCGTGAGAACGGAGCCCGGCGAGACGACGTTCACGCGGATGCCGTGCGGCGCGAGCTCGCAGGCCATGGCTTCGGACATGCGGATCACGGCCGCCTTGGCGGCGACGTAGCCGACCTGGAGGCGCAGGGCCACGACGCCCGCCACCGAGGCGACGTTGATGATGGCGCCCGATTTCTGAAGCACCATCTGCCGGGCCGCGGCGCGGCTGCCGTGGAAGGCGCCGGTGAGATCCACCTCGATGATCCGCCGCCAGGTCTCGAGGGGATAGCGCTCCGCCGTCACCCGGTCCTCGGGCCGGTTGGAGTTTATCCCGGCGTTGTTGACCATGATGTCGAGGCGGCCGAAGCGCGCGACCGTTGCGCCGACGAGCGACTCGACTTCCTCGTAGCGCGCCACGTCGCACGGAACGAAGCTCGCCCGCGCGCCGAGGGCGGCGGCCGCGGCCGCGCCGGCTTCCCGCTGCACGTCGGAGAGGACGACGGCGGCGCCCCTCGCGATCAGCTTCTCTGCGGCGCTCCTCCCGATGCCCTGCGCGGCGCCGGTGACGATCGCCACCTTGTCGTTGAGACCGGTGTCCATTGTGCTGCGCTCCTCGTTCAATCCCCGATGCCCTCGATCGCCGCCGGCGTGACCCGCAGCCCCTCGCCCGGCGTCACGAATCGCACCTCGACGCCGGGACACAGTTCCGCGCACGCGCGGACGAACGCCTCGGGGTCGCCGCCGTGCTCCTTGAACATCCAGAAGTGGCAGGGCACGGCGAGGCGCGGGGCCAGCGCCTCGACGAGCCGCGCGGCATCCCGCGCATCCATGTTCCCGAAGGCTCCGTTGATGCAGGGAAGGACCACATCCGGCCGGGGATCGGCACACGCGCGCACGCGCTCGAGGCGCAGCGCCGTGTCGCCGGAGAA
>DHGK01000286.1:0-5974 GCA_002402755.1 Planctomycetes bacterium UBA4800
GTCGCCACCTTGGCCTCGCGTGCCGCCTTGGCGACCTCGATGGCCTCGTAGACGCTGTGAGTGAGGGGCTTCTGGCAGAAGACGTGCTTGCCCATCCTGAGCGCCTTCATGGTGACGACGGCGTGGGCGTGGTCGGGTGTTCCCACCATGACGGCGTCGATGTCCTTCTGAGACTCGAGCATCTCGCGGTAGTCGGTGTAGACCTTGGCCCACGGGAAGGGCTTGGCTGCCGCGGCCGCGTGGTTCGCATCGACGTCGCACACGGCGACGATGTTCTCGGTGGGCACCGATCGGATGTCGTGCGACCCCATGCCGCCCGTGCCGACGCCGGCGATGTTGAGCTTGTTGTTGGCCGAGGGCTCGCCGGCCGAGCCGAGCACATGGCGCGGGATGACGTTGAATGCAGCGGCCGCGGCCGCGCCGCCCAGGAATCCACGCCGGCCGAGCTTTCGTGTCGTACGCATGCAGGCACCTCCTTCGTGTCAGAAATGCGCCGGTTGATCCCCACATTCTACCCGCATATCTGGGGACAGTCACCGATAATATCTTTCCGGGGACAGTCACTGATTTCCGGTTTCGGGCAGTCACCGATTGTCGTTGCTTGACAGCGCCGGGACCGCCCGAGAGGATAGTGCCATGGCACGACTAGCACGTGTGGTGCTTCCTGGGGTACCTCATCATGTCACGCAGCGAGGTTCGCGGCGGGAAGAGGTCTTCTTCTCCGACGAGGACCGGGAGATCTACCTCGAAATGGTCGCGAATGCCGCGGAGAAGTACGGCGTGGAGTTCTGGGCGTGGTGTCTCATGCCCAACCACGTCCATTTCGTCGTCGTGCCGAGGGACGAGCGCTCGCTTGCGCGCTGCTTCGGCAGGGCTCACACGGAGTACTCGCGGTGGATCAACTTCCGGACGGGTTGGCGCGGGACTCTCTGGCAGGGGCGTTTTGCGTCAAGCGCGATGGATGAGCCGCACGCGTGGCATGCGGTGCGATATGTGGAACGTAACCCGGTGCGTGCGCGGATGGTGCGCGTTGCGTGGAGCTACGAGTGGTCCAGCGCCGCATATCATGTGGGGATTCGCACGAAGGACGCGTTGATCTTCCGGGTGCCGAAAGAGGCGCAGATGGCTGAGGACTGGCGCGCGTACCTGCAGGATGAGAGCGAGACGGCGCTCGCCGATCTACGGCGCGAGACCCGTGTCGGTCGTCCGGTGGGGAGCGCGGTTTTTCTTGCGCACTTGGAACGGCGGCTCGACCGCACGCTGATCCGTGGCAAGCCCGGACGCGGGCAGAAGGAAGAAGCGAGGGTCTAATCAGTGACTGTCCCCGGAAAGATATTATCGGTGACTGTCCCCGGATTAATGGTGGTGGCGGTCGGGGCGGGGGCGGGGGCGGAGAAGGCTCCCGAGCTTCGAGTCCCGCGCTTCAGGGACGTCGCCGCCGCCGCGGGCGTTTCGTTTCACCATCTCCGGGGCAGCGTCACCAAGGAGTACATCGTCGAGACCAAGGGCGGCGGCTGCGCAGTTTTCGACTTCAACGGCGACGGGCGCGAGGACCTGTACTTCATCAACGGCTCGACCTTCGAGCTTCTGGCCTCGGGGAAGGGGCCCGGCAACAAGCTCTATCGCAACGAGGGCGGCTGGCGCTTCACCGAGGTCGGCGAGGCCGCCGGCGTGGCCGATCGCGGCTGGGGCATCGCGGCCGCGGCCGCCGACTACGACGGCGACGGCCGGATCGATCTCTTCATCACCAACTGGGGCCCCAACAAGCTCTTCCGGAACCGAGGCGACGGCACCTTCGAGGATGTCACCGACCGGGCGGGCGTCGGCCACGCGGGGTTCGGAGCGGGCGCGGTCTGGGTGGACATGGACCGCGACGGCCACCTCGACCTCTACGTCGCGAACTACCTCAAGTTCGATCCCGCGACCGCGCCGCGCCGCGGCGACTCGCGGAGCTGCCACCTTCACGGAATCCCGATCCTCGTCGGGCCGGTGGGGCTGCCGAAGGAGCACGACATCTTCTACCACAACAACGGGGACGGCACCTTCAGCGACTGGAGCGAGACCGCGGGGTTCCGTGCGGTCAAGCCCGGCTACGGCCTCGGCGCGATCGCGGGCGACGTGAACCAGGACGGGTGGCCGGACATCTACGTGGCCAACGACTCGACGGCCAACTTTCTCTTCCTGAACCGCGGCGACGGCACCGTCAGGGACGCGGCCTTCGAGAGCGGCGTCGCCTTCAACGAGGCCGGCATGGCCCAGGCGGGCATGGGCACCGAGATGGCCGACTTCCGCGGCGCGGGCCGGGAGGACATCTTCGTCTGCAACTACGAGAACGACACCAACACGTTCTACGCCAACGAGGGCGGCGAGCTCTGCACGGATGAGACGGCGCGCCGCGGCCTGGCCTCCCCGAGCTATCAGTACGTGGGCTGGGCCGTCCTGGCCGCCGACTTCAACCACGACCGCGCGGTCGATCTCATCATCGGCAACGGCCACGTCGTTCCCCAGGCCGACCAGGTGCGGGGCAATCCGGGGTACCGCCAGCCGAACCAGCTCTACCTGAACGACGGCACGGGAGGCTTTCTCGACGTGACGGCCCGGACGGGGCCGGGGCTCGCCGTGCGCGGCGCGACGCGCGGCAGCGCCGCCGCCGACCTGGACGGCGACGGCGACCTCGATGTCATCTTCAACAACATAGACGGCCCGCCGACCGTGCTGGAGTGCGAGGGCGCGCCGCTGCATCCCTGGCTGGGCGTGAGGCTGCAAGGACGCGGGAAGAACCGCTTCGGCCTCGGCGCGTGGGTGGGGATCGAGGACGACAAGGGCCGGCAGATCCGCTACATGCGGGTTCAGCGAAGCTGGGGCTC
Organism: Planctomycetes bacterium UBA4800; assembly: GCA_002402755.1. Classification (GTDB taxonomy): domain Bacteria; phylum Planctomycetota; class UBA8108; order UBA8890; family UBA8898; genus UBA8898. The sequence continues at coordinate 2,868 of DHGK01000286.1, forward strand.
GACGAGCGAGCCCGTGGTCCGCTTCGGGCTCGGCGCCGCCGCCGCGGTGCGCCGCCTGGTCGTCCTGTGGCCGGCCGGCAACGCCGAGTCATTCCCGCCCGGCGCGGTCAACCGCGTCGCGACGTGCGTCGAGGGGCAGGGCGCCGCCACGGCGTGGCCCTTCTTCACGATCGCACCGCCTCGGGCGCGATAGCCTCGTCGTCCGCCGCCGGACGCTCTTGACGAATCACGGCGCGGAAGCGATTCCGTAGCGCCCGCGGATCTCCGCGATCTGATCGGCCGTCGCCCGGTCGGCCGGTGCGAGACGCGCGAGCCGCACGAGCGCGCTGAGCTTGACGAAGTCGGACATCGGGCACTCAAGCAGGAGGCGCAGCGCCTCCGCCGAGGACGGATCGGCCTCGGCGGCCAGGGACGCGTAGTGGCAGGCCGTCTGCGGCCGGCGGCGGCGCTTGGCGTTCTCGACGAGCGCGATGAGATTCGCCGCGGCCTCCGGCCAGCGGGCGCGGGCGACCTCGCGCCTGAGCTGCCGTGCTTCGTCCTCCAAGGCGGTGAAGGTCTGCTCGTACGCGCGGTACTGGGAGGCCTGCGCATCGCCGAGCGCCTCGAGCGCCTTGCGCTTGACGGAGAAGTACCGCCCCGAGCCGCGGTGCGCGCCCGACACCTCGTCGAGCAGCGGCAGCGCCGCCGGCGGCGCGCCCTGCTCGATGGCGCACCACGCGAGGTAGAGCCGCGCCTCGCTCCGCGCCGGCTCCTCCGCGTCCTTGAGCGCCGCGCACAGGCGTTGCGCTTCCTCGAACTCGCCGCGCTCGCACCGCGCTCTCGCGGCCGCGAGCACGGCGTCGGGCGGCGGCGCGTTCTCGGCGAGCAGCGGCTGCAGGATCCCGAGCGCGCCTTCCGGGTCCAAATGCTCCTCGACGTACATGCGCCCGAGCGCCGCGCGCACCGTCGGGCCGCTCGCCGGATCGTCGATGACCCGCCGGAGCTGCTCCTCGGCCTCGGCCAGGCGTCCCTGCCGCCACAAGCTCAGCCCCAGCAGCCGCACGAGCGTTGCGTTCGGCGCGGCGCCGCGCAGCAGCTCCTCGGCGTCCCGCGCCCGTTCCGTCTCCAGGAAGAGCGAAGCCAGGGGGACGAGAAGGCGCGGGTCGTCCGGCTGTTTCTCGATCTCGGCGCGCAGCGCCGCCTCCGCCTTGCGGTACTGCCGCCGGCCGGCGTACCCCGCGCTGCGGTAGGCGGCGGCCTCGACCGACAGCCCCGCCGCCGTGAACTCGCGCCCCTTGCGAAGCTCGCGCTCGCTCTGCTGCAGCGCCTCGTGCATCTCCTTGAGCCGCTCGCCCTCCTCGCGCTTGCCCTGCCTGAGGAGAAGCTGGCTGAGCTGGAAGTACGCCTGCGCGTAGTACGGATCGCGTTCGAGAAGCTCGGCCAGGACGCGAACCGCCTCCCCGTGCCGCGCGCGCTCCGCCTTCAGGACGAGCCCGAGCTCGAAGCGGGCATCGTCGCCGTACAGGGGATCGTCCAGGACCGCGCGCAGCTCGCGCTCGGCCTCCTCGCGATGGTCGAGCTTGGCGTGGGCGTAGCCGGCCGCAAAGCGGTACATCGGCCGCGCGCCCTGCGCCCGCGTGAGCGCTTCGATGACGGCGATCGCCTCCTTGTGCTCGTGGAAGGCGACATGGGACTCCAGGGCCGCCTCGAGGCTGGCCGGGCTCCGGTCGAGCGCCAGGAGCTCCCTCACCGCCTGCGCACTCTCCTCCTGGCTGCGGCGGCTGGTGTGCACCGCGACGAGCTGCCTCAGGAGCCGCGGCGTGGGCGGGGCGAGCGCCTTCAGGCGGTCGAACGCCTCGGCCGCGGCGTTGTAGTCGCCGAGGACGAAGGAGATCTTGCCGAGAAGCTCGAGCATGTTCCTGTCGCCGGGAACGCGCTCGAGACGGCGGCGAGCCGCGGCCGCGGCGCGCGGGCCGTCCCCGACCTTCTGGTAGCACACCGCCAGGTTGTAGAGAAGCTCGCCGAGGAGCCCATCGCCGGCACCCTGCCGCTCGAGATGCTCGATGGCGGCTGCAAGCTCGGGAATCGCCGCCGCGTGATCGCCGGCGGCGAGCGCCCGGCGGGCGCGTTCCGGAACGGCGTCCGTTGCCGGCGCCTCGCCGGCCGCCGCCGGAAGCGCGCCGGCGAGAAGCGCTGCGGCAAGAACGCGGGCGATCACGGCAGTCACGGTGCTCACGGGCGGCCTCGCTCAAGAAGGCGAACGCGCGGCCGGTCCGCGGACGCCGGGCGTCCCGGCGCCCGCGGGAACCACGATCCTCTCACAAGAGTCTGCCATGTTCGCGCGCGCGGCTCAAGACGGCCGCGGGCCGTGCTCATTCCTCCTCGATCATCGCGACGGGCCGCCACGCGCCCGAGCGCTCGATTCGCAGCGTTGCGATCTGGAGCGGCGTCAAGGGGAGCGTCAGGGCGAGGCCCGGCGGGTGGAGCGCGAGTGCGGCGGTGCAGGGCAGGCCCGCGCCTTCCTGAAGGCGCACGATCAGCGCTTCGCCGTCCGCCGCCCGCTTGCAGGCGAGGAGCCGTACGTGCGCGGGCGCGAGCGTGAGGAAGGGAGGTGCGCCGTCCTGCGCGGCGCCGCGCTCCCCGATCGGAAGATGCGCATAGGCGACGGGCGGCGCATGCAGGTGGTCGGCGAGCCCGGGAAGGCACGCGCGCACTTCCTCCGGCGTTCCCGCCGTGACGAGGAGCCGGACATCGTGCGTTCCCTGGTCCATGAAGGCGCGCGCCGGGTACTCGCCGAGCTCGAAGTGCTGCTCGTGGCAGTACGCGGCGCCGCGCAGGACCGAGAGGCGCAGCTCGCCGTTCAGGCAATCGAAGCCGTGCAGCCCGCACGAGGCCACGCCGACCGCGGCGCCGCCGCCCTCGAGCATGCACCAGCGCGCGTGGACGTGTTCGTCGCCGTCGGCGGGCAGCTCGGCCGTGCCGCCGAGAATCTCGCAGAGGACGCGGTCGCGCGCGCAGACCGTCGGGAGCGCGAGCTTGAGACGCATGCGCTCCTCGTTCCACAGGATTCGCAGGCGGAGCTCGATGGCCGGCCAGCGCGCGTAGCCGATCGTGCGCGCCGTGATGCG
>DHGK01000286.1:6118-15607 GCA_002402755.1 Planctomycetes bacterium UBA4800
AGCACGTTGTCGCGGCCCGCCGCGGCGATGCGCGTCACGCATCCCCGCTCCTGGTCGAACGCGAAGTCGAGCATCGGCGCGGCGGCCGGACGATCCGCCTCGCCTTCGACGGCATCGATCGCCGCGTGCGCGGCCTCGATGCCGCGCCGGGCCGACATGAAGCAGAGCTTCCGCCTCCAGCCGTTGAAGGGAAGGAGCGCCTCGGGCTCCTCCTCCTGGCACTCGATGGCGCGGCCGTCGAGCGCGTGCAGCTCGGCATGCCAGACGCCGGTCCATTTCGGCCGCGGGCAGAGCATGAACTCGAGCTCGACGGGGACCTCGGCCGGCTGCGGGTGCGTGTGGAGCACGGTGACGGGCACGTAGGCGGGCACGGCCGGCCCGCGGTTGCACGCGACCGCGGCCTCGAGCATCGTGCGCCGCGCGTCGAGCTCCGCGCTGCCGTACAGGGCGAGCGCATCCTCCTCGGCCGGCCGGATGCACGAGCCGGGCAGGATGTCGTGGAAGTCGTTGAAGAGGTGCTTTCGCCACGCATCGTCGAGCGCGGCTTCGGGGTAGCCGGCATCGCCGCGCCACCAGGCCATCGCGCGGAGCGTCTCGGCCTGGAGCATGCGGCCGAGCGACGCGGCGCAGCCGCGCTTGATGCGCGAGAGCGAGGTGTAGCAGCCCGTGAAGACGCGCTGGAGCCCGCCGCGGACGAGAGGAGCGTGGGCGCGTGCGGCCGTGAGCGTCTCGTAGAGCCGCTCGGGGGTGCTGTGGAGAAACCGAACGCGCGTCTCGGCGGCCGCGAACCGCGCGATCAGGGCGAGGTCCGCGCGCGTGGCGCCGCCGCCGTGGTCGCCGATGCCCCAGAAGACCGGCACGTCGCGGCCGAGCCGGAGCGCCATCTCGGCGCCCGCCTTGAGGCGCTCCTCCAGGTTGTCGTACTCGGTGTGGTAGAGGCCCACGGCGATCCTGAGCCCGAGAATCGTCGTGCCGCCGGCGCCCTCCCACCGGTAGAGGTCGGCGGGCAGCGCGAGCTCGGCCTCCTGCGGCCGCATGTGAATGTACATGGCATATCCCGCGGCCGCGAGGATCTGCGGCAGGCCGGCGCTGTGTCCGAAGGAATCGAAGTTGTAGGCGACGATGGGCGCGACGCCGAACGCCTCCCTGAAGAAGCGCCTGCCCTCGGCAATCTGGCGGATGATCGACTCGGTGCCCGGCAGGTTGACGTCGGGCTGAACGTACCAGCCGCCGGCGATGTGCCAGCGTCCGGCGCGGACGAGCCGGCGGATCTTCTCGAAGAGCGGCGGGTCGAGCTCGCGGACCCAGCGATAGAGAATCGCCTCGTTGTGGTTGAAGACGAACTCGGGGTGCGCGTCGAGGAGCTCGACCGCGGTTCTGAAGGTGGCGAGCGCCTCGGCGCACCCTTCCTCCCAGCGCCACTGCCAGACGGGGTCGAGGTGGGCGTTTGCGATCAGGTGAATGCACGGCCGCTGCATGGGTCTTCTCCTCGCGGGGCGCGCGGCGGCGGCGCGCGACGCGCCGAACGCCGCCCGCGGAGCGCCGCGCCGGCTATTGTGGGAGCGCCGTCCGTCGGGGTCAAGGGAGACGTGCGCCAGGTGCGTACGGCGGCGCAAGTTGGTATCATGAGGCTTTAGGCGCTAGCCTACAGCCTCAGCAAAAGGAGCCGCGCGGTGAACTCCAAGGAACGCATGCTCACGGCGCTGCGCCGCGGGAAACCCGACCGGCTTCCCGCGACGTTCCACCAGTGGCAGCCGTACCACCTTGCCACGCACATGGGCGGGATGAGCGATATCGAGGCGTTCGATCATTTCGGCCTCGATGCGGCGATCCAGTACTTTGCGGACATGGGGCAGTTCTGGGTCTCGGAGGCGGACCTGTCGCGGTGCTCGACACGCGAGTGGCGCGACGAGGTTGCGGTCGTGAGCGCGGACCCCGACAACCGCGTCTACCACCACACGATCACGACGCCCGAGGGCGTGCTTGCGTACAAGACGGCCGGCGACCGCCGGACGACGTGGATCTCGGAGTACATGATCAAGCGCGACGAGGACGCCGACCTCATCCGCAAGTACATGCCGGTGCCGCCGTTGGACCTCGCGCCGATCACGGCGGCCTACGACGCGCTCGGGGACCGCGGCATTCTGCGCGGCTTCGTGTGGGGCGACCAGGCCGGGTGCTGGCAGCACGCGGCGTGCCTCATGGACGTCCACCAGCTCATTCTCGCGACGTACGACAAGCCTGACTGGGTGCACGCGCTTCTCGGGGCGCTGTGCGAGAAGAAGCTCAGGGCCGTCGAGGCCATGCGCGGGGCGAAGTTCGACCTCGTCGAGACGGGGGGGGGAGCCGCCTCCTCGACGCTGATCTCGCCCGACATTCACCGGGAGTTCTGCCTGCCGTACGACCGCAGGCTGCACGATGCGCTCCACCGCCTGGGCTTCCTCGTCGCGTACCACACCTGCGGGGGCACCAAGGGCATCGAGGAGCTGATCGTCGCCAACGGGTGCGACGCGTCCGAGACGCTCGCGCCGAAGAGCATCGGCGGCAACCAGGAGCCGTGGGAATTCAAGGCCAAGATCGCCGGCCGTCTGGCGCTCATCGGCGGCCTCGACCAGTTCAACGTTCTGACGCGCGGGACGCCGCAGGAGATCCGCGCCGCGGTCCGTGCGCTCTTCGAGCGCGTCGGCGCGGACGGCGGCTACATCCTGTCCGCGGCCGACCATTTCTTCGACGCGCCGCCCGAGCACATCCGCGCGTACGCCGAGGCGGCGCGGGAATGCGTGTACTGAGACCGAGGCCCGCGGGCGGCACGCGCGCGGGCCCGTGATGGGAGGAGATCGCATGCCGTTGCCGCCGCGCGCCGCGCCGTTCCTCGAAACGCTTCGCCGTTTCGTGCGCGAGGAGCGCATGCGCGCCTTCCGCGCGTCGGCCGCGGCGGCGTTCGCCGGCGAGGGCCGGGATGTCGCCGATGAAGACCGCGAGATGCTCGACGATTACACGCTCTTCTCGCACCGCGATGCGGACGGGAAGACGGGCATCGATCTCTTCCTTGAAGCCTACGGCGGCGGTCTCCCGGCCGAGGAGCGCGCGGTCTACGAGCGCATGCGCGCGTCCGTGTTCGGCGGCTTCCAGGTGGAGGATCTTCGCCCCGGCGAGGGCTTCACGCTGAGGCTGTGCGGTTCCCGGGAGCGCTACAAGGTGATCGATGCGGCCGCGTCGCGGGACGCCGCCCCGCGCGCGTGCATCTTCACGCGCCTGATCGCCTATCGAAGCCACTTCGAGATCGCAGGGCCGGCGCTCATGTACGCGGAGAGCTTCGCCTACAGCCTGGAACGCGCGGCGAAGCGGAACAGGGAGGAATCCCGCGCCTCCGCGATCGACCCGCGCAGCGTCTACGACCTCGTGCGGCGCTCGCGGGCCAAGGAGCCGCGCCTCGAGAATCCGCTCGAGGCGGCGCTGTACGCGAGCCGGGTCTTCGCGGAGCTCAAGCTGCCCTTCACCGTCGAGGAGATCCAGCGCCGCCTCGAGAAGGCGGAGACTCCCATGGAGCTTCTCACACGGTTCACGGCGCTGCCGATCGAGAACGAGGACGACACGCGGCGCTTCTCGGCGGCGGTTGCCGCGCTGTGGAACCACACGCCGCGGCCGGACCTGGGCGGCCGCACGCCCCGCGAGAAACAGGAGGACGACCTCGCCGCGGGCCGCGGAGGTCTGCCCGAGCACCTGCGGGCCGATCTGGCGCACCACATCGCCGAGAAGATCGACCCTTCACGGTTTCGTTCGGCCAAAGCGCTCAGGGCGGCGACCGAGGCGGAGGTCGCACGCTGGTACGCGACGCCCCAGGAGGAGCTCGACGGGCTGACGCCCGCGGATGTGGAGGCGGGACGAATTCGCGTCGTGCTCCCGGACCAGGCGGCGCTGCCGGCCCGCGATCGGCCGGTGTGGACGGCCGCGAAGCTGTGCGAGAAGGCCGAGGAGTGCCTGCGGGAGGAAAGGGACGGCGGGCTCGTGTGGGTCATGCACGCGGCGGCGCGGCGCGGGCTGCCGCTGCCCGCGGGCGCGCTCGCCCGCGTGCTTGCGCCTAGCGAGGAAGGCGTCGCGATCGCGCACTTTCTCGACGAGTTTCCCCGCGAGGCGCCGGCCGAGGCCGCGGCGCAGGTCGTCGGGGCGATCGTCGAGCGGCTCCCGGACTACGAGGGCGGCCACGGCTACTGCGCGGCCCTGCGCTTCCTGGCATGGGCGGCGCCGCGGGAGCATCGCGAGCTCTTCGAAGCGGCCCTCCAGAGCGACTACGACTGCGTGTACGAGGCGGCCGTCCGCGGCCTGGCGGAAACGCGCGCCGCCGAGGCGGCGCCACGCCTCCTGGAGGTTCTGCACTCGACCGATGATCCCCTGACCGCCTGCCGCGCGCTCGCGGGGCTCATCCTCGCGGGCGCCGATGCGGCCGTCGCCGAGGGCGCCGAGAAGCTTGTCGACATCTTCCTGCACGCCGATGACGACTGGGACGGGGAATCGAGTGGCGAGCCCCACGATCTCTTCGAGCTGTGCACCTGCCTCGAGCGCGCGGGCATCGACGAGGATCTGTGGTTCCGCGTCGAGGACGCCGTGCTCGGCCCGGAGACCGACGAGGACGAACCGGTGCGCAGTCCTCGCCGCGAGGACCGCTTCGCCGTGTTCCTGCCCGCCGCCGATCCCGCGGCCGCGCGCCGCGGCGCCGCCGTCATGACGGCGGAGCGCAGGCGCCGGATCGCGCGCTTCGCGGACGAGGGCAATGCGGTGCGGCTCGCGTCGCTCCTCGCCGGCGCGGCCGCCGATGCGCTCGCGCGCGCCGCCGCCGATAATCCCGAGTTCCGGCCGCTCGGCGGCGCGCTCGCGGCGTTCGTCGCGGCGACGTCATCGCAGAAGATGCTGCGGTCCCTCGCCGGGCGCGATCAGGAATCGCTCGCGCTGCTCTACGGCGTGTTCCTCGCCAAGGCGATCCGCGGGCGCGATGCCGAACGGGAGGCGGCGCGCGCGGGCGGCGGCGGGAGCGCGCTCGGCGATCTTCTGCGGCTCGACGAGCCGTGGATCGCGCCGGCGGCGCTCGGACGCGTCGCGGGCGAGGCGTCCGAGGAGGACCTCGCCGCGCTCGCCGCGAGCCCCGACCTGCATGTCAGGAACAACAGCCGGCTGCTTCTGGCCGTGAAGGCGCCCGAGCGCCGCTTCGCCGGCTTCATGGCGTGCATCGAGGAGAAGGCCGCGGATTGGTCGCGCATCGAACTTGCTGCGCGGGCCGTCGGCGATCGGGTCCTTGACGCATGGGTCGAGTCCTTCGCGCGTGTTCGGTCCAGGAGCCTCGCGGGCAAGCTCGCGATGCTTGTCGCCGCCATCGCGACGGAACGGGCCGGCGGCTATGCCGCGCACTTCTTCGATCTGCTCGCGCATCACGCGGAGCCCGAGGCGGCGTTCTCCGCCCTGATCGCCGCGGGGAATGCCGATCTCGCGGCGCGCATGATCGAGGTCTTCCGCCGCGGGGAGGCACGGTGCGCGTCGGCCGTCCGGGATGAGGTCTTCGAGGATATCGTGCGCGACGAGCTGGCCGCGCTCATCGAAGTCTTCGGGTTGCGCGACGATCCGGGGAAGGTGTTCGACGAAGGCATGCGCGCGTATCTCGCCGCGCATCCCGAGGAGGCGGACGGCGTGGAGGACGAGGAACCGGAGGACGAGGAGGAGGAAGAGGGCGCGGAGGAGGAAGGCGGCGGCGACGACCGGTTCGCCGGGCTCGCGCTGCCCGCCGATCCCTTCGGCGCCAAGGGCGGGGAGTTCTCGTTCGGGAAGGAGCCGCCGCCTCCCCCGGCGAAGGCGGCGCCGAAGCCGGGCCGCAACGAGCCCTGCCCCTGCGGCAGCGGCAAGAAGTACAAGCATTGCTGCGGCGGGTAGCGCGCGAAGATGCTATGATGCCGCGGGCGTAGCACCGATGGAACTGCCGCTTCTCAAGAACATGGTCGTCGTCCTGAGCCTCGCCGTGGCGGTGCTGTACGCCTGCCACCGGCTGCGGCTGCCGGCCATCGTCGGGTTCCTCATCACGGGCGTTCTGGCGGGGCCGCACGGGCTCGGGCTCCTCTCGTCGGCCGAGCGGATCGCGACGACCGCGGAAATCGGCATCGTGCTCCTGCTCTTCACGATCGGCGCCGAGTTCTCGTTCAAGAGCCTGTGGAGGATCAGGCGCATCGCGCAGGTCGGCGGCACGCTGCAGGTCGCGCTGACGATCGCGGCGGGCATGCTCGCCGCCGGTCTCTTCGGCGCCGAGGGGTGGGGCCCGGCGGTCTTCATCGGCTTTCTCCTCGCCCCGAGCAGCACCGCCATCGTCCTGCGGCTGCTCCAGGAGCGGTCGGAGGTCGACAGCCCGCACGGCAAGACCGCGGTCGGCATCCTGATTCTCCAGGACCTCGCGGTCGTGCCCATGGTGATTCTGCTGCCGCTGCTGGCCGGGAAGACCGGCGGGCGCGCCGACCCGCTCGCGGCCGTGCTGATCGGGCTCGGGCTGCTCGCGGGCATCGCCGTGCTTGCGCGCTGGGTCGTGCCGTTCCTCCTGTACCAGGTCTCCCGGACGCGCAACCGGGAGATCTTCCTCTTCGCCGTGCTCATCATCTGCTTCTTCGTGGCGTGGCTCACGTCGCTCGCGGGGCTGTCGCTCGCCCTGGGCGCGTTCCTCGCCGGGCTCATCATCTCCGAGTCTGAGTACAGCCACCACGCCCTCGGGTCGGTCATGCCGTTCCGCGATGTCTTCTCGAGCTTCTTCTTCATCTCGGTGGGCATGCTGCTCGACGTGCCGTTCCTGAGCGCGAACCTGGGGATGACGCTGCTCGTCACCGCCGGCGTGTTCGCCGGCAAGGCCCTCATCTGCGCCTTCGCCGGGTGGGTGCTCCGGCTGCCGCTGCGCGCCGCGGTGCTCGCCGCCCTGGCGCTCGCGCAGATCGGCGAGTTCTCGTTCATCCTCGCGAGGACGGGCCTGGGCGAGGGCCTCATCAGCGAGCCCGGGTACCAGCTCTTCCTCGCGGTCTCGATTATCACCATGGCGGCGACGCCGTTCGTCGTGGCGGGAACGCCGCTCCTCATCGACCGGCTGGGGACGATGTCCATGTTCGCCCGCATGGCGCGGGCGCTCCAGTACCGCGGGCTCGGCGCGCGCGAGCATCTCAAGAACCACACGATCATCGTCGGGTTCGGCATCACCGGCCGCAACGTGGCGAAGGCCTCGAAGGTCGCGGGCGTGCCGTACACGATCATCGAGATGAACCCCGACACGGTCAGACGCGAGCGGCGCCTCGGCGAGCCCATTCACTACGGCGACGCGAGCAACGAGGCCGTGCTGCTCCACGTGCACGTCAGGGACGCGCGCGTGATCCTGGTGGCGATTCCCGACCCGGTCGCGACGCGCAGGACGGTCGCGGCGGCCAAGCGCCTCAATCCGCGGATTCAGGCGGTCGTGCGTACGCAGTACGTCCAGGAGATCGAGGCGCTGGTCGAGGCCGGCGCCGACGAGGTCGTGCCCGCGGAGTTCGAGACCGCCGTCGAGATCTTCGCGCGGATCCTGGCCAAGTACCTCATCCCGCGCAACGAGATCGAGCGCCTCGTCGCGGAGGTGCGCGCGGAGCGCAGCGCGGTGCCGGGAAGCAGGCCGGACGGCGCGCTCTCGGCCAGGGATGTCGCCGCGTACTTCAGCGACACGGAGATCGCGAGCCTCAGGGTCGAGCCGGGGGCACCGGTGGCCGGCAAGCCGCTCGGGGAGTCGAACCTCAGGCGGCGCCTCGGCGTCACGGTCATCGCCATCCGCCGCGGCGCGGAGGTGCTCACGAATCCCGATGCGGGATCGAGCGTCCAGCCGGGCGACATCCTCGTCCTCCTCGGCACGAGCGAGAACGTGCGCAAGGTGTTCGCCGAGAACGCGGGCGGCGGCGCGTAGGCGCCGGGCCGGCGGAGACGCGGCGTCAGAGCGGATCGCCGTGCGCGATGACGGTGACCTTCGCGCGCGGGCTCACGCCTGCCGCCCGATCGCACGAGAATCGGATCCGGTTGTCGCCGTTCGGGAGCGCGGGGACGGGCCCCGAGGGCGACACGCGGGCGAGCGTCTCGCCCTTCGGGCCGTAGAGCGCGCAGCCGCCGCCTTCGTCGAGCTCGAGGCGGCCGCCCGGCGGAATCTCGACGGGGAATGACACGGCCGCGCCGTTGACCGACACCGAGGGATTCCTCACCGCCGCGGGGACCATCGGCATCGCCTTGACGGCGCCGATGACGCACCGCGCCTCCCGGCCGCGCGGCACGCCGTTGTACCACAGGCTCGCCGACTCGACCGCGCCGAAATCGATCGTCTCGCGGTAGGCGTTGTAGAGCCACTTGCCGTCGTTCCAGACGTGGTCGCTCCAGCGAGCCGATTCCGTCTCGACGAGCGTGAAGGAGCGCGTTCCCGTGAAGTCGACGGTGATGTAACGATCGGCGAGCGCGCCGAACGCGAGGTGGCGGGGGCTTTCGAGCCTGATCGCGATGAGTTCCCCGAGGCCGTCGCCTTCCACCCACACGCCTACGGCTTGATGGTCTCTCAGGTCCAGCGGGGGCTCGAACTTCCGGTCGAGCCGCACCCATGCCGCGTTGTCCGGGACCTTGCCCGAACTCGTCGCCGCGAGCACCCCCGCGCCCGATGCGGCGGCGGCGCGCGTCGCCGCCACGCCGTCGGCGCACGCCGGCGCCGGCGCGCGCGGGTCCGAGAGGTCGAGCAGGACGATGTTCCCGGGGGCCTCGTACGGCGCGGCCGACATCAATCCCTCGATGCGGAGTTTCAGCGGCTGGTCGCCGAAGGGGTTCGCCGAAGTCCAGGACAGGCTCCAGGGCTCCGAAGCGGCGGCAGTGTGCGCGGCGTAGCGTGCCGGACGGAATCGCCACGCCCCGGAGGCATCGCGGAAGAGCGCGAAGTCCTCTCCCGGCTCGCGGAGCCGCGCCCTCGCGGCCTCGCCGAACGAGCCCGCCCTGCGGAGCTCCTCGCAGGTGCGCAGGATGTCCACCGCTCGGGCGAAGAGGGGCACGGCGTCGAGCCTGGCCCGATCGACGGCGCCGGTGAGCGATATCCCGGCGTTCCAGCCTATGAGCTTCGCGCCGAGGTACTCCGCGACGTCGGGGTACGTCGGCTCGACCTGCGGCGGCGTGAACTCCTGGAAGTTCCACCATCCCAGGTGGAGCGGCAGGAGCAGCCCGCCGTTCACCGCATCCGCGTGAATGTCGATGAAGCGCTTGTGGCCCCGCTGGGGGTAGTCCCACGCCTGCCAGCGCGTGCGGAACTGCCAGAAGTGGTGCCACATGGCGCTCATCTCCATGCCCACGGGCCTCTTCAGCCGCCGCTGGATCTCGAAGACGAACTTGTCGGCCCAGTACCAGCACTCGTCCGGCCCGCGCAGAATCGCGCTCCCGTCGATCGCGTCGAGATAGATGCCGTCGAAGTCGCATGCGTTGACGATG
>DHGK01000286.1:15636-19852 GCA_002402755.1 Planctomycetes bacterium UBA4800
CCCTTCGCGTGCGCGGCCGGCCGCGTGCCGAACGCGCCGCGCGTCAGCCCGCCGAGGCGCCAGGGCGGCGCCTGCGCCACGGTCGCGAAGGTCATGAGCTCGTCGCCGGCGTGGAGGACGACGCTGTTGTGCTCGAAGAACCCCGTGATCGTGCTCATGCCCTTCACGGGCTCGGCGAGCTCGATCTCCCGGGCATCGGCCGCCGCCGGCGCGGCCAGAGTCAACGTCCGGAACGCATCGAGCCGTCCGTCCGGGACGGGTGTCGCGTACCTGGACTGCTTGTCGATGAAGAAGGCGTAGGTGTGGAAGATCGAGCCGATCCCGGCGTCGTGGAGGCGCCGCACGATCCGCCGGTAGGTCTCCCAACCCTCGGGCCATTTCTCCCGGTTCAGGGCGAAGTCGCCGAACCGGAAGAACGCCGGGCTTCCGCCGTGATTGTCGATCTGCGTGACGCCGAGGTTTCTCGCCGCGCCGATCCACTCCTCGACCGTCGCCTCGGTGAGCGCGCCGAAGTTGAAGAGATACGAGCCGTGGTTGAAAGGAACCTCCCGAGCCCAGGGGCCCGCGACGGTGCAGTGCGGCATCTCGTCCGCGTCGGCGAGCACCGATTTGAGGGCGGGGAGCACGCGCTCGATGGGCGCCCCGACAATCGCCGCCTTGGCCCCGGCGATGCCGAACTTGCGGCAGCACGCCGCGCGCAGCTCCGTCTGGAGCGCGGGAAGCTGGTCGACGCGCGTGATCAGGTTGAGGGAGAATGCGCACGCGCCGAAGGGCTCATCGGGCCGGCCGCGGAGCGTCAGGGGAACGTTGAGGAAGGTGAGCGACTCGATCTCGCCGCCCGTGACCGACTCGACCGCGAGCCGGATGTACGAATCGCGCGACTCCACGCCGAGGATTGCCTCGACGCCTGTCTCCCCGAAGCGGATGGCAAGGCGATCGCCGGCTCGCGATACGGAGGTCGCGGCATGGTCCTTTCCGTCGCGCCGCACGAGAGCGCAGGCGGACGCCGCATCGCGCCTGAGATAGTCGATTCCCGTCGCGCGATCGATGAAGCCGAGGTTCACGGCATCCGGCGAGATCACGTAGCGAACGCGCGGGTTCTCGAGCACGATGGCATCCTGCTGCGCGCGGGCCGCGGCCGCGCATGCGAGGGCGGCGCCGAGAACGATTCTCGCGACCCCGCCCGTTGGAAATGCCGTTCGCACGGTTTTCATCCGCTTCATGAATCACGATCCTCCGCTCCGAGAGAGTCAGTCCAGGCGCACGGGCGCCGCGGGCAGATCGACGGTCGAGCGCATCGCGCCGTCCTCGAGCACGTACGTCGTCTCGACGCCGACGATGCCGCCCGGCAGCGCGAACTTGGGCTCGAGCGCCACCACGGCGCCATCGGGGAGGGGCTCGTCGAATCCCTCGGCGATCACGGGCCACTCGTCGATCTGGAGGCCGACGCCGTGGCCGAGAAAACGGCTGCCGCCCATGAATGCGCCGGCGAGGCCCGCCTTCGCCGCCCGCTCGACCGCCCCGGCGTACACGGCTTCCGGGGTCTTTCCCGCGGCCAGCTCCCCGGCGGCGGCCTCGATGATGTCCTCGCTCGCGCGATGCGCATCGACGAACTGCGCGGGCAGCGCGCCGAAGTGAAACACGCGCGTCGTGTCGACGTAGTAGCCGCCGCGGTTGACGCCGAGGTCGATGAGGATGGGCTCGCAGGGCGCGAGGCGCCGCATGCCCGCGCCCTGGCCGAACGCCGGGTTCGGGCCGCTGCCCGCGGCGTTCGGGGAGTCCGAGGGCCCGCGCACGGCGCCGCTCTCGCCGGCCAGGCAGCACAGCCCGGCGAACTCGAGGTTGAACGTGCGCGTGCGGTAGTAGCTGACGCTGCCGGCGCGCACCAGGAACGCGTCGATCTCGGCCGCGACATCGATCTCCCGCATGCCGGGGCGGAGGAATCCCGGGAGCCGCGTGAAGAGCTCCGTGGCGAGCGCGCCCGCCGCGCGGATCGACTCCCGCTCGCGCGGCGACTTGACCGCCCGCGTCGCGCGCATCGCCGAGGATGCGTCCTCGATGGGCGTTCCCAGGGCGCGCTCGAGGCTCCGGTACAGGCTGACGGGCAGGACGTCGAGCGATGTCCCGACCGGCCCCGCGATCGGCAGGCCCTCGCGCGCGAGAATCTCCGGGATGTCGCGGGCGCGGGCGAAGGGGACGATCCTGGCGAGCGGCGATTCGCGCCGCGCGCGCGCCAGGTCGCGGCGCACGAGAAAGACCGGCTCGCCCTCGCGCGGGATCCACACCAGGCCGTCCTGCGGCGTGCCGGCGAAGTAGAGGATCTCGACGCGCTCGACGGCGAAGACGGCGGCGAGGGGGCGCGGCCCTACGTGCGTCCAGAGCCGTGCGACCCGGCCGAGGATCTCGTCCCGCGGCACGGCCGGCGTTGTTTCCTGCGCGTTGTCGGCGTGCATATCCGCTCCCGTTCAAGCTCTGCGCTGCGCGTTGCGGGCCGCAGGCATGCGTTTCATTCTGCGGGGAATGCCTCCGCCGGTCAACGGCGCGGGGTGGGGAAATGAATTCCGTTCTTCTTGCTTGCGCCGCGGCGCCGGCGCGCATAGACTCGGGGCGTGACGCGCGGGACGGATGGATCCCGGCGCGCGGGAGGTTGCCATGATGCCAAGGAATCCGGCGATGACGGCGGGTATCGTGTGCCTGGCGCTGTGCGTGGCCGCGGCGCCCGGCGCCGCCGCGACCTTCGTGCGCGGCGATGTCAACCAGAGCGGGAAGATCGACCTGAGCGATGCCGTGGCGGTGCTCATGCATCTCTTCGGCGGCGCGCCCGTGGCCGGCGACTGCCTCGATGCGGCCGACGTGAACGACTCGGGCTTCGTCGATGTGGGCGATGCGATCTACGGCCTGGGATATCTCTTCGCGCAGCAGGCGGCGCCGCCGGCGCCGTTCCCGGCCTGCGGGCTCGACACGACCGAGGACGGCCTCGGCTGCGAGAGCTTCGCGGGCTGCGGCTCGGCGGTCATCGAGGAGCTGCGGTCGACGAAGCTGCACGATCCCGATCCCGACGTCCCTCCCGAGGGCCTGGCCGAGCTCGTCGCCGGCAACACGGCCTTCGCGTGCGAGTTCTACCGCGCCGTGCGAGGGGAGGAAGGAAACCTCTTCTTCTCGCCGTACAGCGTCTCGGTCGCGCTCGCGATGCTGTACGCGGGCGCCCGCGGCGTCACCGAGGAAGAGATGGCCCAGGCGATGCATTTCACGCTGCCGCAAGAGCGCCTGCACCCCGCGTTCAATGCGCTCGGGCTCGCGCTCGAGAGCCGCGGCGAGGGGGCCCAGGGCGCGGACGGCGAGGGCTTCCGGCTGAACATCGCGAACTCGATCTGGGGCCAGACCGGATACTCGTTCCTCGACGCGTACCTCGATGCCCTGGCCGAGAGCTACGATGCCGGCATGCGGCTCGTCGATTTCATGCACGCGCCCGAGCCCTCCCGGCTCGCGATCAACGACTGGGTGAGCGCCGAGACCGAGGGCAAGATCGAGGACCTCGTGCCGCCGGGCGCGATCACCGATTCGACGCGGCTTGTCCTCACGAACGCCATCTACTTCAACGCGGCCTGGCTCGCGCCGTTTCCCGAGAAGCTGACTCACGACGGCGATTTCACGCTCCTCGACGGCGGTACCGCGACCGTGCCGCTCATGATGCAGGACGGATCGTTCGGCTACACGGCGGGTGACGGCTTCTGCGCGGTCGAACTGCTCTACGACGGCGAGGAACTGTCCATGGTCATCGTGGTTCCCGACGCGGGGCGGTTCGGCGAGCTCGAGGCGGCGCTCGACGCGGCGAAGCTCGGGGCGGTCACTGGGGGCATGCAGCCCGCGCATATTCTGCTCACCATGCCGAAGTTCCGGTTCGAGGCGAGCTTCGCGCTCGTGCCGGTCCTCCGCGCGCTCGGCATGCGCGATGCGTTCACGCCCTTCGCGGCGGATCTGTCCGGGATCGACGGCACGCGCGAGCTCTACGTGACGGATGTCCTGCACAAGGCCTACGTGGCCGTGAACGAGGCGGGCACCGAGGCCGCGGCGGCGACGGCCGTCATCGTCGGCATCGTGTCCGTGCCCGAGCCGGTGACGATCGACCGGCCCTTCCTCTTCTTCATCCGGGACATTCCGACGGGCGCCGTCCTCTTCGGCGGGCGCGTGGTCGATCCCCGTGCGTGAGGCGTTC
>DHGK01000286.1:19864-26586 GCA_002402755.1 Planctomycetes bacterium UBA4800
ATCACGGACACGCTCGCCATCGACGAGCAGGAGATCGCGCTGGAGTTCGTGCGGTCGGGGGGGCCGGGCGGGCAGAACGTCAACAAGGTCTCGACGGCGGTGAAGCTCAGGTTCGACGCGCGCGCCTCTCGCTCGCTTCCCGACGACGTGCGCGAACGCCTCCTCAGGCACGGCGGCCGCCGCGTGACGCGCGACGGCGTGGTGGTGATCACGGCGCAGCGGTTCCGCTCGCAGGAGCAGAACCGCGCCGACGCACTCGCGCGCCTCGCCGCAATGGTCGCGCAGGCCGCCGTCCGCCCGAAGCCCCGGCATCCGACCAGGCCCACGGCCGCCTCGCGGCGCCGGCATGCGGCGGCCAAGCGCCGCCGGACAGCGAGGAAGGCCGGCCGCCTCGTGCCGCCGGACGAGGAATGGTGACGCCGCGAGCGGCACACCTCGCCCGTTGACCCGCGCCGCGATACGGGCGATGCTGTTCCCGTGGCGAGGGTCATTCTCGGGAGGCGGCGATGGCGAGGCGATTCCTGTGGCTGGGCGTCTGCGCGGCGTGGGCGTCGATGGCCCCGGCGGACGATCCCGACTACTACATCCGCAGGGAGACCTGGCACGCGAGCATGCTCGCGTCGCTCGAGGCGCTCGCACGGGAGCCCCTCCGCGATGGCGCGGCGCTCTGGCAGAGCCCGATCATGCGCGGCGGCGACGCCGCCGTGTCCGTGACGCTCGACGTCGCCGAGGCCGATGCGATCTACCTCTTCGTCACCGGCTGCCCCGACGTGATCTGGGGCGTGGGGACGTGGGCGGGGGCGAGGCTCATCGCCGAGGACGGCGGCGCCGTCGATCTGAGCCGCTACACGCCGCTTGCCGTGATCGAGGGACAGGCCGCGTTCGACTTGACGTTGCGCTCGGGGCTCGACCAGAAGCTCTCGATCGCGGGCCGCGCCTTCGAGCGCGGCATCAACGTGCTTGCCGACAGCGTCATACGCGTCCCTCTCGGGAAGAAGTTCGCGCGCTTCGAGTCCCTGGCGGGCATCGACGATTGGGCCGGTGAACGCGGGAACGTGCGCTTCATCGTCGCGGGCGAGCGCGCGGCGGCGCGGCTGCTCCTCTGGGAGCTTCTCGCGCGCGATTTTCCGGAGCGCGCGCCGCGCACGGAGATGCGGCGCGAGCGCGAGGACGGGATCTTCCTGGAGGACTGGGACGGCCGCGACATGCCCGAGCTCGCGCGGCGGTACATTGACGCCTGCCCGCGCGCAGACTCTCCGGCGTCGCCGGGCGACGTGCGGGCGGCGCGCGCCGCGTACCACGACGCGCGGCGCGCCGGCGAGGCCCTGCGCGCGCTGTCGGCGTTCGATTTCACGGCCCTGCGGCTCGCGATCGAGGATCTCGCGGCGACGTTCGGCGGGCGCTACGGGCGCGCCGGGGAGTTCCTGGCGGCGCTCGATGCATGCGAGCGCGAGGCGGAGTCCCCGCGGGCGGATGCGACCCGCGCGGTCGAGCTCCGCGCGCGCATCGAAGGCCTCAAGCGCGATGCGCTGCTCGCCAATCCGTTGCTCGACTTCGACGAGCTCCTCCTCGTCAGGCGCGTTCCCGCCGGCGACCCGCGGCGGTCGCGGTGGGCGGATCGAGGGCTCGGGGAGTACCTTGGGATGCCGCGCCAGAGCTCGTGGCACCTCGGCACGATGACGAACGCCGATGCGTGGGTCAACGAGATCGCGCTGCTCTCGCCGGTGCGCCCGGACGGCGCGCTCAGGACGCTGTTCGCGCCCGAAGGGACGCGGCTCGTCACGGACGTGGACCTGCGGTTCGATGCCGAGAAGCTGCTCTTCTCGATGCCGGACTCGCGGAAGCGCTTCCAGATCCACGAGATCGATGCCCGAGGCCGCAATCTCAGGCAGCTCACGCCGAGCGGCCTGGGCGACGTCCACTGCTACGACGCCTGCTATCTTCCGAGCGGATCGATCGCGTTCCTCTCGACGGCGCCGCTCCAGGGCGTGCCCTGCAACGCCGCCGTGATCGTCGGCATGATGTACCGCATGAACGCCGACGGGTCGGGCATCCGGCAGATGTGTTTCGAGCAGGACCACGACTACTGCCCGAGCGTGTTGAACGACGGCCGCGTCCTCTATCTCAGGTGGGATTACACCGACACCCCGCACGTCTGGAACCGGCTGCTCATGAGCATGAACCCGGACGGCACGGGGCAGATGGAGTTCTACGGCGCCAACTCGTACTGGCCGAACGCCGTGTTCTTCGCGCGGGCGATCCCCGGCAGCGCCGCGAAGGTCGCCGGCATCGCGACGGGACACCACGAGGGCCGCGTGGGGGAGCTCGTCATCTTCGACGCCGCCCGGGGCCGGCGCGAGGCCGACGGCGTCGTCCAGCGCATTCCCGGCCGCGGCCGGAAGGTCGCGCCGCGCATCGAGGACAAGCTCACCGAGCACAGCTGGCCGAAGTTCCTGCACCCCTGGCCGCTCAGCGAGAAGTACTTTCTCGCGGCGTGCAAGCCCGCGCCGGATGACCTCTGGGGCATCTACCTCGTCGACGTCTTCGACAACATGGTGCTTGTCCGCGAGGAGGAGCGGCGCGCGCTCCTCGAGCCGATTCCGTTCCGCCCGGTCCGGAGGCCCCCCGTGATCCCCGAGCACGAGGCGGCTCCGGACGATGACGCGATCATCTTCCTGATGGATGTCTACCAGGGGCCGGGCATGCGGGGCATTCCGCGGGGCACGGTCAAGCGGCTGCGCGTCTTCACGTACCACTTCGGGTACCAGAAGCTCGCCGGCATCGATCACCGCGTGGGGGCGGACGGCCCGTGGGAATGCAAGCGCGTGCTGGGCACGGTGCCCGTCGAGGAGGACGGCTCCGCCATGTTCCGCGCGCCGTCCAAGATGCCGCTTTCCCTGCAGCCGCTCGATGCCGAGGGCAAGGCCGTGGCGCTCATGCGGAGCTGGCTTACGGCGCAGCCGGGCGAGGTCCTGTCGTGCGTCGGCTGCCACGAGCAGAAGAGCTCGGCGCCGCCCTCGATGGCCGTGATCGCGGCGCGGAAGGCGCCCTCCGAGATCGCGCCGTGGCACGGTCCCGTGCGCGGCTTCAGCTTCGCGCGCGAAGTCGGGCCCGTGCTGGACACGCACTGCGTCGGGTGCCACGGCGGCGGGACGCCGCCCGACCTGCGCGCGGATCAGGGTTTCTACGTCGCCTACGAAGGCGGCAACCCCGAGAAGAAGATCATGCGGGGGGCGCGCAAGGAGGACCTCCTCGGCAAGTTCGCCGCGGTCTTCGAGCCGGCGTACGTCGAGCTCAGGAAGTACGTGCGCGTGGGAGGCCTGGAAAGCGATCTGCACGAGCTGGAGCCCATGGAGTTCCACGCCGGGACGAGCGAGCTCGTGCAGATGCTGGCCAAGGGCCACCACGGCGTCGCGCTCGACGCGGAGGCGTGGGACCGCATCGTCACGTGGATCGATCTCAACGCGCCGTGTCACGGCACGTGGGCCGAGACGACGCGCATCCCGGGCGATCAGCGCGCGCGGCGGATGGAGCTTCGCCGGTTCTTCGGAGGCAGGCCGGAGGACGGCGAGGACATTCCGGCGCTCCCGCCCGCGGCGGCCGCGCCGATTGTTCCCGCGCTCGAGCCGGCCGCGCCCGCGGCGCCGGTCGCCGCCGCCGCGTGGCCGTTCGATGCGGCCGAGGCGCAGCGCCGCCGATCGGCCGCCGGCGCCGGAGAACGGACGCTCGATCTCGGCGGGGGCGTGTCGATGGAGCTCGTGCGCATCCCGGCGGGCGAGTTCGTGATGGGCGACCCCGCCGGCGAGCGCGACGAGCGGCCCTGTACGCGCGTCGCCATTGCCGAGCCGTTCTGGATGGGGCGCTGCGAGGTGACGAACCGCCAGTACGCGTGCTTCGATCCCTTGCACGACAGCCGCTTCGAGCACAGGACATCCTGGATCTTCAGCGAGGAGTACCTGGGCTGGCGGCTCGACCGCCCCGACCAGCCCGTCGTGCGAGTGTCGTGGGAAGAGGCCGCGGCGTTCTGTGCGTGGCTCTCCGGGAAGACCGGCGCGCGCGTGACGTTGCCGACGGAAGCCCAGTGGGAGTATGCCTGCCGCGCCGGCACCGCGACGCCGCTTACCTCCGGCGCGGTCGATGCCGATTACGCGCGCTGCGCGAACATGGGCGACGCGTCGCTCAGGAGGCTCGCGTACGAGGGCTGGCGTCCCCGCTCTCCCGATCTCGTGCCGCGCGATGACGGCGTGAACGACGGCGCGCTCGTGACGGCCGATGTGCGATCGTACCTGCCGAACGCGTGGGGCCTCCACGACATGCACGGCAATGCCGCCGAGTGGACGGCGAGCGCGTACCTGCCGTATCCGTTCCGGGAAGACCCGGGCGCCGCCGCGGCGGAGCACGGGGCGCGCCGGGTCGTTCGCGGCGGCTCGTGGCGCGATCGCGCCGAACGCTGCCGCTCGTCCTTTCGCCTCGCCTATCCCGCGTACCAGAAGGTCTACAACGTGGGCTTCCGCGTGGCCGTGACGCCGTGAGCGCGGCGGGGCTTCCGGAACGCGAACGCAGCGCGTGGCCCGGCGTTTCTGCGAAATGACGGCGTTCGCGCGCGACATCCACGGAAAGGACGCGCGCGGGACGCCGCGGCCGGGGCCTCCCACGCGCGTTCCGGCGGCAGGATCGACATTGACTGCGGCGCGGTTAGTCGGCGACAATGAAGGTATGCGTCCCCGGTGAAATGCGGATCCGTAACAACGAGAGAGGATCGAGAACCATGCGTAGAGTGTTCGCCTTGTGTTGTGTCACGCTGTGGGGGCTTGCGGCGCGGGCCGGCAGCCCCGCCGAGTTCGTCACGGTCGGCAGCTACGTTCCCGCGGACGTCCATTTCTACGCGGGCGGGAAAACGACCTCGGAGCGCGCCCGGCTCGTGCGCGTCTACGCCGATGCGTGCCAGAAGCTATGGGCGTCGGGCATCGTCGATGATGTGGTGGACCTGGCCACGACCGACAGCTCGAGGGAGGAGCGGCAGCAGGTCCGGGCCGTCGTCGCGCGCGTTCTTGGAATCCTGAGCGCGCCGAACTGGAGCGCGCTCTTCGAGCACGAGGCGGCCTTCGCGTTCAAGATCGTCCTGCCCATCCCCGAGTACCTGCTCCTCTGCAAGGTGGCGCCGGGCACGGGCCCCGAGCGCTTCAACGAGCTCAAGACGCTGCTTGCGGGCGTCGCAGAGTTTGCGCCCCACATGCTGTCGGTCTCCTCGTCCGCGCAGCGCGGGGCGGAGACGGCCGCGCTCCAGATCGGCGGCGCGCCGGTGGGCCTGTCGCTGGCCGCGCGCGGCGACACGGTCATCATGACGACGTCGCCCGTGCTTCTGAGCCGCGTCTTCGACCTCATGGACGCGCAGGACCCGGCGGGCTCGATCGTGTCCGCGCCCAGGTTCAAGGGCGCCTTCGCCAAGCTCGCCCCCGCCATGGACAGCCAGGTGTTCTTCGACTTCGAGGGCTACATCCGCACGGTCCAGGGATTCGTGTCCCTGGCGGGGATGCAGGCCGGGAACGATCCTCGGGCCGCGCGCCTCCTCGGGGCGGTGAACACGATGATGGAGGAGCTGGCGCTCCTCAAGACAATCGCGTCCGTCGAGTACACGAAGGGCGACCGCATGTTCGTCGACACCTGCGTCACGCTGGGGCAGCGCGACGGGCCGGGGTTCATCGAGCGGCTCGTCGCGGCGCAGGAGCCTCTCAGGGGCTACGCCCGCGTGGTGCCGGCGGACGCGAGCGCGTTCTGGCTGGCGAGCGGCATCGACCCGCTGAAGATCTACGACCCCATCGTGGCGCTCGTGCGCGACATGGGGCCCGAGGGCGAGCAGGCGCTCGCGCAGTGGGGGGCGCTCCAGGAGCGCGCCGGCTGCAACTTGCGCGAGGACGTCCTGTCCTGGATCGAGGGCGGTTGCGGATGGATCTGCCTGCCCGTGGGCTCGTCGGGCTCCGCCGCAGTGGCGTATCTCCGCGTCCGCGATGAAGAGAAGGCGCGCGCCTTCATCGACCGGGTTCTCGAACGCGCGTGCGGATTCCTGCGGGAACGCGGCCAGCCGGTGGAACTCGCGGCGATCGAGGGCTACGACGGGCTCAAGGAGATCAGAATCGCCGCGCTGCCCTTTGCGCGGCCGGTCGTGGGGGTCGTCGGATCAACGTTCATCGTCTCGTGCTCGAAGAATGCCGTCGCGCGCGTCGCCGCGACGTTCAAGGGCGAGGCGCCCAGCATGGCGGACAATCCGCGGTTCGCCGCGCTTGAGGTGCCCGAGGGGCACGTGACCGAGCTTTCGTACTGGAACACGGAGCACGCGCTCTCCGGCATCGCGAACGTGCTCGGCGTCGCGGGGTTCGGTGCGTCGCTTGCGCCCAGGACCCGCGAGACGCGTCCGGTGCTCAAGATGGGCGCGATTCTGAGCAAGCTTGCCGCCTTCGTGCGCGACATCGACGTGAGCCTCGATTATGCAACCTGGACCGTGTACGACGCGGAGGCTCACACCGTGACGAGCCGGCAGATGGAGATGGTGACGGTGCCGCCGCCGCCGCCCCCTCCGCCGCCGGCGCCCGCGCCGGTGCCCTCGACGAGGATTTGAGGTAGGCTATACGCTGTAGGGCAACCGTTCACAGGGCATCCCGAACGCGCGGATCTGCGCCTCCAGCACATCACATTCCGGCGTCCTTCGTGGTGCTCTTTCTGAT
>DHGK01000286.1:26631-28825 GCA_002402755.1 Planctomycetes bacterium UBA4800
GTGCTCTCTGAGTCTCTGTGGTTTCATTTCCGTCAGATGACACCTGTCTGGGCATCCGAGCACGGCGAGAAAGCCGTGAACGGTTATGCTATAGGCTATAGCCTACAACCTACAACCCATCGGGAGGTACCAGCCATGCGCACGCGCAATGTGACAGCGCCCGGGAAGCTGAGCCGCCGCGGATTTCTGGGCGGCGTCGGGGGCGCGGCGGCGGCCCTGACCAGCATCGCCGCGGAGGCGCCGGCGACGTCGAAGCCGAGCACGGGAGGCCTCCCGCACGGCGCGCCTCTGCGGGTGTTGCCGCTGCTCGTCTATCAGATCCCCGTGCGGCGCGAGCGCACGAGCTGGCGTCCCTACGGCGGCCTCAAGAGCCGAGAGGATGTCGCCGCCGAGGCGCGCCGGATCAAGGATGAGCTCGCGGCGCTGTGCGGTCGCGCAGAGTTTCCGGTCGAGGTGCTGCCGCTCGCGATGGTGGGAAACGATGCCGAGGCCGAGGCGGGTGCGCGCGCCGAGTGCGACGCGCTGCTCGTCTTCGCCTCGGGCGGGGCGCAGCACTGGCTCGAGCGGCTCGCCGCATCGGGGAAGCCGAACATATGGTTCCTGCGCCATCGCTCGGGTCCCTTCTACCTCTGGTACGAGATCGCGCACTGGCGCTTCCTCAGGAAGAACGAGGACACGATCAAGGAGGAGCACATGGACGCCGGCGACATCGTCGTCGACGAGTACGACGATGTGCTCTGGCGCCTGCGCGCCCTCTACGGCCTGAAGAACGCGCGCGGCACGACATCGCTCGCCGTGGGCGGGCTCGCCGCCTACAGCGAGCCCGGCCAGCGCCTCGGGCCGGCGCACGCGAAGGACGTGTGGGGCTACACGATCACGCCGGTCGCGGACGCGGAGCTCGTCGCCGCGCTCGCGGCGGCGCGCAACGACCGGAACGTCATGCAGAAGGCCGAGGCGCAGGCGGCCGAGCTCCTCGCGCAGCCCGGCGTGACGCTCAAGACCGAGCGGCGGTTCGTCGTCAACACGTTCCTCGCGGTGCACGTCCTGAAGGAGCTCATGGCCGCGGCGGGCGCGGCGAACCTGGGAGTGGCGCACTGCATGGGGGGGCTCATCGGACAGCTCGACACGCCGCCCTGTCTCGCGCTCAGCCTGCTCAACGACGAGGGCTACACCGCGTTCTGCCACACCGATTACACGCACACGCCGCCCGGGGTGCTCCTCAGGTGGATCTCGGGGAAGCCGTCGTTCGTCAACAACTCGCACTTCCCGCACCACGGCATCGTCACGCTCGCCCACTGCGCCGCGCCGCGGCGCATGAACGGGAAGGACTTCGAGCCCGCGGAGATCCCGACGCACTTCGAGTCCGACTACGGCGCCGCGACGAAGGTCGAGTACCGGAAGGGCCAGGCGCTGACGGTCATCATTCCCAACCTGACGTGCACGAAATGGTTCGCCTTCCGCGCCGAGGTCCTGGACTCGCCGGCCTACGACATCTGCCGCTCGCAGATGGATGTCACGATCGACGGCGACTGGCGCCGCCTGCTGGCCGGCATGCAGGGTTTCCACACGGTCACGTGCTACGGCGACTACCTGCGCGAGGTCGCCTACGCGCTCAAGCGCACCGGCATCGCCTGGGAGAACGTGAGCAAGGAGGCGTGAGCCGGACCGCGCACGTTACTCGTAGACTTCGCGACGGTGGGCAATGATTGCCACCACGACAAGACGCCGGTCGGTTTCGACACGATAGACGACACGATGGTCTCCCACGCGGAATCGTACGTAGCCCGCGAACGGTCCCCTGAGCCGCCGGATGTTCGGATGGAGAAACGGCGACACGCGCAGGACCTCGAAGCACCGGTCCAGCCGGCGCTGCAGGGGCGCATCGGCCCTTTCGAAGAAACGTGCGGCCTTCTCGGCGAGTACGACCTTATACATGAGGCTTGTACTTGCGCCGGAGGTTTTCCGCCGGTACGACCAATCCCGCGGCTACCTGCCGCTCCGCCTCGACGAGCTCCCGCTCGAATCTGCGCAGCTTGACCAGTTTCGCAACCGCATTCACGCTCTTCGAGCCGGCCAGGTACATGAGGAAGTCCGCGGCCACGCGCACCTTCGCCGGGGACAGCAGGTCCAGTTGCTCCTTGGCCTTCTTTCGCAACCCTGTCGTTGTCATATCCGAGGCTCCCGATACCACGCC
>DHGK01000280.1:0-170 GCA_002402755.1 Planctomycetes bacterium UBA4800
TGCAGGCGCACGAATCGGGGCCGCTTCGCATCGACGCCGGCAGGAAGGGCGCGGTGGCGGACGCCTTGAGCGGGGAGGCTCTGGGGGAAGGCCCGCAGGTGACGCTGACACTGAAGAAGGGCGAAGCACTCGTTCTCAGATACTGAGCACCGCGCACGAGCGGGTCTCCG
>DHGK01000280.1:183-10524 GCA_002402755.1 Planctomycetes bacterium UBA4800
CCCTTCGCAAGGCTCTCCTTCCACGCCGCGCCGAGCTCCTCGAGCGTGCGGCCCGTCAACTCCTTCCACAGGTCCTCGCGGTACCTGCCTTCGCGCAGGGCGGCGTTCATGGTCTTGACGAGATCCGGGGCGTGCGTCCGTACGACCCAGTCGATGAAGTTCGCGCTGACGCGGTAGCTCGCATCGTACCGCGCCTGTGCCGCGCGCCCCGGCGGTATCTCGGCCCCGCGCGTCTCGGGCTCGTACTTGAACCACCGGATGTAATCCGCGATTCCCTCGACGAGCCACCCGGGCGGGCGGGCGCCGCCGCGCGCGCGGCCGTACTGCTGGACGACGTGCACGAGCTCGTGGACGACCGACCCCTTGGCCTCGCCCTTCAGGTTGCTCCTGTACCAGCGCGCCGCGCAGGTCACGCGCGAGCCGCCCGTCGCGGCCACGCCGCGCATGGTGCCCGAGAACGTGATGGCGACCGCCGCGGGGGGCTTGAAGTCCTTGCTTGCGAGCATCGCCGCGATCTTCGGGTACCACTCCTTGACGACGGGCGCCAGCTCCTTCTGCACCCACTCCGACAGATCGGGCGCGTCGGTCGTGTCGATCGCGATGCGGAAGGCGCCATCGGCGGCCTCGACGACCTCGCGGCGCGCAACGGGCGCCGAGACGGGAGCGGCATCCTTCGAGGCCGCGTCCAGGACATCGATCTCGCTCCAGAACGTGTTCCCGAAGGAGTCCGCCGCCTCCGTCCGGGACACGGCGAACAGGAGATAACGATACGCGCCCAGAGCGCCGTCGACGCCGGCTATGCTGACGCCGTGCTGGCCTCCGCCGCCGCCCTCCTTGGGCCGGGTGTCGACCGCCGCGATCAGCGTCCAGCCGCAGCTCCGGGGATCCGTCGGCCCCGCGGGACGCATGTCGAAGCCCGGCGCATCCCCCGCGCTTCCGTACAGCGTGTACACCTGCGGCCCGCGCGTGCCGGAATGCCACGAGTACGTGTTGACGTGCGTGATGTCGATCTTCGTGCCGAGATCGACGAGCAGCCTGCCGCCGTCCGTGCCGGCGGAGAAGAAGAAGTTCGCGGACGGCTCGTCATCTCCCGCGGGCAGCTTGCCATCGTGGAGCGCGTCGAGCTCCGCGCCGTTGGCATCCCGCCTGCCGTCCACGATCGCGAACTTCGCGCCGGTCGCCGCGTCGCCGTGCACCGGCCGCGGCACATCCTTGAAGGCGAATGCGGCCGTCGCTTCCTCGTTGGGCACGTGTCCGGCGGTGATCTTGACGCCGGCGTGCAGGATTCCAACCGGCACGACCAGCGCCGCCAGGACAACCGGGAGAGCAATGTTCTTGCGTCGCATCGTCGTCCTCGTCGGTCCTTCGCCGTGCCCCCACACGCCGCGCACCCACATTGTCTCCGCCTTCGAGGGCGACATCAAGCACACGCCCGCGCGGCGGCGGCTTGCACTCGCCACTAGATCGCACATCATCTGATGGATGTGGTGCAGGACCTGCGCGGCGCGATGCGATGGAGGGGCGGCATGAGAAGAGGGTGGATGTTCGGCGTGCTGCTTGTGTGCGCCGCCTGGGGCGCGGCGGCAGCCACGCTCGAGGAGAACTTCCGGGACGTCCCGGTGATGGACCGGCCGTGGGCCTACTGGTGGTGGCTGAACGGGCATGTGGACAAGGACACCATCACGAGCGACCTCGAGGCCATGCGCCGGGTGGGCTTCGGCGGGCTGCTGATGTTCGACGCGCGCGGGTATCATGACGACACCCGGCATGTCGTCCTGCCGCCGCCGGCGATCGGGTTCATGAGCGCGGAGTGGCGCGAGCTGCTGGCGTTCGCCATCAGGGAGGCCGCGCGCGTCGGGCTGGAGGTGAGCGTCAACCTCAGCAGTTGCGCGGGCGCGCTGAAAGGGCCGTGGGAGGTCGGCGCCGACGCGCCGAAGCGCCTCATCTTCCAGCGTGTGCCGCTGGCGGGAGGCGCGCGCCTTGAGATGGCGCTGAACCAGCCGGACCGAACCCACTACTGGGACGTCGCGACCTTCGCCGTCAACTACGGCGGGGCTCCGATCGGGGATTCCGGAGAGTGGCTGAACGCGGGCGACGGCGTGTACACGATGGAATCCTTGTCGGGCAAGCGGCTCGATGGCCGCAGCGAGATCGACACCCGCCCGGCGCTCGAGATCGTGGAGCTGACGGGCCGGGTTGATGCCCGGGGACGGCTCGCGTGGGAGGTTCCGCAGGGGCAATGGGCGCTCGTGCGCTTCGGCTGCACGACGATCGATGGCCACGAGTACGACGTGGACGTGCTCGATCCCCGCGCGGTCGAGGGGCACTTCAACCGCATGGGCAAGGCGATCATCGCGGACGCGGGACCGCTGGCCGGCCGGACGCTGACGCACTTCTACAGCGTGAGCTGGGAGGGCGCGGTGCCGACCTGGACCGGGGCGTTCGAACGGGATTTCGCGAGGTACCGGGGTTACGAGATCCGGCCGTGGCTGCCGGTGCTGGCGGGCCTCACGGTCAACGGCGAGGCGGCGTCGCGCGCGTTCGTGACCGATTACCGGCGAGCGCGCAACGAGTGCTTCCGGGACAACTTCTACGGCACGCTGATGCGCCTGAGCCGCGCGAACGGCCTGAAATGGCACGCCGAGTCCGGCGGGCCGTGGGTGCGCACGCCCGCGGTTTTCGGCGAGGCGGACCAGTTGGCGTTCCTTGCCCGCACGGACATGCCGCAGGGCGAGTTCTGGTACACGGGCAACCCGGACCGGCGCGGGCGGCAGTTCAGCCGGGCGCCGGCCAACGCCGCGCACATCTACGGCACGCGGCTTGCCGCCGCCGAGGCCTTCACGCACATGACGCGCCACTGGACGCCCTGTCCCGCAGTTCTGAAGCGCTGCGGCGACGAGTCGTTCATCGACGGCGTGAACCACTTCGTCTGGCACACCTTCACCTGCTCGCCGAAGAAATTCGGGATGCCGGGCAGCGAGTACTTCGCGGGCACGCACATCAACCCGAACGTGACATGGTTCGAGCAGGCGGCGCCGTTCGTGACGTATCTCGGCCGCTGCCAGCACCTGCTGCGGCAGGGGCTTTTTGTTGCGGACGTCTGCGTGTATGTCGGCGACGTGCCGTATCGGCCCTGGGGGCGCGCCGCCGCCGGCTGGAGCGCCGCGGCCGCGCCGGCGCTGCCGCCGGGGCACGGCTATGACCTGATCAACACCGAGGCGCTGCGTGAACGGGCACGCGTGAAGGACGGCGACATCGTGCTGCCCGACGGCATGACGTACCGCGTGCTGGCGGTGGATCTGGAAGACGGGCACGCGTCGCTTGCCGCGCTGCGCACGATCGAGGCGTTGAAGAACGCCGGCGCGACGGTGGTCTTCGGTGCGCGCACGCCGCAGCGCACGGCGGGACTCGCCGGAGCGTCCGATGACGTGCGCCGGCTGGGCGAGGCGCTGTGGGCCGGCTCGCCGACGCTGGCGACGGCGTTGCATGCGAAGCGACTCGCGCCCGATTTCGAAGGGCCGTTCGAGTACACGCACCGCCGCGATGGCGGGACGGACATCTACTTCGTGGCGGGTACGGGCAAGGCCGAGTGCGTCTTCCGCGTGAGCGGCATGCAACCCGAACGGTGGGATCCGGTCAGCGGCACAATCGACACGGAAGTCCCCTGGCAGGCGACCGATGACAACCGCGCGCGCGTCACGCTCGACCTGCCGGAGCACGGGTCGGTATTCGTGGTGTTCAGGAAGGCGGGAACGCCGAGGCTCGCCGCCGGAAACGCGGCGATCCCCGGGGCGACTCGGGAGCTGTCCGGCGCGTGGGACGTGCGCTTCCAGGCCGGGCGCGGCGCGCCGGAACGGGTGGTTTTCGAGAAGCTGATCGACTGGACGGAGCATCCCGAGGGCGGCATCAAGCACTTCTCGGGCACGGCGACCTACCGTAAGGCGTTCGAGGTCGGCGCGGAGGAGGCGGCACGCAAGGCGGTCCTGCGGCTGGGCGCGGTGGCCGCGCTCGCGCGGGTGCGGCTCAACGGCAAGGACCTGGGAATCGTCTGGACCGCGCCGTGGCAGGCGGAGCTGACGGGCGCGCTCAAGGCGGGCGGGAACGACCTGGAAATCGAGGTCACCAACACCTGGGCGAACCGGCTGGTGGGCGACGCCGGCCTGCCGCCCGAGCAGCGGATCACAAGGAGCAACCTGCAGTACGAGCGCGGCGCGCGCACGCTCAAGGCGTTCCAGGGCGTCGCGTCCGAGGACGCGCTGCAGCCCTCGGGCCTCGTCGGGCCGGTGCGGTTGGAGTTCTTCTGACGCGGCCCATCGCAGGCCGGCGGTCAATCGGTTCCCCTCCGCACGCGAAGCGCCATCGTTTACAATGGCTCCGGCGAACGAACAGTCCCGCATCGACAGGCAACGCGAGAACCAGCGAGGTCGAACCATGAAGCGAGCCGTGCAACTCATCGCCGTATTCCTTCCCGTCGCGCTGGCGGCGGACCTCTCCGCCGCGGCGGCCGCGAAGCCGGTGCGGGTCTTCATCCTCGCCGGCCAGTCGAACATGGAAGGCGCGGGCCGAATTCAGGCCGACCCGAACCGCAACGGCGGCAAGGGGTCGCTCGAATTCCTGGTGAAGGACGCGGCCACGGCGGCACGCTTCGCGCCGCTCGTGGATTCCGCCGGGCAGTGGCGCACGCGCGACGACGTGTGGATCTCCTACCTCGATCGCAAGGGGCCGCTCACGGTCGGCTACGGCGCCCGCAAGGAGGCCATCGGCCCGGAGCTCGGCTTCGGGTGGGTGGCCGGCGACGCGTTCGACGAGCCGGTCGTGCTCATCAAATGCGCCTGGGGCGGCAAGAGCCTCGCCGTGGATTTCCGCCCGCCGAGCGCGGGCATGCCGCCGTATTCGCTCGGCGAGAAGACGGACGCCGCCATCGCGCAAGACCCGGGGATCATCGGCAAGTACTATCGCGAGGTCCTCGCGCTCACGAAGGCCGCGCTCGCCGGCATCAAGGAGCTCGTGCCGGGCAGCGACGGGAGCTACGTCCTCTCCGGTTTCGGCTGGCACCAGGGCTGGAACGATCGGATCAACGACAAGTTCAACGCCGAGTACGAGCGCAACATGGCCTGCTTCATCCGCGACATGCGCAAGGACCTCGGCGCCCCCGCGCTGCCGTTCGTCATCGCCGAAACCGGCATGAACGGCCCGGGGGAGACGCATCCCCGCGCGCTGTCGCTCATGAAGGCGCAGGCCGCCGTGGCCGAGCACGCGGAGTTCAAGGGAAACGTGGCGTTCGTGGGCACGAGGGCGTTCTGGCGCCCGGCCGAGGAGTCGCCCAGCGGCCAGGGCTACCACTGGAACTCGAACGCCGAAACGTACTACCTCATCGGCGAGGCAATGGGCGAGGCGATGCTCCGGCTCGCCGCGGCCGGCGCCGCCGACAAGGTCGAGGAAGGGGAGATGGCCGGGTACCTGCTCGTCCCCAACGAGAAGGTCCCGGAATCCTACGACGCCGGTTTCTCCATGTACGTCGCCGCCTGGCCGCTCGTGCAGCAGTATCCGGGAAACCGTTTTCAGACCGGCCTCTTCGGCACCTGGATGTTCGCCCGGTACGACGAACCCAAGCCGCTGGAGAAGATGTACTCCGATATCGAAGGCGGACTGGGCTGGTGGCGCGACACCCGGTTTGCCACCGAAACGCCGAAGTTCATCATGGGAGGGGTGGCCCGGGATTTCGTCGAGTGGGCCAACGGCCCCGGCGCCGGCAAGGGAAGGAGCTGGGAGCGTCCGCAAGGCAAGTACGGCGTTGCGCAGCTCAGCCCCTGGTTGCTGTGGCCCATGGATGGCTTGAACCTGAAGCAGGGCACCTGCGGCGAGCTCTTCGGCTACGGCTACCTGCCGCTCCCGCTCGCCGAGGCCAAGTCCACGACCGCCGGGAAGAACGTTCCGACCGGGGATCAGTGCTGGACCCTCTTCCTGAACACGGCGAACTTCAAGGGCCCGGTCGCGTTCTTCACACCGTATTTCTGGTCCCGTCCGACGGTGGACGAGCCCCGCCTGGCCGGGATGTTCCTGGACGCTCGCCCCTCCCAGCCGAACCGGGCGTTGCAGATGGAAACCCAGTACGTCCCCGCCGTCCAGTCCGTCGATGCGAAGGGCGAGACCTACGCGCGGATCGCCAGGACCTTCTTCCCCCGCGGGCCGGGAGATGATTCGGTCGTGGTGCACCGCGTCACCTCCTACAGCAGGAAGGCGCTGTGGGACGGCGTGAAGGCGTGGTTCGAAGGCGGCCCGCCGGCCGGCGGCGCCATCGACTCCGCCGGGGCCTGCGTGCACAGCTTCCCCGGACGAGGAGGGGCGACGTGGAGGATCTACACGCCCGCGACGGCCAAGGAGAAGAGAGCGCCGGTCGCCTGGAGTTCTTTTGCGACGCCCATGGCCCTTGATGCGAACACCTTCGGATACAGGTGGAACTACGGGCCGGCCGCCAAAGACGACTCCCGCGAAGGTCCGCTCGTGACGCTGCCCGAGTACTACCGCCTGGCGACGAACGACAAGCAGAAGGCCGAGTGGACTCCGGTGCGGGCAGAGGACGTTCCGGCCGAAACCGGCCTCGTCCGGTATCGCTTTCAGCGGTCCCGCGACGAGCCTCCCGAGCCCTACGTCACTCCCGATGACGCGGCGAGCTGCTGGAAGAAGCCCGGCCCCGCCGCCGGACCCTTTCAGGTGGAGCTGGGCGACGGCAGCGTGGTGACCTACTACTGGTATCGCTTCGCCGACCAGCCGGCCTTGCTCAACGCCGACCTGACGGATCAGGAGCGAGAGGCCATGCAGGCGCGCGTGGAGAAACTCCACCGGAGCTGGAGGAAGGACCGCGACTACCTGGCGCCGCCGGCGATCGGAAAGCTGGCGGACATCGACCCGGCCTTGATCGTCGCTCCGCCGCCGGGCCTGGAGGCGGGATATGTCCCCATCGCCACGCGCCAAGCAGCGAAGGAATGACCGCCGACTGGGCCGGAGGGGCTGACATGGAGCGGCGGGTTGTGCGTGGTTCGGGGGCGGACGGCGCGCCTACCGCGCCTCTTTCCAGAGCGTGCCGAGCTTCTCGGACGCGAGCCGCATCCGGCGGCCCGCACCGGCGCCCTCGATCTTGTACTTGTACGTCTCCCAGAGGTCGTCGTCCGTGACCAGGTAGAGCACGCCGTCGCCGGCGTACCACGTGCCCTTGCTCACCTTGCGGTCGTTGCTCTCTATCCAGATGCCGGCCCCGCCCGCGAGCATCTGCGACTCGTAGAGCCTCGTCCACCGGCCGTCGGCGGCGAGCGTCAGGTTCGTGTGCGAGTCCGCGACCATCTTCGCCCGCGACCACGAGTCCTCGTAGACGGACCAGTTCGTGAGCGATGTCGTGCCCGAGAGCGACCATTGCCCCACCAGCGCGGCGTCCTGCTTCCCCGACTTCATGCCGAACGACGTGAACATGCGGCGCAGGACGGGATCGCGGGCCAGGATCTTGTCCTTGATGCCGATGCCGGTCAGCGTCACGCCGTTGCCCTTGATGATGTTCACGTAGCAGCGCGCCAGCAGCTCCTGGCCGTTGGGATTCCTGGCGGCCCAGTCGAGCACGACCGCCTTTCCCGAAGAGGTATCGATGGCGCCCGGCCGGCCGGTCCGTTCGAATGCGGGCGCGATCTGCTTGACCTGTGCATCGAGGAACTCGGTCACGCGCGCGTCATCGGGCCGGGTGATGCCCTCCGTGTCGACTCGCTCTCCCGTGATCAGGTATATCTCGAGCGCTCCCTCAGGGCCCGTCGCCGGATCGGCCGGCGTCAGGACGAGAATATCGCCCTGCTCCTTGACGGACCAGTCCGCCGGGTGGACGAACTCGAAGCCGATCGCGTGGCGGAACACCTTCGACTTCGTGGCGGGGATCAGCGGCTCCTTGGCCGCGGGCGCAGGCGCCGAGGCGGGCGTGGCGTCCGGAGCGGCCCCGGCGCCCAGAAGAGCGGCTTTCTTCCTGGAGTACTCCTCGTCGCTGAGAATGCCGGCCTTGTGCGCGTCGTCGAGCGCCGTGAGCTTCTTCCGGACTTCGGGATCGGGCGGCGGCTCCAGGCGGCTCAGCTCGGCCTGGAGCTCGAGCTTCTTCGCGGCATATTCCTCGTTGCTCAGGATGCCGGCCTTGTGCGCATCCTCGAGCGCCGTGAGCTTCGCCTGGATCTCCGCCCTGCCGGCGGCGGGCTTCGCGTCGCCGCCGGCGGCGTCTTTCGCGCCATCGCGTGCCGGCGCCGCGGCCGGCAGCTCGATCGTGAGGCGGATGGATTCCGCGTTCCCCTCGTCCGTGATGCGCAAGATGCCGATGTCCAGGGCGCCTGACTTGCCGGCGAGCGCGTCGTCGGCAGCCTTCTCGGAGTCCACGCCCTTGTCGCCGAGCGCAAGCAGAATGTCGCCCTCCTTCAGGCCGGCCTTGGCGCTTGCCGAGCCCTCCTCGACGTTCGTGACCACGACCCCGATCCGGCGTCCGGTCGCCCGCTGCATCGCATCGAGGTCCTCGGGCGCAAGCGGTATCACGGTGAGGCCGATACCCTTGGCCGTCGGCACGGCGTCGCCGGCACACACCGGAACGGAGAACGCGGCAGCGAACAGCGACAGCACCAGAGCACAGCGCAATGAACTCGGCATGGAACTCGTCTCCCTGCGGCCATGGGCCGACATGGCAAACATATCACACCATCGATAGGCGAGGCAACGGTCGTCGATGCGCGCAGGCGGACGGCAACGCCGCCCGCCGCCCGCGCCGATCGTCCCTTCGGGCGGTCTCCGGCAGGGACAGGCGCCGGAATTACAGGCGCTTTTCCTTGACTCCGACATTTTCCGCCGCACGATGATGAATCGTATGCCGACCGATGACATGCCCGGCGCCATCGCGCCGAAGAAGAGACGCCGGCGGAGGTGGATCCTCGGAGGGGGAGCCGTGTTTCTCCTCGCGCTCGGGCTCCTCGTCGTCTTTCTGCCCGCCATCCTTTCGATCGGTTTCGTGCGGGACCGGATCGCGGGAGCGGCGGGAGCCCGGCTGGGCACGAAGGTCGAGATCCGATCGGTTGCGTTCTCCTGGTTCGGAAGCCAGGAGATCCGCGACCTTCGCGTGGCGTCGCCGGCGCCGGACGAGGCGAGCGAGGACCTCGTGCGCGTCCCGAGGGCCGTGATCGGGCTTGGGCTGCTTGACCTCCTCGCGTCGAAAAATGTCCTTCGCCTCGAGGTCGACGAGCCGATCGTCCGGCTGTCGAGGAACGCCGGCGGACGGTTCAACTTCGACGGCCTCGGCGGCGAACGCAAGGAGGCGCGGCCGCCGAGAGGGGCGGCGCCGGCCGACGATGGCGCGTCCTCCGGCGGCTCTTCCGCCGGAGGCCGGGGCTTCTCGCGCGAGATCCACATCGTGGTCCGGCAGGGGCTCGTGGCGTACAAGGACGCGGCGCTCGGCACGGCTTCCAGCGTCGAGGGCCTCGATGCCGTGATCGATGTGAAGGGCGCCGAGGCCCGCATCGAGGCGAGCGGCGTCGTTCGCGAGGAAGGCGGCGCGCCGGGCGGCTTCCGCGTCGATGCCGTCGCCGCGGGCCTCGCGGATCCCGGAGCGGAGCCATCGGTCTCGGCGCGCGCGGAGGTCAAGGATCTCGACCTCCGACCGTACCGCGCCCTTGTCGCAAGGCTTGCCGGTGTGGGCGTGCCCGAGAAACCGCTGGGAGGGCGAATCGACGTTGCGTCGCGGGAGGAGGGGCTCGATCTCTCCGCCGACCTCGACGCGGGCTTCGGGAAACTGGAGCGCGTCGTCTGCAAGATGCCGCGGAAAGGGGGCGGAGGCGATGCGGCGCTCGATCTCGCCTGGTCCTTCGACCTGCCCGGAGCCTTCGACTTCATCAAACCTCGGGCGGCCGCGCCGGAAGGCGCTCGCGCCGGAGGAAGCGCGGCCGGAACGCTCGCGGTGACGGCGCCCCTGTCGCTCGAGGGCCTTTCCGCGAAGGGCCTCGCCGGGACGCAATTCGAAGTGCGGCTCGACGGGAACGTCCGGGACCTCGACCTCCTCTGGCCGCGCGCGCAGGGGACCTCCGCCGGCGAGCCCATCCATCTCTCGCAGAAAGAGATCTCGCTCGCTGTTCTGGCCTCGGCGGAAATCGGCGCCGGGACCCTCGTCGTCAAAAACGCGCACGTCGCGGGACAAGGGATCAAAGCCGCGATCTCGGGCTCGATGCGCTCGCGATCTGCAACGCCTGCGGCCGCGGGCGCAGGAAGCGCGACGCGGCGTGCCGTGGACCTCAGCCTTTCCGCCGAGGCCGCCGTGCCGGAGATCATCGCCCTCCTCGG